>NZ_JBSHBL010000144.1:10200-13793 GCF_053611985.1 Streptomyces sp. NPDC054770
AGCGCGGCGTCGCGCTACCCCCGCCCGCACGGGCGGCCCGCCGGGGGCCTTGCGCCCGGGTCACCGCCGTCGGCGCGCCCCACGCCCTCGTCCTCGCCCCCGTCACCGCGCGCTGGGACGAGGGGGCGTTCTTCGCCCCGGTCATCCGGACCCTGGCCCGGGCCGGGCTCCGGGTGACCGTGGTGGACACGCTCTCGCTGTGGGACGAGGAGGCGGACTCGATGTCCGCCTTCGTCGCCCGCTGGCGGGCGCTGCTGCCGGACTTCGGCCGCGTCGACCTGCTCTGCGGGAACGCGCTGGGCGGGGCGGTGGCCCAGGCCCTGCTCCCGGACTGCGCCCCCGACACGGCCGCCCTGCTCGTCTCGGGCCCCGCCCGCACGGACCCGGTCCTCGAACAGCGGCTCACGCAGATCGCCGACCTGGCCGCCTCCGGCCGCCCCGGCGCGGCGCTCGCCCTGCTCAACCGGCGCGTCCTGCCGTATGACGGGCCCGACGCCGACCCCGCCCCCGTCGAGGCCGACGCGGCGGCGGGGCGGCGGCTCGCCGCCGGGATGCGGCTGCTGTGCGGGATCGACGTATCCGCCGCCGTACGCGCCCACCCGGGTCCGCTGCTGCAGATCGTGGGCAGCCACTCCCAGCTCGTCACCCAGCGGCACACCGCCGCCGCCCCGCACCACAGGGTGCACGTCGCCCCCGGGGCCGGCATGCGCCCCCACGCCGAACAGCCCGCGAAGGTCGCCTCGTTGATCGAGGCCTACCTGCGGGAGAAGGGACTCCGATGAAGTCGGCTCCGAGGAAAAGCGTTGCCGTCCTGCCCGGTGACGGCATCGGCCCCGAGGTCGTCGAGGCCGCGCTGCGCACCGTCGAACGGCTCGGTCTTCCCCTGGACTTCAGGTTCGGGGAGATCGGCTGGGAGTGCTGGCGCCAGGAGGGCGACCCGGTGCCCCAGCGGACCTGGAAGCTCCTGGCGGAGACCGACACCTGCCTGCTGGGCGCCATCACCAGCAAGCCGCTGCGCGAGGCGGAGGCCGAACTCACGCCGTCGCTGAGGGGCACCGGCCGGAAGTTCGTCTCCCCGGTCATCCAGCTCCGCCAGCGGCTCGGCCTGTACGCCAACATCCGCCCGGTCACCGATCTGGACCGCGGCCGGTTCGACTTCACCGTCATCCGCGAGAACACCGAGGGCCTGTACGCCGGTTACGACGTCCACGGACTCGACGAGGCGCTGTGGAGCGCGGTGCGCGACCACCCCAACGCCGAGGCTTCCGGCCCCGAGGGCAGCAGCGTCACGCTCCGGCTGCAGACCCGGTTCGGCATCGACCGGCTGCTGCGCTTCGGACTCGCCTATGCCGAGGCCCACGGCCACCGGCGGCTCACCGTCGTGGACAAGCCGATGGTCCTGCGGCAGAGCAGCAACCACCTGCGTGAACGCCTGGAACTGATCTCCCGGGACCACCCGGACATCGAGACCGAGATCCTCAACGTCGACGCCGTCGCCCTGTGGATGGTCCGCAGGCCGGAGCGGTTCGGCGTGCTCGTCGCCGAGAACATGTTCGGCGACATCCTCTCCGACCTCGGCGCCGGCGTCATGGGCGGACTCGGTCTCGCCCCGAGCGGCAACATCGGCGACCACGGCAGCTACTTCGAACCGGTGCACGGCAGCGCCCCCGCCATGGCGGGCCGGGACCGGGCCAACCCGATGGCGATGCTGCTCACCGTCGCCCAGATGCTGGACCACCTCGGCCTGCCCGTACCGGGCGAGGAACTGCGCAGTGCCGTCCGTACCGTCGCACGTGACCGTACGACCGTCACGTACGACCTGGGCGGCGGCGCGGGCACCCGCGAGGTCGCCGAGGCCGTCGCCGCCGAACTGGCGGGCGGGGACGGGGAACCGGCGCCCGTGGTACCCGCGGAGGTGGTGGACCGGCTGGCCGCGCTCGACACCGCCTCGGTCTCCGACGCGCTGGACAGCCTCGGCATCCCCGCAGTGCTCGCCGGGATCGCCGCGCGGGTGCCCGGAACCCGTACCGCGGGCCTGGCGTACACCGTCACCTACCAGCCGGTGCACCACTCCGAGTCCGGGTTCCGCAACGCCGCCGACTACCTGGACGACGTACCCGCGGGCTCCTTCGTCGTGGTCGACAACGGCGGCTCCACCAGCTGCACCAACTGGGGTTCGCTGCTGACCTCGGTGGCACAGAGCCGCGGGGTGCGCGGCACCGCGCTGCACGGCTCGGCCCGGGACATCGCCGAGATCCGCGCCGCCGGATACCCGCTGTTCAGTACCGGCGCCACCATGGTGAGCGGCAAGAACCGGGTGGAACTCGCCGCCACCGGACGGCGGATCACGATCGGCGACGTCACCGTACGCCCCGGTGACGTCATCGTCGCCGACGACAACGGTGTCCTCGTCGTACCCGCCGAACGGGCCGCCGAGGTCGCGGAACGCGCGGAACGCGTCGAAGGGACCGAGTCGGCCATCGCCGAGGCGGTCGGCGAGGGCCTGCGACTGGACGAGGCCCGCCGCCGGTTCGGCTACGCCAAACCCTGGGAAGGCCCCGCCGACTCCGCGTCCCGTCATGTCTGACCTGGTACGACGGGTGGTGGACGTCCACTACCACGCCGGGCCCGACCTGTACCGGCGCCGTCTGACGACCGGCGCCGCCGGACGGGCCTACGCGGAGGTCGACGGCTGGGTGGTGGTCAAGAGCCATCTGGGGTCGACGGCGGCGAACGCCTGGGAGGCCCGGCAGGAGGGTCTGCCCGTCTCCGGCGCGGTCGTGCTCAACGACCTCGCCGGAGGGGTCCGCCCCCAGGTCATGGAACAGGCCGTCTACAGCCATGGGCCGGACAGCCCCGCCCGGCTGGTCGTGCACCTGCCCACTCTGGTGGGCCCCGCCCACAGGTCCGCACTGCACCGGGAGCCGTTCCACCCCCTGCTCGATCCCGAACGCCGGCGCGGCGACCGGGTCCTGGACGGCACGGGCCGGCTCGGCGAACCGGTGCGTGAGGTACTCCGGGCGGCCCGTGACCTGCCCGTCGTCCTCGCGACCGGGCACTGCGACCGGGACGAGACCCTCCGGGTGATCGACGAAGCGGTACGCCTGGAACTCCCCCGTCTGCTGCTGACCCACGCCACCCACCCCATGTCCGGCCTCACCCCGGCCGACCTGGCCCGGCTGGCCCCGGTCCCGGGCCTGTACATCGAACTCACCGCCCTGACCATCCTGTTGGGCCACCGCGACATCCGGCACCTGGCCGAGGTGGTGCGCGCCCATCCACGAGTGGTGTTCAGCTCCGACCTCGGCCAGCCGGACCAACCGGACCCCGTCGGCTGGCTTGCCACGAGTCGACGCTGGTTCGCCGAAGCAGAGCTGACACCGGCACAGATCCGGGCGGTCACCTCGGTCAACCCGGCGGCGCTGCTGGCGCCCTGACCGCGCCCCCCACTCCACACCCCGGGAGTACCCCATGCACGCCCGTATCCCGAACGCCACCCTGCGCGCCGACATCCGCCGGCTGGGTGACCTCCTCGGCGAGACCCTCGTCCGCCAGGAGGGCCCCGAGCTGCTGGACCTCGTCGAGAAGGTCCG
>NZ_JBSHBL010000145.1:0-13644 GCF_053611985.1 Streptomyces sp. NPDC054770
CGACACGGCGACCCCCGAGAGATAGACCTCTACTATTGTCGGCAGCGTCAGTTGTTTATAAGAGACAGCAGCGGGGCTGCCCACACACGACGGGGGCGCCCCCTCTCCGTGAGGGGCCGCCGCCTTCGTGCCGTTCTGCCGCTCTGCCCGTCGGCTCAGCTGAAGGAGTCGCCGCAGGCGCAGGAGCCGGTCGCGTTCGGGTTGTCGATCGTGAAGCCCTGCTTCTCGATGGTGTCGACGAAGTCGATCGACGCGCCGCCCAGGTACGGGGCGCTCATGCGGTCGGTGACGACCTTGACGCCGCCGAAGTCCTTCACGACGTCGCCGTCGAGGGAACGCTCGTCGAAGAAGAGCTGGTAGCGCAGGCCGGAGCAGCCACCGGGCTGGACGGCGACGCGCAGGGCGAGGTCGTCGCGGCCTTCCTGGTCGAGCAGGGCCTTCACCTTGGCCGCGGCGGCGTCGCTCAGGATGATGCCGTCGGTGGCGGTGCTGGTCTCGTCCGATACGGACATCTACATCTCTCCCGGGTTGTACGGAGACTGCTTGCCGACGAGTGCAACCGGCGGGTCCGCTGATTCATTCCGGGCCGGCATGCGCGTTCTCGCGTTTTTCCTACCTCTTCATGCTCGCACATGCCCGAAGTCACGCACAGCGGTCGCGGTGACCACCCACAGCGTTCGGCGCCGGGATTCACGTCACATAGACGCTATGGCCATCGTCAAAGTGACGTGAAGCAGTTATGATAGATAGCGTCAGAACGACGAAAAGTAGAAAGGGTGCGTGTCGTGACCACCGCCCAGACCACGGAGCTCGACGTACAGCCGACTCCGCTCGCCCTGCTGCTGCTCGGCCGTGAGGCCGACCCGAAGAGCGAGCGGGGCGTCGAGTGTCCCGGCGACCTGCCCTCGCCGTCCGACCCGGACCTGGTCGCGCGTGCCCGCGCGGCCAAGGAGAAGCTCGGCGACAAGGTCTTCGTGCTCGGCCACCACTACCAGCGCGACGAGGTCATCCAGTTCGCCGATGTCACGGGCGACTCCTTCAAGCTGGCCCGGGACGCGGCCGCCCGCCCGGAGGCCGAGTACATCGTCTTCTGCGGTGTGCACTTCATGGCCGAGTCCGCCGACATCCTGACCTCGGCCGACCAGAAGGTGGTCCTTCCCGACCTCGCGGCCGGCTGCTCCATGGCCGACATGGCGACGGCGGAGCAGGTCGCCGAGTGCTGGGACGTGCTGACCGAGACCGGGATCGCCGAGCAGGTGGTACCCGTCTCGTACATGAACTCGTCCGCGGACATCAAGGCGTTCACGGGCAAGCACGGCGGCACCATCTGCACCTCGTCGAACGCCCAGCGCGCCCTGGAGTGGGCCTTCGAACAAGGCGAGAAGGTGCTGTTCCTGCCCGACCAGCACCTGGGCCGCAACACCGCCGTCCGCGACCTGGGCATGTCCCTGGACGACTGCGTGGTCTACAACCCGCACAAGCCGAACGGCGGCCTGACCGCCGACCAGCTGCGGGCCGCGAAGATGATCCTGTGGCGCGGCCACTGCTCGGTGCACGGCCGTTTCTCGCTGGACTCGGTCAACGACGTCCGCGAGCGCATCCCCGGCGTCAACGTCCTCGTCCACCCCGAGTGCAAGCACGAGGTCGTCGCCGCCGCCGACCAGGTCGGTTCGACCGAGTACATCATCAAGGCCCTCGAAGCAGCCCCCGCGGGCTCCAAGTGGGCCATCGGCACCGAGCTGAACCTGGTCCGCCGCCTCGCGAACCGCTTCGCCCCCGAGGGCAAGGAGATCGTCTTCCTCGACAAGACCGTCTGCTTCTGCTCGACCATGAACCGCATCGACCTCCCCCACCTGGTCTGGACCCTGGAGTCCCTGGCCGAGGGCAATCTGGTCAACCGCATCGAGGTGGACAAGGAGACGGAGGCGTTCGCCAAGCTGGCCCTGGAGCGGATGCTGGCGCTGCCGTAGCCGTACGGCCCGTGTGTCACCCCGAGTCGACGGCCCTGCGCTCGGGGTGGGCCGGGTCGAGGGTGAAGACGGTGCCGTCGGAGGTGGACAGGACCAGGGCGCCCCGGTTGAACCAGACGGTCGGGAGCAGGCCGCTGTTGCCGAGTACCTCGGCGCGGGCGGCGGACTCCCACAGCACGGTGCCCTTCGCCGCGTCGAGCGCGACCACCCGTCCGCTCGCACCGGCCATGTACACGGTCCGCCCGGTCGCGTCCACGGATGCCTGGCCCGGCGATTCCAGGGTGGTGTGGCTGTTCCACCGCCGGGCCCCCGTCGTCGGGGAGAAGGCGGTGACCAGGCCGCTGGAGGTGGCGAGGTAGAGCGTGCCGTGGGCCAGGGTGGGCAACCCGCCCCGGTAGTGCTCGGGCAGTGTTTTCACGGTGATCGTGCCGGCGTCGGGGTCGACGCGGACGATGCGGGTGTAGATCAGGTCGGGGCCGTTGTCGACATCCTGGTCGTCCGACTCCAGGAAGAGCAGCTGTCCGGAGAGGGTGCCGACGAAACTGCCCGCCTGGGCGGGCGAGTTCAGGACGCGGGCCGATCCGTCGGCGGGGTGGATGACGTAGAACTTCGTGCCCTTCGAGCCGTCCTGGTCGCCGCACTCCACATAGGGGTAGCCGTCCGCGGCGAGTGGCGAGCAGAGCCAGCCGGCGGGCACCGGCACGTTGCCGCGCACGGTGCCGTCCTGTGCCGAGCGGACGGTGACCGTGCTGCCGTCGCCCTCCTGGGTCAGGGTCACCCCGTCGCCGTAGGCCGAGCCCAGGCTGTCGGTGCGTACCGCGTGGGACCACACCTGACTGCCGTCCGAGGCCTTGAGCGCCAGGACGGACTGGGCCTTTCCCAGGCCCCCGCTGTCGGTGATCGTCAGTTCGACGAGGACCAGGCCGCCGTCCACGCCGAGGACGGTCGTGATGTAGCGGGCTGCCGGGACGCCCGCGGGCGCTATGCCGGAGCGCCAGAGGGTGCGGCCGGTGGTGGCGTCGACCCGGGTGGGGAGGAGGGAGGTGCCGCCGCAGTAGACGGAGGAGCCGTCCGACACGCAGGAGGGCGCGGTGTCGCCCTCGTAGCCCGGTGCCTTCTTGACGCCGTGCTCGGCGGTCGCGGACACCGTTGTCTGCCAGGGCTTCCAGCCGGTGGGCAGGGTGCCCCAGCGGGAACCGGAAGACGTCGAGGAGCCGGTGCGCGCCTCGCCGTCGCCGTTCCAGGAACCCAGCAGGAAGTAGCCGGTCAGGGCGAGGGCGGTCACCGCGGCTGCGGCCAGCAGCAGGCGGGGGGTACGGCGGCGGGGGCGGCGGCCGGTGAGCGGCGGGGTGGCGGCGTCGGGGGCAAGGGCGCGGCCGGGGCGGGTGGGAGGCAGGCGCAGGGTCATCGTCTGCGGTTCGGCGGACGACGGTTCCGGCAGGGCCGCCGTGAACTGCCGTGCCAGGTCGTCGAGTCCGGGCCGGTCGGCGGGGTCCTTGGCCAGGCAGCGCTCCAGGACCGTGCGCAGCGGGCCGGTGACCCCGTCCAGGACGGGCTCGTTGTGGACCACCCGGTAGCCGGTCAGATAGGGGCTGTCGGCGTCGAAGGGGCCGCGTCCGGTGACGCAGTACACCAGCAGCGCGCCGAGCGAGAAGACGTCGGAGGCGGGGCCGACGGTACGGGCGTCCGTGAACTGCTCCGGTGACATGAACGGCGGGGTGCCGACCATCTGCCCGGTCTCGGTGAGGGTGTTGTGGTTCTCGGCGGCCCGGGAGACGCCGAAGTCGATGACGCGGGGGCCGTCCTCGGCCATCAGGACGTTGGCCGGTTTCAGGTCGCGGTGCACCACCCCGGCCCGGTGGATGTCCCGGAGCGCCTCCACCAGGCCGAGGGCCAGCGGCCGGAGTTCGGTGACGCGGAGCGCGCCGTGGGCCCGGATGCGGGCGGCGAGGGAGGAGCCGGGCACGTACTGGGTGGCCATCCAGGGCGCCGGGGCGTCCGGGTCGGCGTCCAGGACGGGGGCGGTGAAGGCGCCGCTCACCCGGCGGGCCGCCTCGATCTCCTGCCGGAACCGGGCCCGGAAGACCGGGTCCTCGGCGTACTGGGCGTGCACCACCTTGACGGCGACCTCGCGCCCGGAGCGCGACCGGCCCCGGTAGACGATGCCCATCCCGCCGGCCCCCAGCCGGTCGGCCAGCCTGTAGCCGCCGAGGGACCGCGGGTCGTCCTTGTGCAGCGGCACGCCGAAACTCCCCTTCCCCGCCCTGCAGTTCGCGGCGCCAGCATACGGAACCGGCACGCGCGGACGGCCGGTTCCCGGAGGTGTTCCGGAAACCGGCCGCCGTTCGCGGGACCGTCACACCGCCGCGGGCTGCGGCTCCTCGGCCGCGGGGGCGGACTCCGCGGCCCCCTGGCCCTTCTTCGCCGCCCGCTTCTTCGCCCGGCGCTCCTTGCGGAGTTCGAGCATCGCGTACAGCGTCGGGACGAGGAGCAGCGTCAGCAGCGTGGAGGTGATCAGACCGCCGATCACGACCACCGCCAGCGGCTGGGCGATGAAGCCGCCCTCGCCGGTGACGCCGAGCGCCATCGGGAGCAGGGCGAAGATGGTCGCGAGGGCCGTCATGAGGATCGGGCGCAGCCGGTGCCGGCCGCCCTCGACCACGGCCTCCACGACGCCGTGGCCCTGGCCGCGGTACTGGTTGATGAGGTCGATCAGCACGATCGCGTTGGTCACCACGATGCCGATCAGCATCAGCATGCCGATCATCGCGGGGACGCCCATCGGGGTGCCGGTGGCGACCAGCAGGCCGATCGCGCCGGTCGCGGCGAACGGGATGGAGACCAGCAGGATCAGCGGCTGGACCAGGGACCGGAAGGTCGCGACCAGCAGCATGAAGACGATCGCGATCGCCGCCAGCATCGCCAGGCCCAGGTTCTTGAACGCGCTGTCCTGGTCCGAGGTGACCCCGCCGATCGAGGCCGTCGCGCCCGCGGGGAGCTTCAGCGCCTTGATCTTCGACTGGAGCTGGGTGCTGACCGCGCCGGTGTTGTCGCCGGTCGGCTTCGCCGTGATGGTCGCGGCACGCCGGCCGTCGATGCGGGTCAGCGACACCGGTCCGGGCGCCAGTTCCACCGTGGCGATGTCGCCCAGCTTCACCCCGCCGAGCCTGAGGGCCCGCAGCTGGGCCAGGGTCTCGGCGGGCTTCGCCGACTTCACGACGACGTCCCGCTCGGTGTCGTCGAGGGTCGCCTTCGCGGCCGTGGTGCCCTTGACCGCCTGGGTGACGGCGGCGCCCAGCGTCTGGTCGTCGAAACCGGCCGCGGCGGCCTTGGAGTTGGCCTTCACCGAGATGCGCGGCACGCTCTGGGAGAGGTCGCTGGTGACGTCGGTGACGTCGTCCAGCCCGGCGACGGCGGCCCGGACCTGCTCGGAGGCCTTGCGCAGCACGTTGCCGTCGGCCGCCTTCACGACGACGCTCAGGTCCTGGCTGCCGAAGCCGTCACCGGCGGAGACGGTGGTGGTGCCGGCCCCCTTCAGCTTGCGCAGGCCGTCCTCGATGGCGTTCTGCACCTTGTCGTAGGACTTCGAGTCGTCCAGCATCACCGAGTACGACGCCTGGTTGGTGTCGGTGCCGCCGCCGAAGGCCGCCATGAAGCCGGACGAGCCGACCGTGACCTGGTAGTCCTTCACGCCGTCGATGGAGGCGAGCAGCTTCTCGACCTGCTTCGCCTGGGCGTCGGTCGCCGCCAGGCCGGTGCCGGGCTTCAGCTCCTGCTTGACGGTGAGGACCTCCTGGTCGCCCTGGTCGAAGAAGTTGGTCTTCAGCAGTCCGGACATGCCGAAGGTGAGGACCAGGACCACGACCGCGATCAGCACGCTGGTGAGGCGGCGCCGGGTCGCGAACCGCAGCACCGGGACGTAGACGCGCTGGAGGCGGCTGTTCGCCTCCTTCTCCTCGGCCCTGCGGCGGGCCTCCGCGGCGTCCTCGGGGGTGCCCTTCGGGGCGCGCAGGAACCAGTAGGACAGGACGGGTACGACCGTCAGGGAGACCAGCAGGGAGGCCAGCAGCGCGGCCGTGACCGTGATGCTGAACGAGCCGAACAGGGCGCCCACCATGCCGCCGACCAGGCCGATCGGGAGGAAGACGGCGACCGTGGTGAGGGTGGAGGAGGTGACCGCGCCGGCCACCTCGCGGACCGCGCCGAGGATGGCGGCCCGGCGCTCCTCGCCGTAGCCGAGGTGGCGCTTGATGTTCTCCAGGACCACGATCGAGTCGTCGACGACCCGGCCGATGGCGATGGTGAGCGCGCCGAGGGTGAGCATGTTGAGGGAGAGGCCGCGGGTCCACAGCACGATCAGCGCGAGGACCACCGACAGCGGGATGGACACCGCCGTCACCAGCGTGGAGCGGACCGAGGCCAGGAAGACCAGGATGACCAGGACCGCGAAGAGCAGGCCGAGGGCGCCCTCGGTGGTGAGGCCCTTGATGGACTTGGAGACCGCCGGGCCCTGGTCGCTGACGACCGTGAGGGTGGCGCCGGAGCCGAGGTCCTGACGGAGCTTCGGCAGCTTGTCCTTGACCGCGTTCGAGATGGAGACGGCGCTGCCGTCGTGGTCCATGGTGACGTTCACGGCGAGGCTGGGGCGGCCGTCGGTGCGGGTGATGGAGTCGGCCGGGGCCTCCTGCTGCCGTACCGCGGCCACGTCACCGAGGCGCACGGGCTTGTGCACGCCCTGCCCGGTGACCATCAGGTCCCTGATCTGCGTCAGCGAGGTCAGGCCGCCGCCGACCTGCACGGTGCGGTTGGCGCCGTCCTCGGTGAAGGAACCGGCCGCGACGGTCGCGCCGGCCGCCTGGAGCGACTGGGCGAGGGCGGCCGTGGTGAGCCCGGCCTTCGCCAGCTTCGCGTCGTCGGGGGTGACGGTGACCTGGAGGTCGCGGACGCCGGTGACCTGGACGCGGCCGACGCCGTCGATGTCCTTCAGGGCCGGGACGACCGTCGTGTCGAGCTGGTCGGCGAGGGCCTGCTGGTCCTTGCCGGAGGTGACGGCGAGGACCACGGTCGGCATGTCGTCCGTGGAGCCGGTGATGACCTGCGGGTCGACGGTGTCCGGGAGCTGGGCGCGGTTGACGGCCAGCTGGACGTCGGCCACCAGCTGCTTGGTGTCGCTGCCGTAGTCGAAGGACGCCATGATCACGGCGTTGCCCTCGCTCGCGGTGGAGGTGACTCCGGTGACGCCGTCGACGCCTTCGAGGTTGTTCTCGATCGGCTCGACGATCTGCTTCTCGACGACGTCCGGCGCGGCGCCCTGGTAGGGGGCGAGGACGGAGACGACCGGGAGTTCGATGGTGGGCAGCAGCTGCTGCTTGATCTGGGGGATGGCGATCGCCCCGAAGGCGAGCGCGATCAGGGAGACGAGGCCTATCAGGGCCCGCTGCGCGAGGCTGAATCTGGACAGCCAGGACATGGGTCGGGGTCTCTTTTCGGTGAGCTGCTGTGAGCGGAGCTGCTGTGAGAAGCAGATGGGGCACCTGTGGGTGCCCACCGCACCACCCTCGCCCATCGAAGGCCCTGCTCACGTAGGCCCTGGGTCCCGTTCCCTTATCCGGCGCCTACTCCGGCCGCAGTACGCCCGGGTGGAGATCAGTCCATCCGCGGGCGGACCAGTCCCGACTCGTACGCGATCACCACGAGCTGCGCCCGGTCCCGCGCGCCCAGCTTGGCCATGGCCCGGTTGACGTGCGTCTTCACGGTCAGCGGGCTGACCTCCAGGCGTTCGGCGATCTCGTCGTTGGAGTGCCCGCCGGCGACCTGGACCAGGACCTCGCGCTCCCGTGAGGTGAGCGCGTGCAGCCGCTCGGTGCGGGCCGGGTCGCGGCCGTCGTCGCCGAGGTCGCCCTGGGCGAGGAAGCGGGCGATCAGGCCCTTGGTGGCCGTCGGGGAGAGCAGCGCCTCGCCGCCGGCGGCGACCCGGATGGCGCTCAGCAGCTCCTCGGGTTCGCTGCCCTTGCCGAGGAAGCCGGAGGCGCCCGCGCGCAGCGCCTGGACGACGTAGTCGTCGACCTCGAAGGTGGTGAGGATCACCACACGGACGTGGGCGAGCGAGGGATCGGCGCTGATCAGCCGGGTGGCGGCAAGTCCGTCCGTGCCCGGCATCCGGATGTCCATCAGGACGACGTCGGCCTCGTGCTCCTTGGTCAGCCGCACCGCCTCGGCGCCGTCGGAGGCCTCGCCGACCACCTCCATGTCGGACTCGGAGTCGACGAGCACGCGGAACGCGCTGCGCAGCAGTGCCTGGTCGTCGGCGAGCAGGACACGGATCGTCATGCGGAATCCCCCAGGGCGGCCGTACGGCCCTTGGCACGGCCGTTCGTACGGTCGCTCGTACGGTCGTCGGTGTCGGTCTTGACCGGCAGGATCGCATGGACGCGGAAGCCGCCGCCGTAGCGGGGGCCGGTGGTGAGGGTGCCGCGCAGGGCGGTGACGCGCTCGCGCATGCCGAGCAGGCCGTGGCCGCCGCCGGCCTCGGGGGCGGTGCCGTCGCCGGAGCCGTTGTCGAGGACCGTGACCTCGATGTGCGGTCCGACGCGTACGACGCTGACCTCGGCCTTGGCGTCGGGTCCCGCGTGCTTCTGCACGTTGGTCAGGGCCTCCTGGATGATCCGGTAGGCGGCCAGGTCGACGGCGGCCGGCGGAGTGGTGCCCTGGTCGGCGCGGGCGACCTCGACCGGGAGGCCGGCGTTGCGGAAGGTGTCGGCGAGCTCTTCCAGGAGGTGCAGGCCGGGGGCGGGCTCGGTCGGCGCCTCCGGGTCGCCGGACTGGCGGAGCAGGCCGACGGTGGCGCGCAGCTCGTTCAGCGCGGAGCGGCTGGCCTCGCGGACGTGCGCGAGGGCCTCCTTGGCCTGGTCGGGCCGCTTGTCCATGACGTGTGCGGCCACCCCGGCCTGCACGTTGACCAGGGCGATGTGGTGGGCGACGACGTCGTGCAGGTCACGGGCGATCCGCAGGCGCTCCTCGGCGACCCGGCGGCGGGCCTCCTCCTCCCGGGTCCGCTCGGCGCGCTCGGCCCGCTCGCGGATGGCCTGCACGACCGCGCGCCGGCTGCGGACGGCGTCCCCGGCGGTGGCGCCGATGCCGGTCCAGGCGAAGATCGCGAGGTTCTCCTGGGCGTACCACGGCAGGGGTCCGGCGACCATCGCGGCGGTGGTCAGCACGGTCATGGTGAGCAGGCCGGCCCGCAGGGTGGTGCGGCGGTCGGTGGTGGCGGCGACGGTGAACAGGGCGATCACGGCCGCCATCGCGACGGGGGCGCGGGGGTCGCCGGTGACGCACTCCACCACGGAGGCGGCGCCGGTGACGGCCAGGACCGTCTTCGGGGCGTACCGGCGGAAGACCAGGGCCGCGGCGGCGAGCGTCATCAGGACCAGGCTGAGCGGTTCCGGGGTGCGGATGCCCCAGGCGACGCCGTGCGCGCCGTGCGGGACGGCGAAAGAGCTCACGACCATGCAGACGAGGGCGCCCGCGGCGATGACCGCGTCCACGGCGAGCGGATGGGCGCCGGCTCTGCAGCGGGCTCTCTCGAATGGGCTCACAGTCTGAACAGTACGGCGGGTTCGTGCGGGCCGGAACTGCCGGTTCAGCCCGCTGCGGGCACCGCCCGGCTTCCCACCCACCCGCCCGACTCGGTCGGCCGAGAGGCTCAAGTCCGGCGGCCGGGCGAGCCGAACAGACCGTCTCAGCCCGGAATGAGGCCGTCGTCCCTCAGCAGTGCCCTGACCTCCTCCAGGGTCGCGTCCGAAGACGGCAGGATCAGGTCCGAGGGTTCCAGGGCGTCGTCGGGGAGCGGGGCGCCCAGTTCCCGGACCTTGTCCAGGAGGGCGCCCAGGGTGCGGCGGAAGGCTGCCTCGTCGCCGGACTCCGTCTCCGCGAGGAGTTCGTCGTCCAGCTTGTTCAGTTCGGCGAGGTGGCTGTCGGCCAGCCTCATCTGGCCCTCCCCCATGATCCTCACGACCATGTCGGCCATGTCGCCCTCCAGGCGTCGGCTACTGCTTGTCGAAGCGCGGGGTGTCCTGCGGCTGCTGCGCCTGCTGGCCCTGTCCGGTGCCGCCCTCGATCGCCTGCTGGGGCGAACCTCCGGCGAGCTCGGCCTTCATGCGCTGCAGTTCCAGCTCCACATCCGTACCACCGGAGATGCGGTCCAGCTCGGCGGCGATGTCGTCCTTGGCGGTGCCGGTCGGGTCGTCGAGGGCACCGGAGGCGAGGAGTTCGTCGATGGCGCCGGCCCGGGCCTGGAGCTGCTGCGTCTTGTCCTCGGCGCGCTGGATGGCGAGGCCGACGTCGCCCATCTCCTCGGAGATGCCGGTGAAGGCCTCGCCGATGCGGGTCTGGGCCTGGGCGGCGGTGTAGGTGGCCTTGATGGTCTCCTTCTTGGTACGGAAGGCGTCCACCTTGGCCTGGAGGCGCTGGGCCGCGAGGGTGAGCTTCTCCTCCTCGCCCTGGAGGGTGGCGTGCTGCGTCTCCAGGTCGGTCACCTGCTGCTGGAGCGCGGCCCGGCGGGACAGCGCCTCGCGGGCGAGGTCCTCCCGGCCGAGGGCGAGCGCCTTGCGGCCCTGGTCCTCCAGCTTGCCGGACTGCTGCTGGAGCTGGTTCAGCTGGAGTTCGAGGCGCTTGCGGGAGGTGGCGACGTCGGCCACCCCGCGGCGCACCTTCTGAAGCAGTTCGAGCTGCTTCTGGTACGAGTAGTCGAGGGTCTCGCGCGGGTCCTCGGCCCTGTCCAGGGCCTTGTTCGCCTTCGCGCGGAAGATCATCCCCATACGCTTCATGACACCGCTCATGGGCTTCGCGCGCCCCCTTCTGACGGACTCCGGCTCACAGATCCTGCGACAGGACCCACAGTACGGGCCCTGCCTCCATTACCGCACTGTTCGGGGACCGATGCGCTCATCCCCAAGGACGACTACGGACTGCTCCGCTCCGGCACAGGTAGTAGGTGTCCCCCTGAGCGAACCGTCTGCAACGTCCCCTCTGTCCCCCATGGAGACGTCTGGTGTTGCGGGATCGTTCCCCGCCGGACTGGGGCCCACACCCCGCGACCCCGTACCCTTGGGTTTTGTGTTCCGTAGCCGTGCCAAGGATGAGAAGGCCCCCGCCGACAAGGCGGCCGTGACCGACTCCAAGCAGACCCGTGACCCGCAGGCGCCCAAGGGCAGGCCCACGCCCAAGCGCAGTGAGGCCCAGACCCAGCGCCGCAGCGTGGCCAACACGCCGACGAACCGCAAGGACGCCGCCAAGCGTCAGCGGGACGACCGGCGTGCAGCCATGGAGCGGCAGCGCCAGGCGCTGGCCACCGGCGACGAGCGGTACCTGCCGGCCCGTGACAAGGGCCCGGTCCGCAGGTTCGCCCGTGACTGGGTCGACTCGCGTTTCAACGTGGCGGAGTTCTTCCTGCCGCTGGCCGTGGTCATCCTGGTCATGAGTGTGGTCAACAACGCGGCGATCAAGAACATCGCGCTGCTGCTGTGGCTGGTCGTGATCGTGCTCATCGTGCTCGACGCGGCCATCAGCGGTGTCCGGCTGCGCAAGCGTCTCGCCGAGCGCTTCCCGGACCAGAACCGCAAGGGCGCCGTCACCTACGGTCTGTTCCGCTCCCTCCAGATGCGCCGGCTCCGGCTGCCCAAGCCGCAGGTCAAGCGCGGAGAGCGGCCCTGAGCGCAGAGCCTTTCACCGGGGGTGCGGCCGAGGCCTGGCTGAACAAGCTGGGCGGACTGCGTGACGTCGTACGGCAGGAGCTGGTGGCCCGGCAGCTCGACGAGCAGATAGCCGGGCGGTTCCCGGTCGGACAGCGGCTGCGGGTGCTCGACGTGGGCATGGGCCAGGGCACGCAGGCGCTGCGGCTGGCCCGGGCCGGTCACCAGGTGACCGGTGTCGAGCGGGAACCGGCGATGATCGCGGCCGCGCGGGAGGCCCTGGCCGGTGAGCCGGAGGGCATCCGCGAGCGGGTGCGGATCGTCGAGGGGGACGGGCGGGACACCGGCGTCCACTTCCTGCCGGGCAGCTTCGACGTGGTGCTCTGCCACGGGGTGCTGATGTACGTCGAGGAGCCGGACGCGCTGCTCGCCGGGCTGGCCCGGATGCTGGCCCAGGGCGGCCTGCTGTCGCTGCTGGTGCGCAACGCCGACGCGCTGGCCATGCGGCCGGGGCTGAGCGGCGACTGGGCGGCGGCCCTGGGTGCCTTCGACACCGTCTCCTACCGCAACCGGCTGGGCCTGGACGTCCGGGCCGACCGGCTGACCACTCTCACCGGCGCCCTCGCCGGCATCGGTGCGCCGTTGCAGTCCTGGTACGGCGTACGGGTGTTCACGGACACGGCCGCGGACGACGCCGGGGCACCGGCCGACCTGGCGGCGCTGCTCGCGGCGGAGGAGCGGGCCGGGCGGACGGATCCGTACCGGGCGGTCGCGGCGCTGCTGCACCTGTGCGGGGTGCGCGGCTGACCTCCCCGGTGCCGCTCCTCGTTCGGGCCAGCAGCGCGAGCCGGAGCGTCACCGCCGCGGCGAGACTCGGGGCATGGACGCTTCCCCACCTCGCCGGACCCGCCGTACGACCGCCGCGCTGGCCTGTTGCTGCCTCACTCTGGTATCCGCGTGTTCCGCCTTCGGGAGCGACGCGGCCGAGGACGCCTCGGCCGCCCGGGCCGCACAGGCGGCGGCCGTCCCCCTGGCGGCGACCGACCTGCAGAACCGCTACCAGAAGGTGATCAAGGACGTCCTGCCGTCGGTCGTGCAGATCCAGGCCAGCGGCGACCTGGGCTCGGGGGTGGTCTACGACGGCAGCGGACACATCGTCACCAACGCGCATGTCGTGGGGAACGAGAAGAAGTTCAAGGTGACGACCGCCAACACGGAGGAACCGCTCACCGCGACGCTGGTGTACTCCTACCCCCAGCAGGACCTGGCGGTCATCAGGCTCGACAAGAGCCCGGACGGGCTGAAGGCGGCCTCCTTCGGGGACACCGAGAAGGTCCAGGTCGGGCAGATCACGCTGGCCATGGGATCGCCGCTCGGGCTGTCGTCCAGCGTGACCGAGGGGATCGTGTCGGCGACCGGACGGACCGTCAGCGAGAACACCGCGGGCGGCGGTACGGGCGCCACCATCCCCAACATGGTGCAGACCTCGGCGGCCATCAACCCCGGCAACAGCGGCGGCGCCCTGGTCAACCTGGACGGCCAGGTCGTCGGCATCCCGACGCTCGCCGCGAGCGACCCCAACCTCGGCGGCAGCGCGGCGCCGGGGATCGGGTTCGCCATCCCGGCGTCGATGGTGACGACGGTCGCCGACCAGATCATCAAGCAGGGGAAGGTGACCGACTCGGGGCGGGCCGCGCTCGGCATCACCGGGCGCACCGTCGTCGACGTGAACTACCAGCCGGCCGGGGTGGCCGTGGTGACCGTGAAGCCGGGCGACGCGGCCGACAAGGCGGGCATCCGGCCCGGGGACATCATCACCAAGGTGGGTGACGACGACATCACCACCATCACCTCACTGGCCGAGTCGCTCGCCTCGGACCGGCCGGGGCAGAAGACGACGGTGACCTACAGCCGGGACGGCGTCGGCAGGACGGTGGATGTGACGCTGGGCGAGCAGTGAGGCCGGTGCGGGGCGGCGCCGCGGG
>NZ_JBSHBL010000146.1:0-13574 GCF_053611985.1 Streptomyces sp. NPDC054770
GGGCGGCTCCGCGGGGCCGCCCCGCACCGGCGCGTTTCAGGACCCGTCAGCGTGCAGGCTCATCGGGCCGTAGATCTCGGTGGTGTCCTCGTAGAGCCGCACCTGGTCGGCGCCGCCGGCCAGCAGTTCCTTCCACTGCTCGCCGATCCAGGACTCGGCGTCGCCCTGGGTGGTGAACTCCTCGGGCTCCACCGCGGGCTGGACCTCCGTCCCGTCGGCCTTCTCGAACCGCCACGTCCATGCCGCCATGTAGGCCTCCCTTTGATCCAACTGATGCATCGTATGCGGTTGGGTGGGGGCGCCGGTATGACTCCGCTGGTTGTGGGGCGTGTGCGGGTCGGTGGGGGCTGGTCGCGCCCACGCGGCGGAGCCGCATATTGATACGGCCCCGCGCCCCTTTCAGGGGCGCTGCACGCAGCGTCGGCTGCGAGGGCGGGTGAGAATCAGTTCCGTGGAAGTGACATTGCTCGGTACCGGTGCTCCTGCGGGGCTGCCCAGCCCCGGCTGTTCCTGTGCGGCCTGTTCGTGTGCCGTCGGGGAGGATGCGCGGGCGGCCACCGCGCTGCTCGTCGACGGGACGCTGCTGCTCGATCTGACGCCGGGCGCGGCGTTCGCGGCGGCCCGGGCCGGGCGGTCGCTGGGGGGCGTACGGCAGGTGCTGCTGTCGCATCCGCACGACGGGCCCGCCGTCGAGGTGCCGGCCGGGCTGCCGCAGCCGGCGCGGGTGCCGGACGGGCGGGAGCTGGCGCTGCTGACGGGGCATCGGGTGCGGGCGGTGGCGATGGACGCGGGCGGCACCGGGTACGCGGTGACCGGCCCCGACGGGCAACGGCTGCTGTACCTGCCGCCGGGCGGGGCGCCGGCCGGGCTGGAGAACGGGAGTGCGGACTCGTACGACCTGCTGCTGCTCGACGTCGTGGGCCGGCCGGACGCGCTGGCGCGGCTGCGGGCGGTCGGTTCGGCCGGGCCGACCACGGATGTCGTGGCCGTCCATCTGGGCCATGACATGCCGCCCGGCCCGGAGTTGCGACGCCGGCTGGCGGCGGCCGGGGCGCGGGCGGTGCCGGACGGGACGACGCTGACGGCGGGGGTGTACGAGGACGTGCCCGACGTACCCCGGCGGACGCTGGTGCTCGGCGGGGCACGGTCCGGGAAGTCCGTGGAGGCCGAACGCCGGCTGGAGTCCTTCCCCGACGTCCTGTACGTCGCGACGGGCGGCACCCGCGGCGGGGACACCGAGTGGGCGGACCGGGTGGCCTTGCACCGGGAGCGGCGGCCGGGGTCGTGGCGTACGACGGAGACGTGCGACCTGGTGCCGTTGCTGGCGCAGGCCGGGCCGCCGTTGCTGGTCGACTGTCTGTCGCTGTGGCTGACGGACGCGATGGACGCGGTGGGGGCGTGGGACGACACGGAGTGGGCGTCGGGCGGCGAGAAGGCGCTGCGGGAGCGGGTGCGGGAGCTGACGGAGGCGGTGCGGGCGACGCGGCGGACGGTGGTCGCGGTCTCCAACGAGGTGGGGTCGGGGATCGTGCCGGCGACGGCGTCGGGGCGGCGGTACCGGGATGAACTGGGCCGCCTGAACGCGGCGTTCGCTGAGGAGTGCGAGCAGGTGGTGCTGGTGGTGGCGGGGCAGGTGGTGGTGCTGAGGTAGTGGGGGCCGGGGGTGGGGACGCTTACCGGCACCTGCCGGGTGCCGCTGCGCCCACCCGTGCCGCCCTGCGGCACGCCTGCCCGCAGCCATGCAGCCGACGCGACGGTCGTCATCGTCGCTTTCTCGCGATGATCCGGTACGAGTTCGAGAAGGGTGTCCGGCGCAGCAGCGGAGCCAGGGCGTGGTCGGCGGCCCTCGCCACGGCGATCAGCGGGGCCGCCGCCCCCAGCCACCGCCTCGGCAGGAGTTGGCCGAGTGCCAGGCCGAGCGCCGCCGAGATGTCGTACGGCAGGTGCGGCGATTTCCGGTCGGTTCTGAGGATCTCGCAGCCCTGGGACTCCAGCTCCGCCCGCAGGTTGTCCAGTGGCATCAGATGCAGGTGGCGAGGCTGGCCGTGGGAGACCCACCACTTGCCGAGGAGCCTGGCGAACGCGCTGCGCGGGTTCGGGACGTCGATCAGGACGTGGCCGCCGGGGCGCAGCGCGGTGAGGGCGGCGCGGAGTTCGGCGCGCGGGTCGGGGGTGTGTTCCAGGTGGTGGAACATGCTGACGACGTCGTAGCGGGCGCGCAGCCGGGCCAGCACCTCCGGGGCGGCCAGGTAACCGCAGTGGGCCTCCTCGATGTGGCCCTCGGCCTGGGCCCGGGCCACCCGGAGGGTCGGGTCCAGGCCGTCGAAGGACGTGTACGTGAAGAGTTCCTTCGCCCGGCGCGGGAAGTGGGCGTGCCCCGTGCCGACGTCCAGCCAGCTCTCCGGCTCCGGCAGCGCCAGCATCGCGCGGGCGGCGGCGCGGTGCCGGCGGCGGCCGGTGCGGGTGAGGTGCAGGCGGTCGGTGTAGTCCTCCAGACGGCCGTCGTAGAAGTCCCGGTGGTAGAGGGCGAGGCCCTGCGGGGACAGCCGGGGGTTCTGGAAGGCGTGGGCGCAGTCCCGGCACTCGTCGACGGTGAAGGTGCCGGGCCGGTGGTGGAGGAGGTCGGGCGCGCGCAGGCGGGTGCGCAGGCGTCTGGAGCCGCACCAGGGGCAGTCCTCGCGGCGCGGTTCGTGGAACCGGTCTGGGCCCGGGGCGAGTTCGGGCGTGGGCGGCGGCATGGGCGGCTCCCTGTGCTCCCTGTACTCCCTTAACGCAATCCACTGCAAACCGGAACGTATGGGATACCGATCTTGCGTGCCAAGACGCCGTGCGGGTGTGGCGGCGATCTGGCACCGAAGCGTTCGTTCGGTGCCGGTACTGTTCGGCGAATGAGCTCGCTTAATCTCGACGACTTCACCGATCTGATCGAGCGCCCCGACGGCGGTGTGCGCCGGGACGCCGAGGCCCGCCGGGAGCGGCTGATCGTGCCGCCCGGGTCGCTGGGCCGCCTCGACGACCTGGGTGAGTGGCTGGCCGCCGCGCAGGGTTCGGTACCGGTACGGCCGGTCGAACGGCCGCGGGTCCTGCTCTTCGCCGGTGACCACGGCGTCGCCGAACTCGACGTCTCGGCACGGCCCGCGGGCAGCGCGGAACTGCTGGTGCGGGCGATCCTGGAGGGCGCCAGCCCGGTGGCGGTGCTCGCCCGGCGGCTCGGTGTGCCCGTGCGGATCATCGACATGGCGCTGGACTGCGACCCGGGCTCGCTGCCCGAAGAGGTCGTAAGGCACCGGGTACGGCGGGGCAGCGGCCGTATCGACATCGAGGACGCGCTGACTCTCGAGGAGGCCGAGGCGGCCTTCCGGGCGGGCGTCGGGCTGGCCGACGAGGAGGCCGACTCGGGGACCGATCTGGTGGTCCTCGGTGACGTCAGCGTCGGCGGCACCACGGCGGCCTCCGTCCTGGTCGCGGCGCTGTGCGGGACGGACGCGTCCGTGGTGACCGGACGGGGCGGGCTCGCCATCGACGACCTCGCGTGGATGCGGAAGTGCGCGGCGATCCGGGATGCGCTGCGGCGGGCGCGGCCGGTGCTCGGGGACCAGTTGCAGTTGCTGGCGACGGTCGGCGGGGCCGACCTCGCGGCGCTGACCGGGTTCCTGTTGCAGGCGGCGGTGCGGAAGTTGCCGGTGCTGCTGGACGGGGTGGTGGTGGCCGCGTGTGCGCTGGTCGCCCAGCGGATCGCGTTCCGGGCGCCGGACTGGTGGCTGGCCGGGCACGACAGCGGGGAGCCGGGGCAGGCGAAGGCGCTGGACCGGATGGCCCTGGAGCCGCTCCTGGAGCAGGGCGTGACGGTCGGCGAGGCCACCGGCGCGCTCCTTGCCCTCCCCCTGGTCCAGGCCGCGGCGGCACTGGCGGCGGAGCTCCCGGAGAAGCCCGAAGCCGAGGAGAAGCCGGCGGATTAGCGGGACCGCGGGTCACGACCGGGACGGCACCGCCGACATACGCCGTCCCGGCTGATCGCCGCTGCGGCGGCCAGAAGAGACCGACAGAACCGCGAGGCCGACAGCCAAAAGGGACCGACGCACAAGAAAACCGGCCGAGAAGAGGGACCGGCGACGAAACGGGCCGGGGCGGTGGCTGTAGCGCCCCCTCAGTGGCGCGGGGAACTGCGCGAACAGCCACAACGGCGCCGCACCCGACGAACAACCGGCACCGAGCCGCGGGGCACGGCGGGCCGACGGGAGCGCCGACACAGACGGCGACCGCAACACCCCTCCAGGGGCGCGGGGAACTGCGCGAGCAACCACAACGGCGCCGCACCCGACGAACAACCGGCACCGAGCCGCGAGGTACGGCGGGCCGACGGAAACGCCGACACAGACGGCGACCGCAACACCCCTCCAGGGGCGCGGGGAACTGCGCGAGCAACCACAACGGCGCCGCACCCGGTGAACGACCGGCACCGGCGGTGGCGTGGCCCGCGGTCCGCGTATGCACGCGGCGGAAAAAGGGTGCGTGTGGCGGGGTTTGATGCGAGGGCGCCCATATGATCGCTCTCCATGGGAGATGTCCGAATTGCCGTGGAGCGGTGTGATGGACGTGGGTCGGGGCGGCAGGGCAGCGGGGTCTCCGAGCGGGCCGCCGCCTTTGCTGTGTGGTACTTGCGGGCCGTCGCCTTCGTCAATTTCCTCAGCGCGGTGTGGCTGTCGCTGGGTCAGGACGTGCGGCGGCACAACCAGGAGAACTTCTTCACGCCGTACCTGCTGACGGCCGGCTTCGCCTCCGGTGTGTTCACCGCGTTCCTCGCGATCACGATGCGGCGGCGGAAGCGGGCCGCGTGGATTCTGAACCTGGTGCTGAGCGGGCTCTTCCTCGCGCTGTTCGCGTTCGCCATGGCCTTCCCGGAGATCCGGCGGTACGCGCAGAACTGGATCTCGATCGTGCTGACCGCCGCGTTCGTCGGCGCGCTGCTCGTCGGGCGGCGGGAGTTCTACGCGAAGGGCGACCGGTCGAACCCGCGGCTCGCCGCCACCGTCGCCGTCGGCGGCGGTCTCGTCGCCTCGCTGCTCGCCGCCCTCCTCGTCACCGCCACCGACCAGGCGCCGCACGCCGCGCGTTCGACGTTCCTGGAGCGCTGGCACTACGGCACCCTGCGCCTGGTGTCGGTCGCCGCCGACCCCTCCCGGTTCCCGTACATCGCCCCGCCCAACTGGGTCAACGTCGTCATCAACGTGCTCAGCACGCTGCTCGTGCTCGCCGTCTTCTACGCCGCCTTCCGCTCCCGCCGTGCCGTCGACCCGATCACCGCGGACGACGAGAAGCAACTGCGGGCCCTGCTGGAGCGGCACGGCGAGCGCGACTCGCTCGGGTACTTCGCGCTGCGGCGGGAGAAGAGCGTGGTGTGGTCGCCGACCGGGAAGGCGGCGGTCGCGTACCGGGTGCTGGGCGGGGTGTCGCTCGCCTCCGGGGATCCGATCGGGGATCCGGAGGCATGGCCCGGAGCGATCGTGCCGTGGCTCGCCGAGGCGCGGGCGCACGGGTGGATCCCGGCGGTCATGGGGGCGAGCGAGGAGGCCGGGACCGTGTACGCGCGGCACGGGCTGGACGCGCTGGAACTCGGTGACGAAGCGATCGTCGAGGTCGCCGAGTTCACCCTGGAGGGGCGGGCGATGCGGACCGTCCGGCAGGCGCACAACCGGGTCGGGCGGGCGGGGTACACGGTACGGATCCGCCGCCACGAGGACATCCCGGCGGACGAGATGTCGTACCTGGTCCGGCGGGCCGACGACTGGCGGGACGGGGCCACCGAGCGCGGGTTCAGCATGGCGCTGGGGCGGCTCGGGGACTCCCGGGACGGCCGGTGCGTGATGCTGGAGTGCACCGATGCGGACGGTGAGCTGCGGGCGCTGCTGTCCTTCGTGCCGTGGGGGCCGGGCGGGCTGTCGCTGGACCTGATGCGCCGGGACCGGGACTCCGACAACGGGCTGATGGAGTTCATGGTCATCGAACTGCTGCGGCGTGCCGGAGAGATCCGGATCACGCAGGTTTCGCTCAACTTCGCGATGTTCCGTTCGGTCTTCGAACGAGGTGCGCGCCTCGGCGCGGGACCGGTGCTGCGGCTGTGGAGGTCCCTGCTGAGCTTCTTCTCCCGGTGGTGGCAGATCGAGTCCCTGTACCGGGCCAACGCCAAGTACCGGCCGATCTGGGAACCCCGGTTCCTGCTCTTCGAGAAGAGCGCGGACCTGCCGCGCATCGGCCTGGCGTCGGCGCGCGCGGAGGGGTTCCTGGAGGCGCCGGGGCTGCCCAAGTGGGTGCACCGCAGGCACCTGGACACACAACTGGACGCACAAAGAGAAGTGCACGGATGAGGACCAGCGCATGAAGCCGCTCGCCGGCTGGGCCCGGGCCGAGTGGGGGCTGTTGTACGCCACCGTGCGCGGGCCGCTGGCGAAGCGCCGGCTGCGGGCGGTGCCGATGACGGTGGGGGCGGTCTGCCTGACCGCGCTGCTGCAGTTCGCGCAGAACCAGTCGTGGGGCTACCGCCTCGTACAGGACGCCGGGGCGGTGCGTACGGCGGACCCCCTCTGGGCGGCTCTGTCGCGCACTCCGCTGTCGCTGTTCGTGCCGGCGCTGGACCTTCCGGTATGGGGTGCGCTGGCCCAGGTCCTGGTGGTGTTCGGCATCGCCGAGGTGTGTCTGGGCTGGTGGCGGACCCTGACCGTCGCGTACGTGGCGACCGTCGCCGGCACCCTGTACGCCCGGCTCGGCATCGCGCTGGGGCCGCACGCTCCGCTGGGTCTGCCGGCCTCGGACGCCCGGGTGGTGGACACCGGGCCGTCGGCCGCCGTCGTCGGGCTGGCGGTCTACCTGGGCTGGCGGTACGGCGCCTATGTCACCACCGGCGCGGTGGCGGCGGCGATGGTGGTCGAGGTGGCGCTGAAGGACAACCTCGCCGGCAAGGAGCACCTGGCGGCCATAGCGGGCGTGGCGGCGCTGTGCGCGGCGGCGACGGCGGGGCGGCGCCTGTGGCACCGGCGACGTCAGCGGCGACCGGGACCGGGGCCAGGACCAGGATCGGGGCCAGGGCCGGGGCCGGGGCCGGGACTTGAGCCAGGAGCGGAGCCGGGGCCGGGCAGGCGGGCCGGCACCGGGAGGTCGGGCTTGCCGCCGATCCAGTCCTGAAGGGGCCGGGTGAGCCGGGACCAGCGGCGGTCGTGGTGGTAGGCGCGCAGTCCGGCCCTGGCCCGGGCGCGCGGCCGGTTGCCGTAGAAGCGGCGGGCCCAGGCCGAGCCGGGGCGGGCCAGCCGGACCGCGCCGACGAGGGCGACCAGCGGGACGATCACCCCGAAGATCGCGATGCGGCCCTTGCCCTTGCTCAGGGCGACGAGGGAGAAGCCGAAGTTGGCGACGACGTTCGCGATGACGGTCCCCCGGTCCTGGAGTTCGTCCGGCGAGAGGTCGTTGACGCCGAGCGGCGAGAACCCGGCGAGCAGCAGCCCCACCAGCGCCGCCGTGATGACGACGACCTCGACGCTCTTGCGGCCCTCCTCCGTCCAGTAGACGTCGCCGAGATGCAGGATCAGCGCGAACTCGTCGAGGACCAGCCCCGCGCCGATCCCGAACACGATCGCGGCGAGGGCCGCGCCGAAGCCGTTGCGGGAACCGGCGACCGCGCCGAAGCCGCCGATCACGACGAGGACGACCCCGGGGACCACGTGGTGGATGTGCAGGCCGCCCGCCTTCACGTTGCCGAACGGGCCCTTTCCGGCGCGGATCAGCCGGGTGATGACCCGGGTGATCACAAAGGTCAGGACGAAGGCGGTCAGGGCCAGCAACAGCGGGAGTTTGCCCGGCTCGACGATGTTCCGCTCCAGCCAATGTCCCATGTGCGCACTTTATCCCTGGCGGGGAGCCCGGCCGGGGCTGGCCATGGCCGGGCCGGAGTCCGGCCGGGGCGTGGGTCTTCCTGACTTCCGGGTAACCTGCGCCGGTGGCTGCGACCTCTGCGACTCTCTGGCCGGACGGCGTCCGCTTCGCCTTCGGCACACTCACCGTGTTCCCGGTGAAGGTCACCCGCTGGGACCGTGATGCGGCCCGCGGCGGCATGCTGTCCGCCCCACTGGCCGGCCTCGCGGTCGGCCTCTGCGCGGGGGCGGTCGGTGCGCTGCTGGTGGTGCTCGGGGCGAGTGCGCTGCTGGCCGCGGTCGCCGCCGTCGCCGTACCGGCCGTGCTCACCCGGGGACTGCACCTGGACGGCCTCGCCGACACCGCCGACGGCCTGGGCAGCGGCAAGCCCGCCGAGGACGCCCTGCGGATCATGAAGCAGTCGGACATCGGGCCGTTCGGAGTGGTCACGCTCGTCTTCGTGCTGCTCGGGCAGGTGGCCGCGCTGGCCCAGGCGTACGGCGACGGGTGGGCGCGGGGCGCGCTGGCCGCGGTCGTCGCGGCGACGGTGGCCCGGCTGGCGCTGACGCTGGCCGCGGTGGAGGGGGTGCCCGCCGCCCGCCCGGAGGGGCTGGGGGCGGCGGTGGCCG
Source organism: Streptomyces sp. NPDC054770 (assembly GCF_053611985.1). Lineage (NCBI taxonomy): Bacteria > Bacillati > Actinomycetota > Actinomycetes > Kitasatosporales > Streptomycetaceae > Streptomyces > Streptomyces sp. NPDC054770. The sequence goes on from NZ_JBSHBL010000146.1 coordinate 8,532, forward strand.
GGGTGGTGCCCAAGGTGGGGGCGACCGTGGTCACGTTCGCGGTGATGCTGCTGGCGGCGGGCGCCGGCGCGCTGGTCGGGGCGGGCGACAGTCTGCGGGCACTGCTCGCGGTGGTGGTGGCCGAGGCCGCGACGGACGGGCTGCTGCGGCATTGCAGGCGGCGGTTCGGCGGGGTGACCGGAGACGTGTTCGGGGCGCTGGCCGAGACGGCGGCGACCGCGGCGCTCGTGGTGTTCTCGCTGGGGAGTTTCTGACGGGGTGCTTCAGCAGGCTTTTCGCCACACCCCCAGCTCGTACTTCTTCTCCAGTGAGCTCAGCCTCAACTTCCGTGACTGTGCGCAGAATCCGCTCGTCGGCAGTTCGTACTCCACGTGGAAGACCGCCTTGTCCGCGTCGACGAACGGCTTCAGGTCGTCGCACTCGCCGTACTGGGCGCACTGTTCGTTCACCGCGAAGTCGAAGTCGCCCACCAGCTGCGGGATCTGGTCCAGGTCGTTCTTCAGGCCGACCGACATGCCCCGGTCGTGGGCGAGCCGGGCGATGAGCCTGTTGTAGCGGAGCTGGTCGACCGCCGTCAGGGGGAAGCCCGTGCGGTTCCGGTAGCCGTCCATGTTGTCGGGTTCCACCGCGTCGAAGCCCTTGTCCCGGCACATGTCGAAGCGGGCCGCCATCAGCGGCTTCAGCACGTCCGTACGGCGGATGTCCAGCCAGCGCTCGCCCTCCCAGCCGTTGCCGCGGCCCAGCACCGACGCGGGGAACTTCTTCGCGTCGGGGCGCCAGTCCTCGTAGGCGCCGGTGGAGAGGTAGCAGATGACCTTGCGGCCCTTGCCGTGCAGGGTGGCGACCGTCGCCCCGGACTGGTCGAAGCCGTCGATGTCGTAGACGGACGCCTCGACGGAGGTGTCGACCCGCCCGCTCAGCTGCCACTGCCAGCTGACACCCGGCCGCGGTCGCCAGCGCCCCGCGTCGTCCGGGGCCGCCCGCGTGCAACCGGCGAGCAGGGCCAGGAGGACGAGCAGCGGGGTGGTGCGGAGGTTCACCGGGCGGGCTCCAGGGTGTGCGGCGAGGTACCCCGTGGATGATCTCCCATCCCGGGTACGGCCGGTGCACCGAGGCCCCCCGCGGGCTCCCGCGCCATGGGCGGGGACCGGAGCGGTACGGTCGGCGGACCGGGCGGCGGGCCGGGCCGCGGGAGGTGGCCACGACGCAACCCCCGGGTGAACGCCGGCAGGAATGAGCGAACGCATACACACGCGTAGGCTCGTCCCGGGTGTTCGCCGACGGGGTGAAGGCCCCGGTCGCAACGCGCCCCGAGGGCACTCCTAGGGTCGCTTCCCGGGCCCGGTCGACCCACCCGCTCGGCCACTGCAACTCAACATCGGAAGCGAGATTCCACCACCGTGACTGCTCTCACTCTCAGCACCTCAGCGGCGCCCGGCCTCCGGGCCGACGCGATCGTGATCGGTGTCGCCAAGGGGGCCAGGGGCCCGGTCGTCGCCCCGGGCGCCGAAGCCGTGGACGCGGCGTACGACGGCAAGCTCGCCGCCGTCCTGGAGACCCTCGGTGCCTCGGGTGCCGAGGGCGAACTGACGAAGCTGCCCGCTCCGGCGGGCTTCAAGGCCCCGCTGGTCATCGCCGTGGGCCTGGGCACCGAGCCCGGCAAGGACGCGGAGTACGAGGCCGAGGCGCTGCGCCGGGCGGCCGGTGTCGCCGCCCGCGCGCTGGCCGGGGCCAGGAAGGCGGCCTTCGCGCTGCCCGTCGAGGACGCGGCCGCCGTGGGCGCGATCGGCGAGGGCGTGCTGCTCGGCGCCTACTCCTTCGACACGTACAAGGACAACGGTGCCGGCACGGGCACCGGCAAGAACGCCAAGGCGAAGAACGGCAGGGCGCCGCTCGCCGAGGGTGTGCTGCTCGGCGGCAAGCCGCGGGACGCGGCCCACAAGGCGGCCCTGGCCCGCGCCACGGCCGTCTCCGAGGAGCTCAACCGGGCCCGCGACCTGGTCAACACCCCGCCGAACGACCTCACGCCGGCCGCGTTCGCCGCGATCGCGCAGGGCGCGGCCAAGGAGCACGGCCTCAAGATCCAGGTGCTCGACGACAAGGCGCTCGCCAAGGACGGGTACGGCGGCATCCTCGGCGTCGGCGGCGGCTCGGCGGCGACCCCGCGGCTGGTGAAGCTGTCGTACACGCACGCCGACGCGGACAAGCACCTCGCCTTCGTCGGCAAGGGCATCACCTACGACTCGGGCGGCATCTCGCTCAAGCCGGCCGGCCACAACGAGACGATGAAGTGCGACATGAGCGGCGCGGCGGCGGTGTTCGCGGCCGTCGTCACGGCGGCGCGGCTCGGCCTGCCGGTCAATGTGACCGGGTGGCTGGCGCTGGCCGAGAACATGCCGTCCGGCAGCGCGGTGCGCCCGGGTGACGTGCTGCGCATGTACAGCGGGAAGACCGTCGAGGTGCTCAACACGGACGCGGAGGGCCGGCTGGTGCTCGCCGACGCGCTGTGGGCGGCGTCGGCGGAGCAGCCGGACGCGATCGTGGACGTGGCGACGCTGACCGGCGCGATGATGCTGGCGCTGGGCAGCCGGACGTTCGGGATCATGGCCAACGACGACGCGTTCCGCTCCGCGGTGCACGAGGCCGCGGAGGAGGTGGGCGAGCCGGCGTGGCCGATGCCGCTGCCGGAGCACCTGCGCAAGGGGATGGACTCCCCCACCGCGGACATCGCGAACATGGGCGAGCGGATGGGCGGCGGACTGGTCGCGGGTCTCTTCCTGCGGGAGTTCGTGGGCGAGGGGATCACCTGGGCGCACCTGGACATCGCGGGGCCGGCCTTCAACGAGGGCGGTGCCTTCGGTTACACGCCGAAGGGGGGCACCGGGTCCGCGGTGCGGACGCTGGTGCGGCTGGCGGAGCTGACGGCCGAGGGCGACCTGGGCTGACGTCGGGTTTTGTGGGCGGGGCCTCGCGTGCGGGTAGGGCGGGGCCCCGCCGCCCGGTAGCTCGGGGGGTTCGGTCGTGCGGCGGCCGCCGGTGATTCGTGGCTTGTCGCGCAGTTCCCCGCGCCCCTTCGGGGGCGCTGCCCCTCGGGGCGTTATCAAGTGAGCGTGTGGTGTCTCACACCCCGGCCCCGCGTCTCGTTCACCTCCGACAAGTGCGAAGATGGGGCTCGGCAGGACAGGGCCCCACCCACAGGGCCGAAGAAGAGCGGCCGGACACCAGCCGCCGCCCGGTCACCGTTGACCGGCGTACGGCGCACATGCATGGAGGACGTGACGTGGCGAACGACGCCAGCACCGTTTTCGACCTAGTGATCCTCGGCGGCGGTAGCGGTGGTTACGCCGCGGCCCTGCGCGGGGCGCAGCTGGGCCTGGACGTCGCCCTGATCGAGAAGGACAAGGTCGGCGGTACCTGCCTGCACCGGGGTTGCATCCCCACCAAGGCCCTGCTGCACGCGGGCGAGATCGCCGACCAGGCCCGCGAGAGCGAGCAGTTCGGTGTCAAGGCCACCTTCGAGGGCATCGACGTCCCCGCCGTCCACAAGTACAAGGACGGCGTCATCTCCGGCCTGTACAAGGGCCTGCAGGGGCTGATCGCCTCCCGCAAGGTGACGTACATCGAGGGCACGGGGCGGCTGTCCTCCCCCACCTCCGTGGATGTCAACGGGCAGCGTATCCAGGGCCGTCACGTGCTCCTCGCGACCGGCTCCGTGCCGAAGTCGCTGCCGGGCCTGGAGATCGACGGCAACCGGATCATCTCCTCGGACCACGCCCTCGTCCTGGACCGCGTGCCGAAGTCCGCGATCATCCTGGGCGGCGGTGTCATCGGCGTCGAGTTCGCCTCCGCCTGGAAGTCCTTCGGTGCCGACGTCACCGTCATCGAGGGCCTCAAGCACCTCGTCCCGGTCGAGGACGAGAACTCCTCCAAGCTTCTTGAGCGCGCGTTCCGCAAGCGCGGCATCAAGTTCAACCTGGGCACCTTCTTCTCGAAGGCCGAGTACACCGCCGACGGCGTCAAGGTCACCCTGGCCGACGGCAAGGAGTTCGAGGCCGAGGTCCTGCTCGTCGCCGTCGGCCGCGGTCCCGTCTCCGCCGGCCTCGGCTACGAGGAGCAGGGTGTCGCCATCGACCGCGGCTACGTCCTGGTCGACGAGTACATGCGGACGAACGTCCCGACCATCTCCGCCGTCGGCGACCTGGTCCCGACCCTCCAGCTCGCGCACGTCGGCTTCGCCGAGGGCATCCTGGTGGCGGAGCGCCTGGCCGGGCTGAAGACCGTCCCGATCGACTACGACGGCGTGCCGCGGGTGACGTACTGCCACCCCGAGGTCGCCTCCGTGGGCATCACCGAGGCCAAGGCCAAGGAGATCTACGGTGCGGACAAGGTCGTCGCTCTGAAGTACAACCTGGCGGGCAACGGCAAGAGCAAGATCCTGAACACCGCGGGCGAGATCAAGCTCGTCCAGGTGAAGGACGGTGCCGTGGTCGGCGTCCACATGGTCGGCGACCGCATGGGCGAGCAGGTCGGCGAGGCCCAGCTGATCTACAACTGGGAAGCGCTGCCCGCCGAGGTCGCCCAGCTGATCCACGCCCACCCGACGCAGAACGAGGCGCTCGGCGAGGCCCACCTGGCCCTGGCCGGCAAGCCCCTCCACTCGCACGACTGACCCTCGGTCGACACAAGCGACGACTCAGACTTCCGCAATTCGTAAGGAGCAACCGAAACCATGGCGGTTTCCGTAACCCTTCCGGCGCTCGGCGAGAGCGTCACCGAGGGCACTGTCACCCGCTGGCTGAAGGCCGAGGGCGAGCGCGTCGAGGCCGACGAGCCGCTGCTCGAGGTGTCGACCGACAAGGTCGACACCGAGATCCCGGCGCCGGTCGCCGGTGTCCTGCTGGAGATCGTGGTCGGCGAGGACGAGACCGCCGAGGTCGGCGCCTAGCTCGCCGTCATCGGTGCCCCGGGTGCCGCTCCGGCGGCCGCCCCCGCCCCGGCCGCCCCGGCTCCGGCGCCCGCCGCCGCTGCCCCGGCGCCCGCCCC
>NZ_JBSHBL010000147.1:0-13251 GCF_053611985.1 Streptomyces sp. NPDC054770
GCCGGGAACCCTCGCCGGCGGCGGCCGCGCCGGAGGTCCCCGACGCCACCCGGCAGCGGGTCGGGCTCGCGCAGACCGCGGTGCTGTCGTCGCTGGTCGCCGGGACTCCGGTGCCGGAGGGGTTCGACCGGGTGCGGATGGGGGTGCAGGCGCGGTCGCTGGCGGCGAAGCGGGCGGACGTGGTGGCGAAGGTGGCTCCGGAGCTGCCGGAGATTCTGGGGGCGGGTTACCGGGCGGCGTTCCTGGCGTATGCGCAGGAGCGGCCGATGGCGGGGGGTTACCGGCGGGACGCGCTGGAGTTCGCGGGGGTGCTGCTGCGGGAGGGGCGGCTGGGGGACCGGGGGTCTCGTCGGCGCCTGGAGGAGTGGTGGCTGGAGCGGGCGGGGGCGGCACCGCGGAGATCGCTTGCGCCGAGGGTGCTGCTGCGGCGGGGCTAGTGGCCGGGGGTGGGACGCTTACCGGCGCTTGCCGGGTGCCGCTGCGCCCACCCGTGCCGCCCTGCGGCACGCCTGCCCGCAGCTACGTAGCGGACGCGACTGCAGCGCCCCGTAAGGGGCGCGGGGAACTGCGCGATCAGCCCCCCACCGGCCCGCAGCCGACCGACCGCCCGGCGCCCCTACCGCGACCCCTCGGTAATATGCCAACCCCGCACGGCGAAGCCCCACCGTGCGGTGCAGGAGGCATCATGCGCGCGCGACCCCGACCCCCCGTCCAGGGACGAGGCATATTCAGCGGTACCGGGCTGATCATCGTCTGTCTCGCGGCGACCCTCGCCGCCCTGGTGTTTCCGATCTGGTCGTACACCGACCGCTCGGACCCCACCGGCTCGGTGAACGTGCTCAGCGCCCAGACCGTGTCGACGGCCTACGGCCCGCTGTCCGCGCAGGACCGGGACTTCATCGTCAAGGTCCGGCTCGCCGGGCTCTGGGAGCTGCCGGCCGGCGAGATGGCCGAGCAGAAGGGCACCACGGCGGCCGTACGGACGGCCGGGCAGCACCTCGTCGACGGGCACACCTCCCTCGACGCCCACGTCCGCACCGTCGCCACCCAGCTCGGCGTGCCGATCCCGAACGGGCCGAACGCCCAGCAGCAGCAGTGGCTCGCCACCCTGAGCGCCGCGCAGGGCCAGGACTTCGACCGGGAGTTCGCGAACATCGTGCGGCTGGCCCACGGCCGGGTCTTCTCCGTGGTCGCCCAGGTCCGCGCCGCCACCCAGAACACGCTGGTCCGCGACCTCGCCGACGACGCCAACAGCACCGTCCTGGACCACATCAAGGTCCTGGAGGCGACGGGCTACGTCGACTTCGCCACGCTGGCGCAGCAGTTGGCCGCGACGCCCTCCCCCGTGGCCTCGCCGCCCGTCGTCGCCCCCGCCGACGCGACCCCGGTCGCGGCACCGTCGCCGTCCTCGACATACGCGCTGCCGCCCGCCACCGCAAGCCCCGAGCCGACTGCCCAGAACCCCTGACCTGCGCGGCAAACGGAACGTCACATACCGACAACACTCGGTCCGGAATATGAACAGGGCATGGCGGTGGCCAGGCCGCTGGCATAGAAACATGTCATGTTCTGGGTCCTTCTCCTGCTCCTGGCCTGGGCCGTCGCCGGCACCGCCTGCACCCGGTTGTGCCTGGCCGCCGAGCGGACGGCGGCCGTCGACGCGGACGCGGGCCGGGGGCACGATCTGACGCTGTACGAGGCCGCGTTCCTGTCCGGCGGGCCGGCCCGGGTCGCCGACCTGACGCTGGTGTCCATGGCCCGGCAACGGCGGCTGCTGCTCGCCCACACCGGCTGGGCGACCGTCGTGGACCCGCGGGGGCGGGACGAGATGGAGCGGTCGGTGATAGGGGCCATCGGGCCCGAGGGGCAGTCCCGGATAGCGCCGGTGCGCTCGGCGGCGGCCCACGCGGACGCCGTCCGCAGCCTCGGCGAGGGGCTGGTGCGGGCGGGGCTCGCGGTGCCGGACGCGGCGGCGCGGACGACGGTCGCGTCCGGGGTCCGGCAGGTCCGGGTCGCCGCGCTGGCGGTCTTCGGGCTCGGGGTCGCCGCGCTCGCGCTGCCCGCCCCGACCGAGATGCCGCGCGACCTGGTCGCCGTCTGGTTCGCGCTGCCCCTCACCCTGACGCTGAGCTGCCTGGCCATCGCCCGGGTCGAGGTGCACCCGTACTCGCGCTGGGCCTCCCCGGCGGGGCTGCGGCTGCTGGGCGTGCTGCACCGGCGGGCCGGCCGCGCGGCCGACGACCACTCGCTGCTGGCCTCCGTCGCCGTGCGCGGCATCCGCGCGGTCGGCGAACCGGAGCTGCGTGCGGCCTTCGCACACCGGGACCAGCTGCCGCGGGAGTGAGCGGGGGCGCATAGGGGGCATTGCGCCGACACCGGCCCGGTGGTGCTTGCCTTCGCCGACAACCGGTCGAAATATCCCTTTTATTGCTGCCGTGCAGTCGCTGCGGTGCCCTTGCCGCCACGCCACCGCAGCCGTTGCACCGAAGGGATACGCCATGAGAGCCCCCGCCCTGTACTCGGCAGCCGGGTCCCTGATCCTGACCACTCTGGCCGCCGCCCCGGCCGGGAGCGCCCCCGGCGTCCCGGACACGGCGGCGGCCGAACTGCACGGCACCGCCGTGGCCGCCGCGCGGGCGCGCGCGGCGGGCATCGACTTCGGCCGGTGCGCCGCCGACCTGGAGGCACCGGACACCTTCCGGTGCGGCACGGTGAGCGTCCCGCTGGACTACGCGCACCCGGACGGCAAGCAGATCAAGCTGACCGTCAGCTGGGTCCCGGCCACCCACAAGGACCCGCACAACAGCAAGCGCAGGGTGCCCCGGCAGGGCGTCCTGGTCTACAACCCGGGCGGCCCCGGCGCCTCCGGCATGCTCTTCCCGATGATCGGTGTGCTGCCCGAGTGGAAGCGCATCGCCGCCGCCTACGACCTGGTCGGCTACGCCCCGCGCGGCGTCGACCGCTCCGCCCCGCTGTCCTGCGTCGACCCCAAGCACTTCTTCAAGGCGCCGTCGCAGTCGCCGACGCATCCCTCCGAGTCGTACAAGAAGGCACGGATCAAGGAGGCGAAGGCGTACGCGAAAGGCTGCCTCAAGCGCTCCGGGAGCAAGCTGCGCCACTACACCTCGCTCAACAACGCCCGGGACCTGGACGTGCTGCGCGCGGCGCTCGGCGAGAACCGGCTGACCTTCATGGGCGCCTCGTACGGCACCTACTTCGGCGCGCTGTACGCGACCCTCTTCCCCTCGCACGTACGGCGGATGGTGCTGGACTCGGTGGTGAACCCGGACCCGGCGCAGATCTGGTACCGGGACAACCTGGAGCAGTCGGCCGCGTTCGAGAGCCGCTGGGCGGACTTCCGGGACTGGATCGCCGAGCACGACGACGTGTACAAGCTCGGTGACACCGCCGCGAAGGTGCAGGCCAGTTACGACAAGGCCGTCAGGCGGCTGACCAAGAAGGCGGCCGGCGGAAAGGTCGGGCCGGGGCAGTTGCAGGGTGCGTTCCTGTCGGCCGGGTACTACGACGACTTCTGGCCGAGCCGGGCGGAGGCGCTGTCGAAGTTCCTGAACGGGGACGCCAAGCCCTTGGTCCGGCTGGCGGCGCCGGCCGCGGAGACGGCCGCCGAGGCGGAGAACGGCAACGCGGTCTACACGGCCGTCGAGTGCAACGACGCCCCCTGGCCGACGAAGTGGCGGACCTGGAACCGGGACAACACCCGGCTCGCCCGCGTGGCGCCCTTCGAGACCTGGGACAACGCCTTCATGAACCTGCCGTGCGCCTACTGGCCGGTGCCCCGGCAGAAGGCCCTCGACGTGCGGACGGGCCCCGGTGAGCTGCCGCCGACGCTCATCCTGCAGGCCGAGCGGGACGCGGCCACGCCGTACGCGGGCGCGCTGGAGATGAACCGGCGCCTGTCCGACTCGGTGCTGGTGACCGAGCGGGACGCGGGCACGCACGGCATCGGCGGCGGCCCCAACAAGTGCGTGAACGGCTACCTGGAGGCCTACCTGCTGGAGGGCCGGCTCCCGGAGCGGCGCGCCTCCTGCGCGGGCCACCCCGAGCCGAAGCCGGCGGCCGACCATGCCCGGCGGAAGAACCTGCAGGACTCCCTGAAGGGCAAGGCCGGCCGACACTGACGACCGGTCAGGCGAGGCCCGCGACCAGCTCCGCGATGTCCTTGCGGCGCCCCGTGTAGAACGGGATCTCCTCGCGGACGTGCATCCGGGCCTCGGAGGCACGCAGGTGGCGCATGAGGTCGACGATGCGGTAGAGCTCGTCGGCCTCGAAGGCCAGCACCCACTCGTAGTCGCCGAGCGAGAACGAGGCGACGGTGTTGGCGCGCACGTCCGGGAAGCCGCGGGCCATCTTGCCGTGGTCGGCGAGCATCCGGCGGCGGTCCTCGTCGGGCAGCAGGTACCACTCGTACGACCGCACGAACGGGTACACGCTGACGTAGTTGCGCGGGGTCTCGTCGGCGAGGAACGCGGGGATGTGCGAGCGGTTGAACTCGGCGGGGCGGTGCAGCGCCATGTTCGACCACACCGGCGTGAGGGCGCGGCCCAGCTTCGTGCGGCGGAAGAGGTTGTACGCCTCCTGGAGCTGGTCGCTGGTCTCGGCGTGCCACCAGATCATCAGGTCGGCGTCGGCGCGCAGCCCGGAGACGTCGTAGGTGCCGCGGACGGTCACGTCCTTGGCGGCGAGCTGGTCGAACAGCTCCTGGACCTCGTCGGCGTAGCCCGCGCGGTCCTCGGGCAGGACGTCCTTCAGCTTGAAGACCGACCACAGGGTGTAGCGGATGACCTCGTTGAGGTCCTTGGCCAGCTTGCCCTTGTTCGGGATCCTGCCGGACTCGGTGGTGGGGGCGTCGTCACTCATGGTCCCTATTCTCCCGCTCCGCCGTGCAGGCTCTGCACCGGGTTGGCCGTCAGCTCCTCGACCCCGCCGAGGTCGCCCGCCAGCTGGTCCACCGCCGCGTACGCGCTCGCGATGCAGGCGGGGATGCCCACCCCGTCGTACTGCGCCCCGCACACCGCGAGGCCCGGCAGCTTGGCGACGTGCTCGCGGACGCGGGCCACGCGCGCGTGGTGGCCGACGGGGTACTGGGGCAGGCCGTCGGTCCAGCGGGTGACGCGGGTGGCGACGGGGGTGGCGTCGACGCCGGTGGCCTGGCGCAGGTCGTGCCGGGAGAGGTCCACGAGCTCGGCGTCCTCGCGGCCGAGGACCGCGGTCTCGCCGTACCGGCCGACCGAGGTGCGCAGGACGACGACGTCCGGGTCCTCGTCGGCGATCCAGCCCCACTTCTGGGAGGCGAAGGTGGACGCCTTGATGGTGCGGCCGTCGACGGGCGGCACGAGGAAGCCGCTGCCTTCGGGGAGGCCGAGGCCGGCGCGGCGGTAGGCGAGGGTGATCAGGGCCATCGAGGCGTACTCGACGGCGGCCAGTTCGGCCGCGGCGGCGGGCACCTCGGCGCGCAGCAGGGCGGCGGCGACGGGCGCCGGAACGGCGACGACCACCGCGTCGGCGTGCAGCACCCGGTCCCCGGCGACGACCCGCCAGGCGGCGGTGCGCGAGCCCTCGGTGTCCGCCCCGTCGGGCCGGACCCGGCGCAGCTCCGTCACGGGCGTGCCGGTGACGATCTCGCCGCCGCGGGCCCGGACCGACTCGGCCACCGCGAGCGGCAGGGTACCGACGCCGCCCTCGATGCCCATGAAGACCGGCCCGGTCTGCTGGTTGGCGGCCGCCTTGGCCTGGATCTCGCGGACGGCCTCCGTCAGCGAGTCGTGGGTCCTGGCGGCCTGGTAGAGCTGCGGGACCGCCGAGCGCAGCGAGATGCGGTAGGCGTCGCCCGCGTAGACCCCGCCGAGCAGGGGCTCGACCAGCCGGTCGACGACCTCCCGGCCCAGCCGGGCGGCCACGTACTCCCCCACCGCCACGTCGTCGCCGACCTCGGTGCGGGGCAGTTCGGCGTCGCGCTCGATACGGGCGAGGCCCTCGTCGGACAGCACCCCGGACAGTGCGGCGGCGGTGCCGGGGACGCCCATCACATGGCCCTTGGGCATGGGCCGCAGGGCACCCCGGGTCCAGATCGAGGCCGTGGCGGTGGCGGGCGGCCGGAGCCGGTCGGCGAGGCCCGCCTCGCGCGCCAGGGCGACCGCCTCGGGCCTGCGGGCCAGCATCGACTCGGCGCCCAGGTCGACCCGCACGCCCGCGATCTCGCCGGGCAGCAGCTTGCCGCCGACTCTCTCCGAGGCCTCCAGCACGGTCACGCGCGCGCCGCGCTCCAGCAGCCGGTGCGCCGCGGCCAGCCCCGCGATCCCGGCTCCGACGACGACGACCCGGTCCGTACCCGTACCCGTTGCGCTCATGGGGCCCACTCTTTCAGACCGCACTGACACCCCCGCCCCGGCCCGGTGACCCGGACGCGTCCGGACCGTGACCGCATCGGGACCGGCGCCGCCAAACGTCCCGCCCCGCCCCGGCGTCGAAGGAGCGTCAGTCACCACGACCCTCGGGGGAACCCATGCGACGTCCCGTACGACCGGCCCTCGCCGGCATCCTGCTCGCCGCCGCGCTCGTCCTCACCGGATGCAGTGCGAACGACAACGCCGACAGCGGCGGCTCCGCCAGCGATGCCAAGGCGGATGTGAACGGCGCGGCCCGGGAGGCTGCGGGCTCGGCAGGCGCCAAGGACGCCGGCAGCGGCAGCGGGACCGGCAGGACGGCGCCCGACCTCACGGCCAGCCGGATCATCCGCACCGCTTCCCTGACCGTGCAGGTCAAGGACGTGCCCAAGGCCCTCGACGCGGCCCGCACCACGGCCGAGGACGCCGGCGGCTACGTCGGCAACGAGACCACCACCCGGGATTCCGGGGGCCATGAACGCACCCGCGTGGTCCTGCGGGTGCCCACCGAGAAGTACGACGAGGTGCTCACCGGCCTCCAGGGCGCCGGCAAGCTGATCGACCGCACCGCGAAGGCACAGGACGTCACCGGCCAGGTGGTCGACGTGGACAGCCGGATCAGGTCGCAGCGGGCCAGCGTGGCCCGGGTCCGCGAGCTGATGGACCGGGCGGCCAAGCTCAGTGACGTGGTCACCCTGGAAGGGGAGTTGAGCAGCCGGGAGGCCGACCTGGAGGCGCTGCTCGCCCAGCAGGCGTCCCTGAAGGACCGCACCGACTTCGCCACGATCACGCTGTCGCTCACCCAGACGCCGGTGAAGAAGGCCGCCGCGAAGGACGACTCCCCCGGGTTCGTGGACGCCGTGTCCGGCGGCTGGCACGTCTTCGTCACCATGCTGCGCTGGATCGCCCTGGCCCTGGGCGCGGCCCTGCCGTTCGCCGTACTGGCGGCCCTGGCGGCGCTGCTGTGGTGGAAGCTCGTACGCAGGCGCCGTACCCCCGCGCAGCCCGGCAGCGAGACCTGAGCGAGCCCGAAATGCCCGCGCCCCGTAGCGTGTTCGCATGAGCATGAACGGTGGGCGGGAACGACTGGTCGTGATCGGTGGTGACGCCGCGGGCATGTCCGCGGCGTCCCAGGCGCGTCGGCTGCGGGGACCGGGCGAGTTGGAGATCGTGGCCTTCGAGCGCGGCCACTTCACCTCCTACTCGGCGTGCGGCATCCCGTACTGGGTCGGCGGTGACGTCGAGGAGCGGGACCATCTGATCGCGCGCTCGCCCGAGGAGCACCGGGCACGCGAGATCGACCTGCGGATGCGTACCGAGGTCACGGAGATCGACGTGGCCGGGAAGCGGGTACGCGCGCGTGACGTCGATTCCGGCGCCGAGTCCTGGACGTCGTACGACAGACTCGTCATCGGGACCGGCGCCCGCCCGATCCGCCCCGACATGCCGGGCGCGGACGCGCCGGGGGTGCACGGCGTGCAGACGCTGGACGACGGCCAGGCCCTCCTCGACACGCTGGCACGCACGCGTGGCCGCCGGGCCGTGGTGGTCGGCGCCGGTTACATCGGTGTCGAGATGGCCGAGGCGATGATCAACCGGGGCTACCGGGTGACGGTCGTCAACCGCGGCAGCGAGCCCATGTCCACGCTCGACCCGGACATGGGCCGCCTGGTGCACAAGGCGATGGAGGGCCTCGGCATCACCATGGTCAACGACACCGCGGTCACCAAGGTGCTCACCGGCCCGGACGGCGGTGTGCGGGCGGTGGCCACGGAGGACGCCGAATACCCGGCGGACGTGGTGGTCCTCGGCATCGGAGTCCGCCCGGAGACGACCCTCGCCGAGGCCGCGGGCCTCCCCCTCGGCCTGCGCGGCGGCCTCCTCACCGACCAGGCGATGCGAGTGCGCGGCCACCAGGACATCTGGGCCGGCGGCGACTGCGTGGAGGTCCTGAACCTGGTCTCGGGCCAGGAGCAGTACGTTCCGCTGGGCACCCACGCCAACAAGCACGGCCAGGTCATCGGGACCAACGTGGGCGGCGGCTACGCCACGTTCCCGGGTGTCGTCGGTACGGCGGTGAGCAAGGTCTGCGACCTGGAGATCGCGCGCACCGGCCTGCGCGAGAAGGACGCCCTGCGGGTGGGCCTCCAGTTCGAGACGGTCACCATCGAGTCCACGAGCCGCGCCGGCTACTACCCCGGCGCGAGCCCCATGACGGTCAAGATGCTCGCGGAACGCCGGACGGGCCGCCTCCTGGGCGTCCAGATCGTGGGGCGGGAAGGCGCGGCCAAGCGCGTCGACATCGCGGCGGTCGCCCTGACGGCGGAGATGACAGTGGAACAGATGACAGCCCTGGACCTGGGCTACGCCCCACCGTTCTCACCGGTGTGGGACCCGGTACTGGTGGCGGCCAGAAAGGCAGCAGCAAAGGTGCGAGCTTTCTGAGAAGCGCCAACGTCACCTACCAAGGGGCGCGGGGAACTGCGCGACCAGCCACAGTCCACCCGCACCCCGCATCGCACCTCAAGCCGTCCCGCTGATCCGCGGCAACGAGGTCACCCCGGCCCCACCCGGCGCAGCCGCGGCAGCAGGCTGCTCGGCCCCCGGCCGCGCATGCGCGGCCGCCGGCCGCGTGGACCGCAGCCGGTTGCTGACCGCCTCGTCCAGCGTCACCGGCCGCTGCATCTGCGCAGCAAGCCGCCCCGCCTCCTGGCCGAGCCGTGCCACGTCCTCCCAGGGCAGCCGTACGACAAGGGAGATCTCGGCCTCACCGTCGGGCAGCGCCTGCATGGGAGGGAATGCCTGGGGAGTAACCCGCTCGTTCATCGCCTGTTCCTCACGTCACGTCGCCTGAACCTCACGTCGGTCGCAAGGACATACGCACGCGCGCGTGCCGACGTTCACCGGGCTTCCGCGCGCATCGAGCGCCCCCTCCCTGGGCACTAGTCAGCTGTGGTCATCCCCGTTCATGACGTGAACCCGGTGCGTCGCACGCCGTACGTGACGTACGCGTTGATCGCCGCGAACGTGCTCGTCTTCCTCTTCACGCCCGGCATAGCCGGCTCCGTGGCCGGCGGCAGCGATCTGTCGCAGCTGTGTCATCTCCAGGCTTTCATGGACCACTACGCGGCGGTCCCCAAGGAGCTGATCCACCATCAGATGCCGCAGCTGGTCCCGACCGGCCAGGTAGGCATCGGCCGGAACGGCCCCGGCTGTGTGGTCGGCCCGCCCGGCTACGACAAGTCGCCGGCGCTGTCGGTCTTCACGGCGATGTTCCTGCACGGCAGCTGGCTGCACCTGCTGGGCAACATGCTGTTCCTGCTGATCTTCGGCAACAACGTCGAGGACCGGATGGGCCACATCCGGTTCTTCCTCTTCTACGTCTTCTGCGGTTACGCGGCCGGCTACGGCTTCGCGCTCGTCAACGCCTCGTCGGGCGACCCGCTGATCGGCGCGTCCGGCGCGATCGCCGGTGTCCTGGGCGCGTATCTCGTCCTCTACCCGACGGCCAGGGTCTGGGTGCTGGTCCCGTTCCTGGTCTTCCTGCCGCTGCGGCTGCCGGCCTGGCTGGTGCTGGGCTTCTGGTTCGTGCTCCAGGCCGTGTACTCGTCCGGCGAGGGCGTCTCCGACGCCGGGACGGTGGCGTACGCGGCGCACATCGTCGGCTTCCTGGTGGGCATGGTGCTCGCCTGGCCGCTGAAGCCGGGCACACCCCCGCCGCCGGAGCCGCGCGGCCTGCTGTTCGGCAGGCGGGCCCGGCCCCGGCACGGCTGGTAGCGGACCGGGTCAGCGCACCGTCTGGGTGTGGACGAACTCGACGAGCCGGGTCAGCGCGTCCGGGTCGGTGGACGGCATCACGCCGTGGCCCAGGTTGAAGACATGGCCTTCGAGACCGGCGGCCGCGTCGAGCACCTCGCGGGCCTTGGTCTCCACCACGTCCTTGCCGGCGAACAGGACGGTCGGGTCGAGGTTGCCCTGGAGCGCCTTGCCGGGGCCGATCCGGCGGGCGGCCTCGTCGAGCGGGACCCGGTAGTCGACGCCGACGACGTCCGCGCCGGCCTCGCCCATGAGCTTCAGCAGTTCGCCGGTGCCGACCCCGAAGTGGATGCGCGGGACGCCGTAACCGGCGACGGCCTCGAAGATCTTCGCGGAGGCGGGCAGCACCGAGCGCCGGTAGTCGGCGGGGGCCAGCGCCCCGGCCCAGGAGTCGAAGAGCTGGACGGCGGAGGCGCCGGCCTCGATCTGCACCTTGAGGAACGCGAGCGTGATGTCGGCGAGGCGGTCGAGCAGGTCGGCCCAGAGCTCCGGGTCGCCGTACATCATCGCCTTGGCGTTCTCGTAGGTGCGCGAGGGGCCGCCCTCGACGAGGTAGCTCGCGAGGGTGAACGGGGCGCCGGCGAAGCCGATCAGCGGGGTCGGGCCGAGCTCGGCGGTGAGCAGGCCGATCGCCTCGGTGACGTAGGAGACGTCCTCGGGGGTGAGGTCGCGGAGCTGGGCGAGGTCGGCGCGGGTGCGGATCGGGTGCGCGATGACCGGGCCGACGCCGGGCTTGATGTCGAGGTCGATGCCGATGGCCTTGAGCGGGACGACGATGTCGCTGAAGTAGATCGCGGCGTCCACGTTGTGCCGGCGGACGGGCTGGAGTGTGATCTCGGCGATCAGTTCGGGCCGCGTGCACGACTCCAGCATCGGGATGCCCTCGCGCACCTTGTGGTACTCCGGCAGCGAACGGCCGGCCTGGCGCATGAACCACACGGGGGTGTGCGGCACGGGTTCACGCCTGCACGCCTTCAGGAAGGCACTGTCGTACGTCGCTGTCGGCTGCTGGCCCGTGGGGCTTCCGTTCGCACTCACGACGGCAAGTCTCGCACGCCCCCGGAGGCCGCCCGGTCGCGCCCCTCGCCACAGCCTTAGGTGGTGTCTCTCCCTGCGCGAAGGCGTCGTTCCCCTTACTCTTCCCCGCATGGCTGCGGCTCAGGGACGACTGTCGGACGGCGCTGGCGGAACGGGCGAGGGGAAGGACACCGGGGAGGACGAAGGACATACCGGGAGTACGGCGCCACCGGTACCGCCGGCCTTCCGGGCCGCGGTCGACGCGCTGCGCGCTGCCCGGCTGCGGCCGCAGGTCGAGGTGGAGCCGACGCCCGCCCCGCAGCGTCTCGCCCCGTTCGCGTACGCCCTGGAGGCGGCGGTCGTCGAGGACGACCAGGATCTCGCCGACGGGCGTCTGGTGCTGCTGCACGACCCGGCCGGGCACGACGCCTGGCGCGGCACGTTCCGGCTGGTCACCCTGGTGCGCGCGGAGCTGGAGCCGGAG
Source organism: Streptomyces sp. NPDC054770 (assembly GCF_053611985.1). NCBI lineage: Bacteria > Bacillati > Actinomycetota > Actinomycetes > Kitasatosporales > Streptomycetaceae > Streptomyces > Streptomyces sp. NPDC054770. The sequence continues at coordinate 11,722 of NZ_JBSHBL010000147.1, forward strand.
ATGGCGGCCGACCCGCTGCTGCCGGACGTCTGCTGGGCGTGGCTGACCGGCGCCCTCCAGGCCCGCGGCCTGTCGTACGGCGAGCCGAGCGGGACCGTGACGCGCGCCAGTTCGCACTACTTCGGCGGGCTGTCCGCGCGCCCCGCCGCCTCGCAGATCGAGATCCGGGCCTCCTGGACACCGCGGGAGGGCCGCACCGGCGCCCCGGACACCGCGGCCCACCTCGCCTCCTGGTGCGACCTGCTGGCGCAGGTGGCGGGCCTGCCGCCGGCCTCCCCCGGGGACGCCTCGGTGGTCACGCTGCCGCAGCGCCGCGACCCGCAGGCACGCTGAACCCGTACCGTCGCCGATTCGGGACCCGTCCACCCGGGTCCCGTCGACTCACCCTTCATTGACCATCTCTTTGTCGATACGGCCACTTTCTGTCCCGTACGACAACGGCCCGAACCGACTCGATCTTCGGATGATCGATCGCGTGTCCGAATTGCACGTATTGTTACTCACCAGATCGTGATCATTCTCTAAAGGCGGACGGGTTTGATGCCGAAGACGACTGTGACCTTGAAAGCACGGTTCGTCCCGGCTTCATCCCCACAAGCCGGCCCCCGTCCCCCACCCCAGGAGGCCTGGTGTCCGTTCTCCTCGAGCAGCCCGCAAGCCTGGTCGCCTACCGCCCGAACAAGCCCACCGCCATGGTGGTCGTGGCCGACCCGCGCGTCCGCTCCACCGTCACCCGCCACCTGTGGGCGCTCGGCGTGCGCGATGTCATCGAAGCCTCGTCCATCGCGGAGGCTCGTCCCCGCATCGGCAACCCCCGCGACATCTGCGTCGCCGACGTCCACCTGCCCGACGGCTCCGGCCTGACCCTCCTGTCCGAGACCCGCGCGGCGGGCTGGCCCAACGGCCTGGCCCTGTCCGCCGCCGACGACATCGGCGCCGTGCGCAACGCCCTGGCCGGCGGTGTCAAGGGCTACGTCGTCACCGGCACCCGCACCAACATCGGGCTCCCCACCCGACCCGGTGCCGCCCCCATGGGCTCCGCCGCCCGTATGCACCGCCGCCCCCCGGGTGCCCCGAGCCACCCGGGCGGCTACCGCGAGCTCTCCGGCCGCGAGGTCGAGGTACTCCGGCTGGTCGCGGAGGGCCAGTCGAACAAGGCGATCGGCGTCTCGATGGGACTGTCCGCCCTCACCGTCAAGAGCCACCTCGCCCGCATCGCCCGCAAGCTCGGCACCGGCGACCGCGCCGGAATGGTCGCCGTGGCCCTGCGCACCGGCATCATCCACTGAATCCACTGAATCCACTGAATCCACCGGACCTACCGACCGGCCCACCGCCGATCACCGATCACCGAGCGCGGATGGGCGAGCACGGATGGCCGAGCGCCGACGGCCGAGCACCGATCGTCGGTCACCGACCGGTCGTACGTTCACCGATGTGACCGGGCCGACCGCTGGTCCGCCGTCATCCCGTAACCCGTTGTCCCCCGTTCGTGGACCTGATCTTTCACCGACCTGACTGGTTTACGAC
>NZ_JBSHBL010000148.1:0-12868 GCF_053611985.1 Streptomyces sp. NPDC054770
GTGGTGCGGCAGAGTTCTACAGTTTCATAGTGTTTCGGTGGTCATAGCGTGAGGGAAACGCCCGGTTACATTCCGAACCCGGAAGCTAAGCCTTATAGCGCCGATGGTACTGCAGGGGGGACCCTGTGGGAGAGTAGGACACCGCCGAACTCCTTTTAGAGCTCTGGCTCTTGGGCGACAAGCCCAAGAGCCAGAGCTTTTTTGCGTTGAGGTAGGGTCAGGGAGCAAAGTTGGCTCGTTTCCCACCACAGGAGGCTCCCGGGTGGAGGTCCAGGAGACCCGTGTCCAGACGGACCGGGTCCTCACCATCCCGAACATCCTCAGCATGGCCCGTCTCGTCGGCGTTCCCGTCTTCCTGTGGTTGATCCTCAGGCCCGAGTTCGGCGGGCCCAACAGCGACGGCTGGGCCCTGCTGGTACTGCTCTTCAGCGGCGTCAGCGACTACCTGGACGGCAAGCTCGCCCGGCGCTGGAACCAGATCAGCAGCCTCGGCCGGCTCCTTGACCCCGCCGCGGACCGGCTCTACGTGCTCTCGACCCTGGTCGGGCTCACTTGGCGGGAGATCCTGCCGATCTGGTTGACGGCCGCACTACTGCTGCGTGAACTGATGCTGTTGGTGATGGTGTGGATCCTCCGGCGTCACGGCTATCCGCCGCCGCAGGTGAACTTCCTGGGCAAGGCCGCCACGTTCAATCTGATGTACGCCTTCCCTCTCCTCCTGCTCAGTGACGGAACCGGCTGGATCTCGTCACTCGCTGCTATTTTCGGATGGGCGTTCGCAGGTTGGGGTACAACCCTGTACTGGTGGGCAGGAGTGCTCTACGTGGTGCAGGTCCGTCGCCTGGTTCGTGCGGACGCCACAGCCGATTGAACTCGGCGATTGTCCGGACCTAGTGGCCCCTCGATTGCTCTCGATGGCCCGCGGCGGAAAAGTGCGGGACAATCTTGACGGGTGAAGTCGGCTAGACCGTCATCTCTTAGAGGAGGACGCTTCCGACATGAAGGCCGTCGTGATGGCCGGTGGTGAAGGCACACGCCTTCGCCCCATGACCTCCAGCATGCCCAAGCCACTCCTTCCGGTCGTGAACCGACCGATCATGGAGCATGTGCTGCGGCTGCTCAAAAGGCATGGGCTCACCGAGACCGTCGTCACTGTGCAGTTCCTGGCATCGCTGGTCAAGAACTACTTCGGGGACGGCGAGGAGCTCGGTATGGAGCTCACCTATGCCAACGAGGAGAAGCCACTCGGTACCGCCGGAAGCGTCAAGAACGCCGAAGAGGCGTTGAAGGACGATGCTTTCCTCGTCATCTCCGGCGATGCGCTGACCGACTTCGACCTCACCGAACTGATCAACTTCCACAAGGCAAAGGGCGCGCTCGTCACGGTCTGCCTGACGCGCGTGCCCAATCCGCTGGAATTCGGCATCACCATCGTTGACGAGGAAGGCAAGGTCGAGCGTTTCCTCGAGAAGCCGACCTGGGGTCAGGTCTTCTCCGACACGGTGAACACGGGCATCTACGTCATGGAGCCCGAGGTATTCGACTATGTCGAGGCCGACGTTCCCGTCGACTGGTCCGGCGATGTCTTCCCGCAGCTGATGAAGGAAGGCAAGCCGGTCTACGGCTACATCGCCGAGGGCTACTGGGAGGACGTCGGTACCCACGAGTCGTACGTGAAGGCGCAGGCCGACGTCCTGGAGGGCAAGGTCGACGTCGACATCGACGGCTTCGAGATATCCCCCGGTGTGTGGGTGGCCGAGGGCGCCGAGGTGCACGCGGATGCCGAGCTGCGTGGGCCGTTGTACATCGGTGATTACGCCAAGGTCGAGGCCGGCGCGGAAATCCGCGAGCACACCGTCGTCGGGTCCAACGTCGTCGTGAAGAGCGGCGCCTTCCTGCACCGGGCCGTCGTCCACGACAACGTGTACGTCGGGCAGCACAGCAACCTGCGGGGCTGTGTCGTCGGGAAGAACACCGACATCATGCGGGCCGCACGGATCGAGGACGGTGCGGTCATCGGTGACGAGTGCCTGATCGGTGAAGAATCGATCGTGCAGGGCAACGTCCGGGTCTATCCCTTCAAGACCATCGAGGCCGGCGCCTTCGTCAACACGTCGGTGATCTGGGAGTCCCGGGGCCAGGCCCATCTGTTCGGCGCCCGGGGTGTGTCCGGGATCCTGAACGTCGAGATCACCCCGGAACTGGCCGTACGGCTGGCCGGTGCGTATGCCACCACCCTGAAGAAGGGGTCGACCGTCACGACGGCCCGTGACCACTCCCGTGGTGCCCGTGCGCTCAAGCGGGCGGTGATCTCCGCGCTCCAGGCCAGCGCCATCGACGTACGCGACCTGGAGAACGTGCCGTTGCCCGTGGCTCGGCAGCAGACCGGGCGGGGCAGCGCCGGCGGGATCATGATCCGGACCTCGCCCGGGGTGCCGGACTCCGTCGACATCATGTTCTTCGACGGGCAGGGTGCCGACCTCTCCCAGGCCAGTCAGCGCAAGCTGGACCGGATCTTCGCGCGGCAGGAGTACCGGCGTGCGTTCCCCGGTGAGATCGGCGACCTGTACTTCCCGGCCAGCGTCTTCGACTCGTACACCGGGTCGCTGCTGCGGAACGTCGACTCGACCGGGATCGCCGAATCAGGCCTCAAGGTCGTCGTGGACGCCTCCAACGGCAGCGCCGGACTCGTGCTGCCCAGTCTGCTCGGCAAGCTCGGGGTGGACTCGCTGACCATCAACCCCGGCCTGAACGAGGCCAGGCCCACGGAGACGGCCGATCAGCGGCGGGCGGGACTGGTGCGCCTCGGCGAGATCGTGGCGTCCTCGGGGGCCGCGTTCGGCGTGCGGTTCGACCCGGTCGGTGAGCGGCTGTCCCTGGTGGACGAGAAGGGCCGCATCATCGAGGACGACCGGGCGCTGCTGGTGATGCTCGACCTGGTCGCCGCGGAGCGGCGCAGCGGACGGGTGGCGCTTCCGGTCACCACGACCCGGATCGCCGAGCAGGTGGCGGCGTACCACGGCACCCAGGTGGAGTGGACGACCACCTCTCCCGACGACCTCACGCGCGTGGGGCGCGAGGAAGGGACCATCTTCGGCGGTGACGGCAAGGGCGGATTCATCGTTCCGGAGTTCAGCAGCGTGTACGACGGTACGGCGGCCTTCGTACGCCTGATCGGTCTGGTGGCGCGGACGCAGCTCACGCTCAGCCAGATCGACGCCCGGATCCCGAAGGCGCATGTCCTGAAGCGGGACCTGGCGACGCCGTGGGCTGTCAAGGGGCTGGTCATGCGGCGTGTCGTGGAGGCGGCCGATGATCGTTTCGTCGACACGACCGACGGGGTGCGGGTCGTGGAGACCGACGGGCGCTGGGTGATGGTGCTGCCCGACCCGGCCGAGGCGGTCACCCATCTGTGGGCCGAGGGGCCCGACGACGCCTCCGCGCAGGCCCTGTTGGACGAGTGGTCGGCGATCGTGGACAGCGCCGGTCGGTAAAGCGGCTGCACGCGTGCGTGCCGGACACGTGTCCCCATGGGGGCCGGTCCGGCACGCCGGTGGGGCCGTTCGGAGGTACTGGCCGCAACGTGCGACGATGTGCGGCATGCCGCAGCAACCCCCCGTTCGGAGCAGCGTCTCCAGGCCGTCGCGCCCGGACGCCTCCATGTCGTTGATCACCAACGTCATGGACCACAGCCTCGACGACGGGTATGCCGAGGCGGCCGCGCGGAAGCGGGCTCGGGGCGAGGACGGCGGTATGCCGAAGACCCTCCGGGCCCGGCTGGGCCTCGCCGGAGGTCTGGTGCTCGCGGCCCTGGTGGTCACCGTGGGAGCGGCGCAGGCGCGGGTGACGGCGCCCGTGGTGGCCAAGGAGCGCCAGGAGCTCATCGACCGGGTCGACCGGGAGACGGCGGCCGCCGACAAGCTGGAGACCAGTGTCGACAAGCTGCGGGACGACGTCAGCGCCCGCCAGCGCGCCGCGCTGAAGGACAGCGGCGGCAGCGGGCAGGCGGATCTGGTGGACATCCTGTCGGGCGCCACGGCGGTGCACGGCCCCGGTGTGAAGCTGGTGGTGAACGACGCCAAGGAGGCGTCCTCGGGCGGCGACCCCGGCAATCCCCGGGAGACCTCCGGGTTCTCCGACACCGGCCGGGTGCGGGACCATGACATGCAGCGCGTGGTGAACGGGCTGTGGGCCTCGGGCGCCGAGGCGATCTCCATCAACGGGCAGCGGCTGACCGCCCTGTCCGCGATCAGGGCCGCGGGGGACGCGATACTGGTCGACAACAGGCCGCTGGTGCCGCCGTACACGGTGCTGGCGGTGGGGGACGGGGCGAGGCTCGGCTCCAGGTTCCAGGACAGTCCCGACGGGCTGTACCTGCACGCGCTGGAGGAGAACTTCGACATCCGGGCGACCATCTCCACGGAGAGTGACGTCCGGTTGCCCGCCGCGCCGAGTGTGATCGTACGAACAGCACAGCCGTACACCGAGAAGACTGAGAAGGGCACATCGTGATCGCCGTACTTGGCCTCGTCGTGGGCGTCGTGGCCGGACTGTTGGTCCGGCCTGAGGTTCCGGCGGTCGTCGAGCCGTATCTGCCGATCGCCGTCGTCGCGGCGCTCGACGCCGTCTTCGGCGGTCTGCGGGCCATGCTGGACGGGATCTTCGACGACAAGGTCTTCGTGGTGTCGTTCCTGTCCAACGTGGTGGTGGCCGCGCTGATCGTCTTCCTGGGCGACAAGTTGGGTGTCGGGTCGCAGCTGTCCACGGGGGTCGTGGTGGTCCTCGGTATCCGTATCTTCTCCAACGCCGCGGCGATCCGGCGACACGTCTTCCGGGCGTGAGCGACATGAGCGAACACGAGGAGCGGCCGGAGCACCGGCTGCGCAGGGAACTCCCGGCCGAGGTGCCCGCCACGGCGCCGGAGGCCGAGTCCGCCGAACCGAAGCCGCCGGCCGGGCTGACCGGCCGCCGGCGGCTGGTCCAGGGGCTGTGGCCGCCACGCTTGAGCAGGGCCCAACTGATCGTCGCGGTGCTGCTGTTCGGGCTCGGGTTCGGGCTCGCCGTGCAGGTGGCGTCGAACAGCGACAGCGACAGCGCGCTGCGCGGGGCCCGCCAGGAGGATCTTGTTCGCATCCTCGATGAACTGGACGACCGTACTCAGCGTCTTGAGGACGAGAAGACAGGACTCGAGAAGCAGCGCCAGGAGTTGCAGAGCAGCTCCGACCAGGCGGCGGAGGCCCGGAAGCAGACGGCCGAGAAGGAGCGGCAACTCGGTATTCTCGCGGGCACTGTGGCGGCCCAGGGTCCTGGCATCACGATGACGGTCGACGACCCGAAGGGGACGGTGCAGGCGGACATGCTGCTCGACGCGATCCAGGAACTGCGCGCGGCCGGTGCGGAGGCGATCCAGGTCAACGGGGTACGGGTGATCGCCGGAACCTACCTCAGCGACTCCGGCAAGAGTGTGAGCGTCGACGGGAACAAGATCACCCAGCCCTACGTTTTCAGGGTGATCGGCAAGCCGCAGGATCTCGAACCGGCACTTAACATCCCCGGAGGCGTGGTGCAGACCCTGGAGAAGGAACAGGCGACTGTGACCGTCGAGCGGTCGGCCAAGATCGTCGTGGATGCCTTGCGACCGGCGAAGCAGCCTGACTACGCTCGGTCGTCCTCACAGTGAACCGGCGGTGCATGGGGGACGTCGGGCGAGGGCATGAGGATGCGGGGGGTCGGCGCACCGGGGAACCGGTGCGTGGTGGAAACTGTCTGGTGGATACGGACGTTGTGTGGTTGTCCGGGTCGGCCGGTTTATTCAGTCAGGGTTCGTCCTGCCCCACGGGCGGGTCTGTTTCGGTCAAGGGGAATCGCCCGTGAAGTTGTTTGCGAAGTTGTTCGGCAAGAGCGCGCGAGAGGGTAGCGACAACGCGACCGCTCGCCATCGGGCACAGCCCGACGCGGAGGGCCAGCGCCCGCTGTTCCGGGACCAGGTGGCTGGTCCGGGGGGTGACATTTCGGGAGGTCAGGGCGCGCCGTCAGTTGACCCGTCCCAGTCCGGCGGCATAGGTTTCGGGCAACCGTCAACCTCAGGTGCGGGTGGAGGGTTTGCCTCCGGCCCGTACGCGTCCAACGCCCCGGCGGGGCAGCCGCGGCAGGAGGATCCGTCCATGTCGGCCCTGGTTTGTACGAGGTGCGGTAACCGCAACGCGGAGAACGCCCGCTTCTGTTCCAATTGCGGTGCTCCGCTGCGTGCGGGCGCCGTCCCCGAGCGTGCGGCGGAGACGACGTCCACGATCTCGATCTCCGGTCTGGAGGCCTACGACGCGGAGGTCACCGGCCAGACGAAGATGCCGTCGCTCTCGCCGGAGGCGCAGGCGGCGGTCGACGCGCTGCCGCTCGGCTCCGCGCTGCTGGTCGTGCGCCGTGGCCCGAACTCGGGCAGCCGCTTCCTGCTGGACAGCGACCTGACCACGGCCGGCCGTCACCCCCAGAGCGACATCTTCCTGGACGACGTGACGGTCTCGCGCCGGCATGTGGAGTTCCGCCGCCAGCCGGACGGTTCGTTCACGGTGGCCGACGTCGGCAGCCTCAACGGCACGTACGTCAACCGGGAGCGCATCGACCAGGTCGCGCTGTCGAACGGTGACGAGGTCCAGATCGGCAAGTACCGGCTGGTCTTCTACGCGAGCCGGCAGGGCATCTGACCCCGCCGGACCTCGTCCGGGGGACCCCAGGGAAGAAGGCCCATGCTGCACACACCGAGCGGCGGTACCGGTCACGGCACCGCCGCCACGGAACCCGGGCTGATGAGCATCGGCACGGTGCTGAACGTGCTGCGCGACGAGTTCCCCGAAGTCACCATCTCCAAGATCCGTTTCCTGGAGTCGGAGGGGCTCATCGAGCCGCGCCGGACTCCTTCGGGGTACCGGAAGTTCAGTGCCGGGGACGTGGAGCGCCTCGGACACGTCCTGCGGATGCAGCGGGACCACTATCTGCCGCTGAAGGTCATCCGGGAGTACCTGGAAGCCATGGAGCGCGGCGAGGCGGTACAGCTGCCCGTGCTGGGGCGGCAGCGGGACGGTGAGGCCGTGCCGACGGTCGTGGAGACGCCCACGGTGGCCCGGATCGGCCGGGACGAACTGCTCGCGGCCGCCGACATCGACGAGAACTGCCTCGCGGAGTGGGAGTCGTACGGGCTGATCGCCCCGCTGGAGGACGGCGTGTACGACGCCGAGACGGTCACCGTGGCCTCGCTCGTGGCCGAGCTGGGCCGGTTCGGGATCGAGCCGCGCCATCTTCGGGTGATGAAGGGCGCCGCCGACCGCGAGGCCGGTCTGGTGGACCAGGTGGTGGCGCCGCTCAAGCGGCACCGCAACCCGCAGACCAGGGCCCACGCCGAGGCCCGTACGAAGGAGCTGGCGGCGCTCACGGTGAAGCTGCATGCCGCGCTCGTGCAGACCGCGCTCGGGGTGCGGCTGCCATGAGTACCACGACAGGACCCGGGCCGGGGCCGGATCGGGCGCGCGTTCCCGGCCCGACTACCCAAACGTCCCGGGCACGGCCTAGGGTTGCTGTGTGAACGAGCTCGATGTCGTAGGTGTCCGGGTGGAAATGCCCTCCAACCAACCGATCGTGCTCCTGCGCGAAGTGGGAGGCGACCGTTACCTCCCCATCTGGATCGGGCCGGGGGAGGCGACGGCGATCGCTTTCGCCCAGCAGGGTATGGCGCCGGCCAGGCCGCTGACCCACGACCTGTTCAAGGACGTGCTGGAGGCCGTCGGCCAGGAGCTCACCGAAGTGCGCATCACGGACCTTCGTGAAGGCGTCTTCTACGCGGAGCTGGTGTTCGCCAGCGGGGTCGAGGTGAGCGCCCGTCCGTCCGACGCCATAGCGCTGGCGCTGCGCACCGGAACGCCGATCTACGGCAGCGACACGGTGCTGGACGACGCGGGCATCGCGATTCCGGACGAGCAGGAGGACGAGGTGGAGAAGTTCCGCGAGTTCCTCGACCAGATCTCGCCCGAGGACTTCGGCACCAGCAGCCAGTGAGAGACCCGAGCGGCCCGTCACCCACCGCAAGGTCGGTGACGGGCCGGTTCGCGGCTGGTCACAGTTGAAACTCATGGGCAATTGCCAGCGGCCACTGAGAGCGTCCTACGGCTTCCCGCCAGAGCATTCGGCTAGCCTTTCCCCGCGGTGGGGCACGGGAAACCACTCCTAGGGTGATTATCACTCGGCGTGCCGAGTGTGGCGATCGTTGACGCACCCCTGGTGACTGCCTACCGTCGAGAAGGCAGGTCAAGGACGGAGGTCGGCGTGAGAAGCAGCGGCGACGGTACGGCTGGGGGTGCCCCGGAACGCGGTTTCGGGGAGAGCGGTCCGTACCCGCTTCACAGCAGCACTGCCGGTCACGCCCCGCAGCGGCCGACCGCAGTGCCGAGCGGCGGAGGGGCGGCGTCCATGGCCACCGAGGAGATCGGCTACCGCGGGCCAACGGCCTGCGCGGCGGCCGGCATCACCTACCGGCAGCTCGACTACTGGGCCCGCACCGGCCTGGTCGAGCCCAGTGTGCGGCCCGCCTACGGGTCGGGCACCCAGCGTCTGTACAGCTTCCGGGACGTCGTCGTCCTGAAGATCGTCAAGCGGTTCCTGGACACCGGGGTCTCCCTCCAGAACATCCGCACCGCCGTCCAGCACCTGCGGGAACGCGGTTTCCGCGACCTGGAGCGCATGACCCTGATGAGCGACGGCGCCACGGTCTACGAGTGCACCTCGCCCGACGAGGTGCACGCCCTGCTCCAGGGCGGTCAGGGCATCTTCGGGATCGCGGTGGGCGTGGTGTGGCGGGACGTGGAGAGCGCGCTGTCCCAGCTGCACGGCGAGCGGGTCGACACCGGTGAGACGCTCGTCGGGCACAACCCCGCCGACGAGCTGGCCCGGCGGCGCAACCGGGCGGTCTGAGGTCCTGGCCCGAAGACCCTTGGGCCCCTGAACTTCTTCTGATGCCCCGGCACGGGTCCGTGCCGGGGCATTGTCAGTGGCGTGGTGCAGCATCGGAGATGTGAGAAACGCGCCCACGATCCTGCATCTCGACATGGATGCCTTCTTCGCCTCGGTGGAGCAGGCGTCCAAGCCGAGCCTGCGCGGGAAGGCCGTGGTCGTGGGCGGGCTCGGACCGCGCGGTGTGGTGGCCACCGCGTCGTACGAGGCCCGGGTGTTCGGGGTGCACTCCGCGATGCCGATGGGGCAGGCACGGCGGCTGGCGCCGAACGCCGCGTACCTGGTGCCGCGCTTCGGGCTGTACCGGTCGATCAGCGAGCAGGTGATGGGGCTGCTGCGCGGGCTGTCGCCGCTGGTGGAGCCGCTCAGCCTGGACGAGGCGTTCGTGGACCTGGAGGCCGGTGAGACGGCCCGGGACGCGGCGACGGCGCGGCTGGTGGGGGAGAGGCTGCGCGCGGACATACGGGCCGTCACAGGGCTCTCCGGGTCCGTCGGGCTCGCCGCCTCCAAGATGCTCGCGAAGATCGCCTCCGAGCAGGCGAAGCCCGACGGGCTGGTGCTGATCGAGCCGGGCACCGAGCGGGCGATGCTGGGGCCGATGCCGGTGCGGACCCTGCCGGGGGTGGGGCCGGCGACGGGGGACCATCTGCGGCGGGCCGGGATCACCACGGTCGACGAGATCGCCGAGGCCGGGGAGGACGAGCTGGTCCGGCTGCTCGGCAAGGCCCACGGGCACGCGCTGTACGCGATGGCCCTGGCCCACGACGAGCGGCCCGTGGTGGCCGAGCGGGAGACCAAGTCGGTGTCGGTCGAGGACACCTACGACGTGGACATCCACGACCGGCTGCGGGTGGGCCTCGAGGTGCAGCGGCTGGCCGACCGGTGTGTACGGCGGCTGCGGGACGCGGGGCTGTCGGGGCGGACCATCGTGCTGAAGGTACGGCGGTACGACTTCTCGACGCTCACCCGGTCGGAGACGCTGCGGGGGCCGACCGACGATCCGGCGGTGGTGCGGGAGGCGGCCGCGCGGCTGCTGGACTCGGTGGACACGACGGGGGGTGTGCGGTTGCTGGGGGTGGGGGTCTCGGGGCTGGCCGACTACACACAGGAGGACCTGTTCGCGCAGGCGGCGGCCGGGGAGGGGGCGGCGGAGTCCGCGGCGGAGGAGGACGTCGCGGAGGCGGTCGCCGAGGAGGAGGCGGTCGCCGAGCGGCGGTGGCCCGCGGGGCACGATGTGCGGCACGCCGAGTACGGACACGGATGGGTGCAGGGGAGTGGGCTGGGACGGGTGACGGTGCGGTTCGAGACGCCGGGGGCGGCGGGGCCGGGGAGGGTGCGGACGTTTCGGGTCGAGGACCCTGAGCTGGAGCCGGCGGAGCCGTTGCCGTTGGTGCCGGGGTGACTGTGGGCGGGGTCGCTTACCGGCGCTGGCAGGGTGCCGCTGCGCCCACCCGTGCCGCCCTGCGGCACGCCTGCCCGCAGCTGAGTAGCTGAAAGGGGGCGGCTGGGCAGCGACCCGACCGAACCCGGCGTCGGCTTCACGCCCCCGCGTCCTCCGTGCCCGCCAGTTTGCCGAAGTCGTGGTCCGGATGGCCCTGGGGCGGGGGAGTCGTGTCCAGGCCGTAGTGGTGGTAGAGCTGGAGTTCCTGCTCCGGGGAGAGATGGCGGCCTACCCCGAAGTCGGGGGCGTCCTTGATCAGGGCGCGGTCGAAGGGGACGTGCAGGGTGCCCTCGACCAGTTCGCTGGGCTCCAGGGGCACGAAGGCGTCCCGGGAGAACAGGCCGGTGCGTATGGCCGCCCACTCCGGCACGCCCGTCGCGTCGTCGAGGTACACCTCGTCGATCGTGCCGATCTTCGTACCGTTGCGGTCGAACGCCTTGCGGCCGATCAGGTTGCGCGGATCGATGTCGGTCAGCACGGGCCCTCCACTTGGTCGCAACTCATCCGTAAGCACTACAAAAGAGCACATTCAAGGAGGCGGCCACTCGAAGGCTCCGGTGTTGCCCTCGCTGGTAGGCTGGCAGCGGCTGCTGACCCCGTGCGGGAGAGTCCTCCGGGCAACCGGAGGCGCCGAAGGAGCAAATCCTCCCCGGAATCTCTCAGGCACACGTACCGCACGGACGAGGTCACTCTGGAAAGCAGGGCGGACGTCGACCGTGTCCGCCCTCACCGACGGTGAAAGCCGGAAGTCCGCGTGGGCGGAACCGGCGAAGCTCTCAGGTTGAGATGACAGAGGGGGAGGCCGTCGGGGTACCCGTGCCGGGGTACCCCTCGAAGGTCGCGTCAGACCAGGAGGCCTCCGCACATGACCGCCCGCATTCCGCTCTCCGAGCTTGAGCAGGGTATTCCCTTCGAGCAGCGCCACATCGGGCCCGATCACGAGGCTCGGGCCAAGATGCTCGCCCAGGTCGGCTACGGCTCGCTGGACGACCTGACCGCAGCCGCCGTGCCGGACGTGATCAAGAACACCGAGCGCCTGGAACTGCCCGGCGCCCGGACCGAGGCCGAGGTGCTGGCCGAGCTGCGGTCGCTGGCCGACCGGAACCAGGTGCTCGACTCGATGATCGGCCTGGGGTACTACGGGACCTTCACGCCGCCCGTCATCCTGCGCAACGTGATGGAGAACCCCGCCTGGTACACGGCCTACACGCCGTACCAGCCGGAGATCTCCCAGGGTCGGCTGGAAGCGCTGCTGAACTTCCAGACCGTGGTCGCCGACCTCACCGGACTGCCCACCTCCGGTGCGTCGCTGCTCGACGAGGGCACGGCCGCCGCCGAGGCCATGGCCCTGTCGCTGCGCATGGGCAAGAACAAGAAGGGCGTCTTCGTCGTCGACGCGGACGCGCTGCCGCAGACCATCGCGGTGATCCAGACCCGGGCCGAGCCGACCGGTGTGGAGGTCGTCGTCGCCGACCTCAGTGACGGGATCCCGGCCGACCTCGCCGCGCGTGAGATCAACGGCGTGCTGATCCAGTACCCCGGCGCCTCCGGTGCCGTACGCGACATCAAGGCCGTCGTCGAGCAGGCGCACGGAGTCGGCGCGCTCGTCACCGTCGCCGCCGATCTGCTCGCGCTGACGCTGCTGGCCTCGCCGGGCGAGCTCGGGGCCGACATCGCCGTCGGCACCACCCAGCGGTTCGGCGTCCCGATGGGCTTCGGCGGGCCGCACGCCGGCTACATGGCGGTCCGCGAGAAGTTCGCGCGCAGCCTGCCCGGGCGGCTCGTGGGCGTCTCCGTGGACGCCGACGGGAACAGGGCGTACCGGCTGGCGCTCCAGACCCGCGAGCAGCACATCCGGCGTGAGAAGGCCACCAGCAACATCTGCACCGCGCAGGTGCTGCTCGCCGTGATGGCCGGCATGTACGCCGTCTACCACGGGCCCGAGGGGCTGCGGGCGATCGCGCAGCGCACGCACCGGTACGCCACCATCCTCGCCGCGGGGCTCAGGGCCGGCGGAGTCGAGATCGTCCACAGTGCCTACTTCGACACCCTCACCGCCCGGGTGCCCGGCAAGGCCGCCGAGGTCGTCGCCGCTGCCCGCGAGGGCGGTGTCAACCTGCGGCTCGTCGACGCCGACCACGTCTCCATGGCCTGCGACGAGACCACCAACCGAGCCCAGCTGGGTGCCGTCTGGACGGCCTTCGGCGTCGAGGGCGACATCGAGGCGCTGGACGCCGTCGCCGAGGACACGCTGCCCGAGGCGCTGCTGCGCGCCGACGGCTACCTGAGCCACCCGGTCTTCCAGCAGCACCGCTCCGAGACCGCGATGCTGCGCTACCTGCGCCGGCTCGCCGACCGGGACTACGCGCTGGACCGCGGCATGATCCCGCTGGGCTCCTGCACCATTAAGCTCAACGCGACCACCGAGAT
>NZ_JBSHBL010000149.1:0-12622 GCF_053611985.1 Streptomyces sp. NPDC054770
GGAGCACGGTCGTCCCCTCGACACCGACTGTGGCGCCCCGGTGGGGGTCCCCCCGGCCGAAGGCTGGGGGAGAACCGAGCCCTAAAAAATACAGAAGGCGCCCTGGAGCGCCGGTCCCCCCACGGGCCGGCGACCAGGGCGCCTTCCCGTGTCCCGGTGCGGATTCCCCCCACGGGATCCGGCCGGGCGCTCGGTACGGCAGCGCCTGAATCGCTGCGTTGAGCACAACGAGCAGAACTCGCCGTACTTGATCCAGTGATGCGGTGCGATCTGCCGGGACCCGTACGGCACGGGAGGGCCGCTCAAAGCTTCCCGTCGCACGTGCCCCGGCAACGCATCTCTGAGGAAGTCCCCCAAGACATCCCCAGATGCCAGGTCAGCGCCCCCCAAGACGCTTCTCTGACATCGCCAACTTAGACCGTCGAAGCCCTTCGATGGTTACGTTCACACCACTGTGATCTGCGTCTCTTGCATCGGTCCGATAGATGCGCAAGAGCCCCGATACGGTGATCGGAGCTCAAGCGTAAGGATGATGCGCGAGCCTTGTGAAGAGCTTATGTGAGGTGCGCGTTGGACTCTAGGGGGACTCATACATCCACTGCGGCGTACTGCCGGTAACTTTCACCGGAAGGTGCGCAGCCGCAGACTGTTGGTCACCACGAACACCGACGAGAAGGCCATCGCGGCCCCCGCGATCATCGGATTGAGGAGTCCGGCGGCGGCCAGTGGGAGCGCGGCCACGTTGTAGCCGAAGGCCCACACGAGGTTGCCCTTGATGGTGGCGAGGGTCCGCCGCGACAGCCGGATCGCGTCCGCCGCCACCCGCAGGTCCCCGCGTACCAGGGTCAGGTCGCCGGCCTCGATCGCCGCGTCCGTCCCGGTGCCCATCGCGAGGCCGAGGTCCGCGGTGGCCAGCGCGGCCGCGTCGTTGACACCGTCGCCGACCATGGCGACCGTCCGCCCCTCGCGCTGCAGCCGTCGTACGACGTCCACCTTGTCCTCGGGCAGCACCTCGGCGACCACCTCGGTGATCCCGACCGCCCGGGCGACCGACTCGGCCACCGCCCGGTTGTCCCCGGTCAGCAGCACCGGCGTCAGCCCGAGCGCGCGCAGCTCGCGGACCGCTTCGGCGCTGGTCTCCTTGACGGTGTCGGCGACGGCGAGGACGGCCCGGGCCCGCCCGTCCCACCCGGCCAGGACGGCCGTACGCCCCTCCTGCTCGGCCCGGGAGCGGGCCAGGGCCAACTCCTGCGGCACCACGTCGAAGAGGCGCCCCACGGCCACCTGGCGGCCGTCCACCCGGCCGCGCACGCCCCGCCCGGGGACGTTCTCGAAGTCCTCGACCGCGGGCAGCGCCCCGACCCGCTGCTCCGCGCCCGCGGCGATCGCCCCGGCGACCGGATGCTCCGAGGCGTGTTCGAGCGCGCCCGCGAGCCGCAGCACCTCGTCCTCGTCGGCGCCCTCGGCGACGTACACGTCCTGGAGGCTCATCCGTCCGGTGGTCACCGTCCCCGTCTTGTCGAGGACGACGGTGTCGACCCGGCGGGTGGACTCCAGCACCTCGGGACCCTTGATGAGGATGCCGAGCTGGGCGCCGCGGCCGGTGCCGACCATCAGCGCCGTCGGCGTGGCCAGGCCCAGGGCGCACGGGCAGGCGATGATCAGGACGGCGACGGCGGCCGTGAACGCGGCGGCCGTGTCCCCGGTGACGCCCAGCCAGACCCCGAAGGTGCCGAGCGCGATCAGGATGACGACCGGGACGAAGACGGCGGAGATCCGGTCGGCGAGGCGCTGCACCTCGGCCTTGCCGTTCTGCGCGTCCTCCACCAGCCTCGCCATCCGCGCGAGCTGCGTGTCGGCGCCGACCCGGGTCGCCTCGACGACCAGCCGGCCGCCCGCGTTGACGGTCGCGCCCGTGACGGAGTCCCCGACGGTCACGTCCACCGGCACGGACTCGCCGGTCAGCATCGACGCGTCCACCGCGGACGCCCCCTCGACCACGGTCCCGTCGGTGGCGACCTTCTCCCCGGGCCGTACGACGAACCGGTCGCCGACCGCCAGCGACGCCACCGGGACCCGCACCTCACGGCCGCCCCGCAGCACCGCCACGTCCCGGGCGCCCAGCTCCAGCAGCGCCCGCAGGGCCGCCCCCGCGCGCCGCTTGGAGCGCGCCTCCAGATAGCGGCCGAGCAGGATCAGCGCGACGACCCCGGAGGCGACTTCGAGGTAGATCGTGGACGCGCCGTCCATCCGGGAGACGGTGAACCGGAACTCGTCGTGCATCCCCGGCATGCCCGCGTCGCCGAAGAACAGCGCCCACAGCGACCAGCCGAACGCGGCCAGCGTGCCGACCGAGACCAGGGTGTCCATGGTGGCGGCGCCGTGCCGGGCGTTGGTCCAGGCGGCCCGGTGGAACGGCAGGCCGCCCCAGACGACCACAGGAGCGGCGAGCGTCAGCGACAGCCACTGCCAGTTGTCGAACTGGAGCGCCGGGACCATCGCGAGCAGTACGACCGGGGCGGCGAGCAGGGCGGAGACCAGGAGCCGGTGGCGGAGGCCGGCGAGCTCGGGGTCCCGTCCGGCCCCGGCCGCCTCCTGGTCCGGCACGGGCTCCGGTTCCGGGGGCGCGGGCTCCTCGGCCGTGTACCCGGTCTTCACGACCGTGGCGATCAGGTCGGCGACCTGGACCCCCTGGGGGTATGTGACCTTGGCCTTCTCGGTCGCGTAGTTCACGGTGGCGGTGACGCCGTCCATGCGGTTGAGCTTCTTCTCGACCCGGGCGGCGCAGGAGGCGCACGTCATCCCGCCGATGAGCAGCTCGACCTCGGACGCGCCGGCCGGGCGCGGCGGGGCTATCGGTGTCTGTGCGGTGCTGGTGGTGCTGGTCGTCATGTCCGGACTCCAGACAACGGACCGGACCGTACGGAGCCAGTATCAGCTGGTCGGCACGGCCCGGCGGAGAGATACGTTTCCGTCGTACGTACTGCTCGTACTGCTCGTGGTGCTTGCCGTTCGGGCTGTCAGACGCGGCCGACGAGTTCGAAGCCGGCCTCGTCGACGGCGGCGCGGACCGCCTCGTCGTCGAGCGGGGCCGCGGAGACGACCGTGACCTCGCCGCCGGCCGCGACGGCCGTCACGGAGCTGACGCCGGGGAGGCCGGAGAGCTCGGCGGAGACGGAACCCTCACAGTGTCCGCAGCTCATGCCGCTCACCTTGTAGACGGCGGTCACGGAGCCCGGGGTGTCGGTCTGGGCGGTCATGTCGTTCTCCTCGTCGAGGTGTGTGGGGCCGATGGGGCCCACGAGGGAACCCCACTCTCGTCAGACTATACCCCTAGGGGGTATTTCTCCAAGAGGGGCCCCGGCGCGCCAGCGAGTGCACCCAGACGACACCGAGCAGCGAGACGAGTACCAGCAGGCCGACCGAGAACACCGTGAAGAGGTGCTCCTGTGCCGCGCTGGGGTGCGGGATGTACCCCTCGGCGAACAGCTGCCGGTCCGGTCCGGTGCCCGCCAGGCGCGCCACCAGCCAGACCGCGATGCCGTGCGTGGAGTCCCACAGGGCGTGCAGCAGGGTGACCCCGAAGTAGGCGGTGACGACCGGGGCGGTGAGGCGGAAACGGCCGTTCGGGCGGCGGAAGGAGAGCAGGACGCCGCCGGCGACCGCCGTCCACAGGCCGTGCCCAAAGGGGGCCGGTACCCCGCGCAGGATCTCCGTCTCGATGAGCGCCCGCAGGTCGATGCCCTCGGTGGAGACGGCCGCGTTGAACGCGTACCCCGCGCTCTCCAGGGCCGCGAAGCCGAAGCCGACCGCGGCGCCGAGCACCAGCCCGGCCCGCAGGCCCCGGATCCCGGGCAGCCGGCGCAGCACGAACACCAGCGCGCCGAGCTTCACGGCCTCCTCGATCAGGCCGACGCAGACGAACATCCCCCAGGAGGGGCGGACGAGATAGGACTCCATCACCGACGCGCCCAGCACCCCGAGCGTGCCGCCGGTCAGGAAGCAGCCGAGGATCGCGCTGACCCCGAGGTCGCGGCCGTGCCGCTCGTACGCCCACAGCACGAAGACGACCGGCACGAGAAAGCTGCCGAGCAGGATCAGGGTCGGCAGCAGCGTGGTGTTCTGCGTCGCGTACGTGACCACCGCGGTCAGCGCCCACAGGGCGAGCCCGCCACCGAGGCAGCGCTTCCACAGGCCGGTGCGGATCCGGGGGTACGGCGGTGGCGGCTGCTGCGGGCCGGGGATGCGGGCCCGCGGCCGGCCGGGCTGCGGAGAGTGGGTCACGGCGGGTCCCCTCGTACTCCTGCGGGTGCGGGTGGCGCTTGCCGGATCGCACTGTTTACCGGCACTTTAGGCAGTTGGCCGGTATGTCGCAGTTCGGGTGGTTCGGGGGAGTGGTCGGGCCTGCGCCGCACGCGTGAAGACGATGTGGCCGACATGGGTGCACCTCTGTGACGTACTTCACGCCCGGGATATCGAACTTCACGTTTCCTGCACGGTCTTGTAGGTGCCGATCTTCACCGTGCACGACATGTCCCTCCGGTTGCGGCGGCCGGTTCCACAACGACGAAAGCGACGTCCGTGAGCTACGAGATGGCGGGAGCGGTCCGGTGAGAGTCAGCATCGTGGGCGGGGGCATCGCGGGCCTGACGTGTGCCCTGAGCCTGCACGCCGCGGGCTTTCGGCCGCGGGTGAGCGAGGCGGCGCGATCCATCGAGGCCGTCGGCGTGGGAATCAACCTGCTGCCGCACGCCGTACGGGAACTCGCGGAACTGGGCCTCGCCGACGAACTGGCCGCGATCGCCCTGCCCCCGCAGCGGCTGGACTACTACGACAGGTCCGGCGCACCGGTGTGGCAGGAACCGCTCGGCACCTCCGCCGGATACGACTGGCCGCAGTACTCCGTGCACCGGGGTCATCTGCACGTGATGCTGCTGAAGGCGGTGCGCGAGCGGCTGGGACCGGACGCCGTCCGCGTCGGCCGGACCTTCCGGGGTTTCGAGCAGACGGCCGACGGCGTCCGGGTGCACTTCCTGGACCGGGCGAGCGGCGAGCCGGTCGCCGAGGACGCCGACCTGCTGATCGGCTCCGACGGCATCGACTCCGCCGTACGCGCCCAGCTGTACCCCGGCGAGGGGCCCTCCCGATGGAACGGCGTCCACATGTGGCGCGGGATCGCGCGGTACCCGCACATCCTCGACGGCCGTTCGATCGTGGTGGCCGGTGGCGCCCCCGGCGCGAAGTTCGTCGCCTACCCCATCGAGGACCCGGCGGCCGAGGGCGGCGACGCCCTGATGAACTGGGTGCTGGAGGTGCGGCACACACCGTCCGCCGCCCCGCTGGACCGCTCGCACCGCAGTGTCCCGATGGCGCAGGCCCGGGCCGGGTTCGCGGACTGGAGCCTGCCCTGGATCGATCCGGAGCGGCTGGTCCTGCGCTGCCCGGTGATCCTCGAGTACCCCATGCTCGACCGCGATCCGCTGCCGCGCTGGAGTTTCGGGCGGGTCACCCTGCTCGGCGACGCCGCGCACCCGATGTTCCCGATGGGCATGAACGGCGGGTCCCAGTCCGTCGTCGACGGCCGGGTGCTGGCCTGGTGCCTGGCCGGGGACGACGACCCCGTGGCCGCCCTGCGCCGTTACGACGAGCTGCGCCGCCCCGTGGTCAACGCGATCGTGCTGGCCAACCGGGAGCTCGGGCCGGAGGCGGTCATCGCGCGGGCCGCGGAACACGGCGGCCCGCTGCCCGCCGGCGAGGCCGAGGAGATCGCGCACGGCTACAAGGAGCTGGCCGGGGCGACCGCGGCCCAGGTGAACGGTCATCCGTCATGGACGGTCCCCTCCGGGACCGACCACGCCCGCCGGCACCCTCGGTGAGGTGAGTCGATGGCAGCTTCGTGCCGACCGGCCACGGCGTTTCCGTCCCGCATATGATCCAGGAAGCCGCTTCCCGCGTGATCGGCGGGGCGTTGGACAACGCGGGGCTGCGGACGTCGGGCATCGACGTGACCGTGTTCGTGTCCGGTACGGGATTCCTGATGTCCGCTGCGCCTACCCTTCCCGGAGTCGTCCGAAGGGAATGCGCATGCGAGCCGTCGTCTTCGACCACTTCAACACCCCCGCCGAGGTCCGGGACGTCCCCGACCCCCGCCCGGCCCCGCACGGAGCGGTCGTCCGGGTGGAGGCCACCGGCCTGTGCCGAAGCGACTGGCACGGCTGGACGGGCCACGACCCCGACATCACGCTCCCGCACGTACCGGGCCACGAACTCGCCGGTGTGGTCGAGTCGGTCGGCGCCGGAGTGACCGCCTGGCGCCCCGGCGACCGGGTCACCGTCCCCTTCGTCTGCGCCTGCGGCGGCTGCCGGTCCTGCGCGGCCGGCGACCAGCAGGTCTGCGAACGCCAGACCCAGCCCGGCTTCACGCACTGGGGGTCCTTCGCCGAGTACGTGGCGCTGGACCATGCCGACGTGAACCTGGTGGCGATCCCCGATGGCATGTCATATAGCACTGCCGCCTCCCTGGGCTGCCGCTTCGCCACCGCCTTCCGTGCCGTGGTGCAGCAGGGCAGGGTCGCGGCGGGGGAGTGGGTGTCGGTGTACGGCTGCGGGGGTGTGGGCCTGTCGGCGGTGATGATCGCGGCGGCCTCGGGGGCGCGGGTGGTGGCGGTCGACGTGTCGCCCCAGGCCCTGGACCTGGCAAGGAAGTTCGGCGCGGCCCACGGTGTGGACGCGACGGACACCGGCGACCCGGCGGCGGCGGTCCGTGATCTGACCTCCGGCGGCGCCCACCTCTCCCTGGACGCCCTCGGCTCGCCCGCCACCTCGGCCGCCTCGGTCCACTCACTGCGCCGCCGGGGCCGGCATGTCCAGGTGGGCCTGCTGCCGTCCCCGGACGGCAACACACCCGTGCCGCTGGCCCGCGCGATCGCCCTGGAGCTGGAGCTCCTCGGCAGTCACGGCATGGCGGCCCACGCCTACCCGGCCATGCTGGACCTGGTCCACGCGGGCGCCCTCCGCCCCGACCTCCTGGTCACCTCGACGATCACCCTGGACGCGGTCCCGGCGGCGCTGGCCGCGATGGGCGGGGTGCGGGCGGCCGGGGTGACGGTCGTCGAACCGTGGGCCTGACGGCTCAGAAGTCTCTGCGCCCGCGGTTGCCCGGCCGGGAGGCGACCCAGGCGCGGACCGTGTCGGCGTACCAGTAGGGCTTGCCGCCCTCGACGTGGTCCGGCGGGGGGAGCAGCCCGTGCTTGCGGTAGGAGCGGACGGTGTCCGGCTGCACCCGGATGTGCGCGGCGATCTCCTTGTAGGACCAGAGCCGTCGGTCGGTCATGAGACGCACCTCCCTGCGCGCACCGCGGGGGCGACCGGAGGCGGTCGTCGGGGGAGCCGGGCGCTGCGCTGGCGATCACAAAGCCTGTGCCCGGTGAACGACGCAGAGTGACCAAGGGCAAGCGGCTGTGGGCCGGGTGTGACCGAGGGGCCGCGTATGCGCGACATGTGTGACACAAGGGGGGACTTTGTGACACAGCCGGGGCACAGGTGCATGGGGGCTCGTCGGCGGGGCGCGTTGACATCGGCGTGCAGGAAGGGGAGGCGCCGCGAAGGGACATCCCTCACTCTCTCGTCCGAATGTCCGGACAAACCATTGACACGACCTCCTGTCCCGGACTACAAACCACGGGAGAGCCATGACGAAGGGAAGTCGATGCCGTACGACCTGATCACCATGGGGCGGATCGGGGTGGACCTCTATCCGCTCCAGACCGGAGTCCCGCTCGCCCAGGTGTCGTCCTTCGGCAAGTTCCTCGGCGGGTCGGCGACGAACGTGGCCGTGGCGGCCGCCCGTCTCGGCCGCAGCACCGCCGTCATCACCCGGACCGGCGAGGACGCCTTCGGCGCCTACCTGCACGAGGCCCTCCGCGGTTTCGGCGTGGACGACCGCTGGGTCACCGCCGTCCCCGGTCTGAACACCCCCGTCACGTTCTGCGAGATCTTCCCGCCGGACGACTTCCCGCTGTACTTCTACCGGCAGCCCAAGGCCCCGGACCTGGAGATCGACGCCCACGAGCTGGACCTCGACGCCGTCCGCGCGGCCCGGATCTTCTGGATCACCGGCACCGGCCTGAGCGAGGAGCCCAGCCGCACGGCGACCCTCGCGGCCCTCGCCCACCGCGCCAAGTCGGGCACGACCGTCTTCGACCTGGACTGGCGGCCGATGTTCTGGAAGGACCCGGAGTCGGCCCGGCCCTTCTACGCCGAGGCGCTCAGGCACACCACCGTCGCCGTCGGCAACCTCGACGAGGTGGAGGTCGCGACCGGCGTGCGCGAGCCGCAGGCCGCCGCCCAGGCCCTCCTCGACGCCGGGGTCGAGATCGCCGTCGTCAAGCAGGGCCCCAAGGGCGTCCTCGCCGTCAGCCGCGACGGTGACTCCGCCGAGGTCCCGCCGCTGCCCGTCACCGTCCTGAACGGTCTCGGCGCCGGTGACGCCTTCGGCGGCTCCCTCTGCCACGGCCTCCTCGAAGGCTGGGACCTGGAGAAGATCATGCGGCACGCCAACGCGGCCGGCGCCATCGTCGCCTCCCGCCTGGAGTGCTCCTCCGCGATGCCGACCACCGAAGAGATCGACGCCGCGCTCGCCGCCGGAGCGGTGCTGTGAGGGCCGGCCGCGTCGCCGGCGCGCACCACGAGAGCGGCGCCCCCGCCAGGCAGGTGAAGGTGGACGTCTCCGCCCTCGTCCACACCCGCACCCACCACCCCGAGGCCATCGCCGAGGCGGCCAACCGCCGCGTCCGCCGTCCGCTCCTCAACGAGGACGGCAAGCTGATGATCGTGGCCGCCGACCACCCGGCCCGCGGCGCACTCGGCGTCGGCGGCGACAGGCTCGCCATGGCCAACCGGGCCGAACTGCTGGAACGGCTCTGCCTCGCGCTGTCCCGGCCCGGCGTCGACGGCGTCCTCGCCACCGCCGACATCCTGGACGACCTGCTGCTGCTCGGCGCCCTCGACGGCAAGGTCGTCATGGGCTCGATGAACCGCGGCGGCCTCCAGGGCGCCTCCTTCGAGCTCGACGACCGGTTCACCGGCCACCGCGCCGAGGACATACAGCGCCTCGGGTTCGACGCCGGCAAGCTGCTCCTGCGCATCGACTACGACGACCCGGGCTCGCTGACCACCCTGGAGTCCACCGCCCGCGCCATCGACGACATGGCCGCGCGCCGGCTGCCGGTCTTCGTCGAGCCGTTCATCAGCCGCCGCACCCCCGAGGGCAAGGTCAGGAACGACCTGTCCCCCGAGGCGGTCACCAGATCCATCGCCATCGCCTCGGGCCTCGGCGGGAGTTCGGCCTACACCTGGCTGAAGGTGCCGGTCACCGACAACCCCGACGACATGGCCCAGGTCATGGAGACGTCCACGCTGCCCGCCGTGCTGCTGGGCGGCGAAGTGGGCGACGATCAGGACGGCGCCTACGAGAAGTGGCGCAGCGCCCTGCAACTCCCCACCGTGCGCGGCCTGGTGGTCGGCCGCTCGCTGCTGTACCCGGCGGACGGCGACGTGGCCGCCGCCGTGGACACCGCCGTAGGACTGCTGTGAGGCATTGATGACGACCAACGAGCTGCACCTGCCCAAGGGTTCGACCGCGAACGCCCAGTACGCGCTCGACATCGACCCCAAGCGGGCCGGTTGGGCGCACAGCAGCCTGCGGATCGTCGAACTGGCCCCGGGTGGAACGCATTTGTTCACCACCGGGGACAGCGAATGGATCGTGCTTCCGCTGCAGGGCGGTTGTACGGTGCGAACAGAGGGAACTGAATTCCAGATCCTGGGCCGGGAGAGCGTGTTCAGCGGAGTCTCGGACTTCGTGTACGTGCCCCGGGACGCCCAGGTCCAGATCGCCTCCGGCGCGGGAGGCCGCTTCGCCCTGGCAGGAGCGAAGTGCGAGCGACGACTCCCCGCCCGCTACGGCCCCGCGCCGGAGGTCCCCGTCGAAGACCGCGGCAGCGGCACCAGCGCCCGCCAGGTGCGCAACTTCGCCTCCGCGGACTCCTTCGACTGCGACAAGCTCATCGCCGTGGAGGTCGTCACCCCCGGCGGCAACTGGTCCTCGTACCCGGCGCACAAGCACGACGAGTACCGGCCCGGCGAGGAGTCGGAGCTGGAGGAGGTCTACTACTTCGAGATCGACGGCGCGAACGGATTCGGGTACCAGCGCGTATTCCCCTCCCGTGAGGGCGGTACGGACGTCCTCGCCGAGGTCCGCTCCGGCGACGTCGTGCTGGTCCCCGACGGATGGCACGGCCCGTCGATCGCGCAGCCCGGGCACGACATGTACTACCTGAACGTCATGGCGGGTCCGGGTGCGACGCGGGAGTGGCGGATCTGCTTCCACCCGGACCATACGGAGGGTTACCGATGACGATTCGGTCGACCGTCGCGCAAGCGCTTGTCCGCTTCCTCGCCGTCCAGTTCACCGAGCGGGACGGCGAGCGCCGCCGCCTGATCGGCGCCACCTGGGGCATCTTCGGCCACGGCAACGTGGCCGGCCTCGGCCAGGCGCTCGTCGAGTACGCGGACGAGATGCCGTACCACCAGGGCCGCAACGAACAGGCCATGGTGCACGCGGCAGTCGGCTACGCGCGTCAATCGAACCGGCTCGCCACGCACGCCGTGACGACGTCCATCGGCCCCGGCGCCACCAACCTGGTCACCGGCGCCGCCCTCGCCACGATCAACCACCTCCCGGTCCTGCTCCTGCCCGGCGACGTCTTCGCCACCCGCCCCGCCGACCCGGTCCTCCAGCAGCTCGAAGTCCCGTACGCGGCCGACGTGTCCGTCAACGACTGCCTGCGCCCGGTGTCCAGGTTCTTCGACCGGATCAACCGACCCGAGCAGCTGATCCCCTCCGCCCTCGCCGCCATGCGGGTGCTCACCGACCCCGTCGAGACCGGCGCCGTCACCCTCGCGCTCCCGCAGGACGTGCAGGCCGAGGCGTACGACTGGCCCGAGGAGTTCTTCGCCGAGCGGGTGTGGACCGTACGGCGGCCGGGCGCCGACCCCGCCGAACTCGCCGCGGCCGCAACGGCGATCAGGAACGCGAGGCGCCCCCTCGTCATCGCCGGCGGCGGGGTCCACCACAGCCGCGCCGAGGCCGTCCTCGCCGAGTTCGCCGCGGCCACCCGCATCCCGGTCGCCTCCACCCAGGCCGGCAAGGGCTCGCTGCGCTGGGACCACCCGCAGGACGTCGGCGGCGTCGGCCACACCGGCACCGCCACCGCCGACGAACTCGCCCGCACCGCCGACCTGGTGATCGGCGTCGGCACCCGCTACACCGACTTCACCACGGCCTCCGGCACCCTCTTCGAGAACCCGGACGTCCGCTTCCTCAACCTCAACATCGCCGCGTACGACGGCCACAAACTCGCCGGCCTGCCCCTGGTCGCCGACGCCCGCAGCGCCCTCGCGGAACTGCGCCGGGCGCTGGACGGCCACCGCACCGCCGACTCGTACGTCACCGAGTACACCGAGGACAAGGAGCGCTGGGAGCAGCGCGTCGACGCCTGCTACGAGGCCGACGAGCCCGACATCCGGCCGACCCAGCCGCAGGTCCTCGGCGCCCTGGACGCGCTGGTCGACGACACGGACGTACTGGTCAACGCGGCCGGCTCGCTCCCCGGCGACCTGCACCGGATGTGGCGGGCGCGCTCGCACGACCAGTACCACCTGGAGTACGGCTACTCGTGCATGGGCTACGAGATACCGGCCGCCATCGGGGTGAAACTCGCGGCGCCGGAGCGGAACGTGTGGGCGCTGGTCGGCGACGGCACGTATCTGATGATGCCGACCGAGATCGTCACCGCCGTCCAGGAGGGGATAGCCATCAAGGTGCTGCTGGTGCAGAACCACGGCTACGCCTCCATCGGCGGCCTCTCCGAGTCGGTGGGCGGCGAGCGGTTCGGCACGGCATACCGCTTCCCCTCGGACGAGGGGACCTTCACGGGCGCCCCGCTCCCCGTCGACCTGGCCGCCAACGCCGCCAGCCTCGGCATGCGCGTGCTGCGCGCGAAGACTGTCCGGGACCTGCGCACGGCGCTCGCCGAGGCGCGGGCCGCCGACACTCCCACATGTGTCTACGTGGAGACCGAAACGGCCGACACTGTGTCGGGCCCGCCTCCCGCGCAGGCCTGGTGGGATGTACCTGTGGCCGCGACCGCGACCCGATCCGCCGCGGTCAAGGCACGTGAGCTCTACGAACGGCACGTCTCCACCCGACGCCGCCATCTGTGAAGGAGTAACCGGTCATGACGAAGATCGTCAACCACTGGATCGGCGGCAAGACCGTCGAAGGCACGTCGGGCAACTACGGGCCGGTCACCGACCCGGCCACCGGCGCGGTCACCACGAAGGTCGCGTTCGCGTCCGTCGACGAGGTCGACGCCGCGGTCGCCACCGCCAAGGACGCGTACCTCAGCTGGGGCCAGTCCTCGCTGGCCAAGCGCACGGAGATCCTGTTCCGCTTCCGCGCCCTCCTTGACGCCAACCGGGACGCGATCGCCGAGCTGATCACCGCCGAGCACGGCAAGGTGCACAGCGACGCCCTGGGTGAGGTGGCCCGCGGTCTGGA
>NZ_JBSHBL010000150.1:0-12040 GCF_053611985.1 Streptomyces sp. NPDC054770
GCACACGCGCGTGTGCCGCCCCCCTTCGCCGTCCACTGGGCCGCCGGGGCTTACTGGGCGGCCAGACCGCCGTTGCGCTCGTTCGGCTCCAGGTCGAACTCCCCGTCCCGCGCGCCCAGCACGAACGCCCGCCACTCCGCCTCCGTGTACCGCAGCACGGTGCCGTGGTCGAGCGAGGACCGCATGGCCACCGCACCCTCGGGCAGGTAGGCGATCTCGACCCGCTCCTCGTCCTGCTCGGTACCGGGCGCGCAGTGCCACTCGACGCCCGAGATGTCGAGCGCGTAGAGCTCGTCCCGTTCCCGCTCCTTGCGCGCCTTCATCTCCTCAGCCGTCTCGCTCATCCCGCAGCGACCCCTTCCCCTCGTACATGGGCTGTGACCGTCACACTAGTGGCGGGCGTACCGGGCCCGTACCTTCTTCCGCATCCCCGGGACAGAGCCCCCTACCGGCACTGGTACCCTGGACGACGGCCGTTTGTGTACGCACCGTCGGAGTCCCCAGGGGACCCTGTCGGCCGCGCCCAGCGGATCCCCGCCTCCCGAGTAACGGAAGCTCCCCCGAGACAAAGACCGGGGGCACTCGGTGGCCATTCGAAGACTACGAGGAGTACGCGTGTCGCTCGACGCCGCTACGAAGAAGCAGATCATCACCGAGTTCGGTACCAAGGAGGGCGACACCGGCTCCCCCGAGGTCCAGGTCGCCATGCTGTCGCGCCGGATCTCCGACCTGACGGAGCACCTCAAGGTCCACAAGCACGACCACCACTCCCGCCGTGGTCTGCTGATCCTGGTCGGTCAGCGCCGTCGCCTCCTGCAGTACCTGGCGAAGAAGGACATCCAGCGCTTCCGTGCGCTGGTGGACCGCCTGGGCATCCGCCGCGGTGCGGCGGGCGCCAAGTAAGACGCCGTGAAGGGAGCGGTTCCCGGAGAGACACCCGGGGCCGCTCCCTTTGCCGTACGTGCGGAAACGTGCGGAGTGTCACTCACGCTTTGTAGTGTGGTAGCACAACGCAATACGCACGACACGTAACGACGTACGGCACAGCACAACGACGTACGACACAGAACGAGGAGAAGCGCACCCAAGCCGCCGCCGGTCCTCGGTAGTGGCCCCCGGGGGGAAGCGAGCCCCGGGTGCTTCGATCGAAGACCGGCCCGCACCGCACGGCGCGCTTCTCCGCAACCGTCCCCCCGCCACACGGGCGAGAGGGACGAAGACGAGGAGAAAACACTAGTGGAGAACGAGACCCACTACGCCGAGGCCGTCATCGACAACGGCGCCTTCGGCACCCGCACCATCCGTTTCGAGACGGGCCGCCTGGCCAAGCAGGCCGCCGGCTCCGCCGTGGCGTACCTGGACGACGACACCATGGTGCTGTCGGCCACCACCGCCTCCAAGAACCCCAAGGACCAGCTCGACTTCTTCCCCCTCACGGTGGACGTCGAGGAGCGGATGTACGCCGCCGGCAAGATCCCGGGTTCCTTCTTCCGCCGTGAGGGCCGGCCGAGCGAGGACGCGATCCTCACCTGCCGTCTGATCGACCGCCCGCTGCGCCCGTCCTTCAAGAAGGGCCTGCGCAACGAGATCCAGGTCGTCGCCACCATCATGGCGCTCAACCCCGACCACCTGTACGACGTCGTCGCGATCAACGCCGCGTCCGCGTCCACCCAGCTGGCCGGTCTGCCCTTCTCCGGCCCGATCGGCGGCGTCCGCGTCGCGCTGATCAACGGCCAGTGGGTGGGCTTCCCGACGCACTCCGAGCTCGAGGACGCCGTCTTCGACATGGTCGTCGCGGGTCGCGCCCTGGAGGACGGCGACGTCGCGATCATGATGGTCGAGGCCGAGGCCACCGACAAGACCATCCAGCTGGTCAAGGGCGGCGCCGAGGCGCCCACCGAGGAGGTCGTCGCGGCCGGTCTGGAAGCCGCGAAGCCCTTCATCAAGGTGCTCTGCAAGGCCCAGGCCGACCTCGCCGCGAAGGCCGCCAAGCCGACCGGTGAGTTCCCGATCTTCCTCGACTACCAGGACGACATCCTGGAGGCGCTGTCCGCCGCCGTCCGCCCGGAGCTGGCCTCCGCGCTGACCATCGCGGGCAAGCAGGAGCGCGAGGCCGAGCTGGACCGCGTCAAGGTGCTCGCCGCCGAGAAGCTCCTGCCGGAGTTCGAGGGCCGCGAGAAGGAGATCTCCGCCGCGTACCGCTCGCTCACCAAGCAGCTGGTCCGCGAGCGCGTGATCAAGGAGAAGAAGCGCATCGACGGCCGTGGCGTGACGGACATCCGTACGCTCGCCGCCGAGGTCGAGGCCATCCCGCGGGTGCACGGTTCCGCCGTGTTCGAGCGTGGCGAGACCCAGATCCTGGGCGTCACCACCCTCAACATGCTCCGGATGGAGCAGCAGCTGGACACCCTCTCCCCGGTGACCCGCAAGCGCTACATGCACAACTACAACTTCCCGCCGTACTCCACCGGCGAGACCGGCCGCGTCGGCTCCCCGAAGCGCCGCGAGATCGGCCACGGCGCCCTCGCCGAGCGCGCCCTCGTGCCGGTCCTGCCGACCCGCGAGGAGTTCCCCTACGCGATCCGCCAGGTGTCCGAGGCCCTCAGCTCCAACGGCTCGACCTCCATGGGCTCGGTCTGCGCCTCCACCATGTCGCTGCTGAACGCCGGTGTGCCGCTGAAGGCCCCGGTCGCCGGTATCGCCATGGGCCTGATCTCCCAGGACATCGACGGCGAGACGCACTACGTCACCCTCACCGACATCCTCGGTGCGGAGGACGCCTTCGGCGACATGGACTTCAAGGTCGCCGGCACCAAGGAGTTCGTCACCGCCCTCCAGCTCGACACCAAGCTGGACGGCATCCCGGCCTCCGTCCTGGCCGCCGCCCTCAAGCAGGCCCGGGACGCCCGCCTCCACATCCTCGACGTGATGATGGAAGCGATCGACAAGCCGGACGAGATGTCCCCCAACGCGCCGCGGATCATCACCGTGAAGATCCCGGTCGACAAGATCGGCGAGGTCATCGGCCCCAAGGGCAAGATGATCAACCAGATCCAGGAGGACACCGGCGCCGAGATCACCATCGAGGACGACGGCACCATCTACATCGGCGCCTCCGACGGCCCGGCCGCCGAGGCCGCCCGCGCCACCATCAACGGCATCGCCAACCCGACGATGCCCGAGGTCGGCGAGCGCTACCTGGGCACGGTCGTGAAGACGACGACGTTCGGCGCGTTCGTCTCCCTGCTGCCCGGCAAGGACGGTCTGCTGCACATCTCGCAGATCCGCAAGCTGGCCGGCGGCAAGCGCGTGGAGAACGTCGAGGACGTCCTCGGTGTGGGCCAGAAGGTCCAGGTCGAGATCGCCGAGATCGACTCCCGCGGCAAGCTCTCCCTGATCCCCGTGGTCGAGGGCGAAGAGTCTGCCGACGACACGAAGGACGACGCCGAGCAGTGACGTCCGACGGCTCCCAGGCGACGGCCCGCACCTCTTCGGAGGCGCGGGCCGTTGCCCGTACGCAAACCCTGATCAAGGGCGAGAACGGCATCGGCACGGTGCGCAAGACCACCCTCCCCGGCGGCCTGCGCATCGTCACCGAGACCCTGCCCTCGGTCCGCTCCGCGACCTTCGGCATCTGGGCCCACGTCGGCTCCCGCGACGAGACCCCCGCCCTGAACGGCGCCACCCACTACCTGGAGCACCTGCTCTTCAAGGGCACCACACGCCGCTCCGCCCTGGACATCTCCTCCGCCATCGACGCGGTCGGCGGCGAGATGAACGCGTTCACGGCGAAGGAGTACACGTGCTACTACGCGCGCGTGCTCGACACCGACCTGCCGCTCGCCATAGACGTCGTCTGCGACATGCTCACGGGCTCCCTGATCCTCGAGGACGACGTCAACGTCGAGCGCGGCGCGATCCTCGAAGAGATCGCGATGACCGAGGACGACCCCGGCGACTGCGTGCACGACCTGTTCGCGCACACCATGTTCGGCGACAACGCCCTGGGCCGCCCGGTCCTCGGCACGGTCGACACGGTCAACGCCCTCACCGCCGACCGCATCCGCCGCTTCTACAAGAAGCACTACGACCCCACCCACCTGGTGGTCGCGGCCGCCGGCAACATCGACCACAACAAGGTCGTACGACAGGTCCGCGCGGCCTTCGAGAAGGCCGGCGCCTTCAGGAACACCGCGGCCGACCCCATCGCCCCGCGCGACGGCAGCCGTACGATCCGCACCGCCGGCCGCGTCGAACTGCTCGGCCGCAAGACCGAACAGGCACATGTCGTCCTCGGCATGCCCGGCCTCGCCCGCACCGACGACCGCCGCTGGGCGCTCGGCGTGCTCAACACCGCCCTCGGCGGCGGCATGTCCTCCCGGCTCTTCCAGGAGGTCCGCGAGAAGCGCGGCCTGGCCTACAGCGTGTACTCCTACACCTCGGGCTTCGCCGACTGCGGCCTGTTCGGCGTCTACGCCGGCTGCCGGCCCTCACAGGTGCACGACGTGCTCAAGATCTGCCGGGACGAACTCGACCAGGTCGCCGAGTACGGCCTGCCGGACGACGAGATCGGCCGTGCCATCGGCCAGCTCCAGGGCTCCACCGTGCTCGGCCTGGAGGACACCGGCGCGCTGATGAACCGTATCGGCAAGAGCGAACTGTGCTGGGGCGAGCAGATGTCCGTCGACGACATGCTGGCCCGGATAGCGGCGGTGACCCCGGACGAGGTCCGCTCGGTCGCCCGCGACATCCTGGGACAGCGCCCGTCGCTGTCGGTCATCGGCCCGCTCAAGGACAAGCAGGCCGCACGCCTGCACGACGCCGTCGCCTGACACACCACCGGTAAGGAACGAAGAAGATGAGCAAGCTGCGCGTGGCGGTCCTCGGCGCCAAGGGCCGGATCGGCTCCGAGGCGGTCAGGGCGGTCGAGGCCGCCGAGGACCTGGAGCTGGTCGCCGCCCTCGGCCGGGGCGACAAGCTGGAAGCGCTGGAGGCGTCCGGCGCCCAGGTCGCGGTCGAACTCACCACCCCCGCCTCGGTGATGGGCAACCTCGACTTCTGCGTGCGCCACGGCATCCACGCCGTCGTCGGCACCACGGGCTGGACGGACGAGCGCCTCGCGCAGCTGAGGGGCTGGCTCGCCCAGTCCCCGGAGACCGGCGTGCTCATCGCCCCGAACTTCTCCATCGGCGCCGTGCTGACGATGAAGTTCGCCCAGGTCGCCGCGCCGTACTTCGAGTCGGTGGAGGTCGTCGAACTCCACCACCCGAACAAGGTGGACGCCCCGAGCGGCACGGCCACGCGAACGGCCCAGCTCATCGCCGACGCCCGCCGCGCGGCCGGTACGGCCCCCGCCCCGGACGCCACAGCCACCGCCCTGGACGGTGCCCGCGGCGCGAACGTCGACGGGATCCCCGTCCACGCCGTCCGCCTCCGCGGCCTCCTGGCCCATCAGGAGGTCCTGCTGGGTGGCGAGGGCGAGACCCTCACCATCCGCCACGACTCCCTCCACCACAGCAGCTTCATGCCAGGCATCCTGCTCGGCGCCCGCCGGGTGGTGACCACTCCGGGCCTGACCTTCGGCCTGGAGAACTTCCTGGACCTGGGCTGAGTTCCGGAAGGCCCCTGCTCATGCGCGCGAAGCTCTCCTACGCCCTCACGGCCGCCGTCCTCCTCTTCTACTTCGTCCTGGTCGGCAGCCGGGGCGTGATGCTCATCCAGACCGGCACGGTCCTCACCGTCACCTTCGGGGTGGCGGTGCTGATCCTGCCGGTCATCGGCCTGTGGTTCCTGTGGAAGAACACCCAGTTCGTCCGCAAGGCCAACGCCCTTGCCGCCGCACTCGACGCCGAGGGCGGCCTGCCCGTGGACGAGCTGAAGCGCACGCCCGGCGGCCGGATCGACCGGGACTCGGCCGACGAGGTCTTCGCCAAGCGCAAGGCCGAGACCGAGGCCGCCCCCGACGACTGGCGCAGCTGGTTCCGGCTCGCCGTCGCCTACCACGACGCCCGCGACACCCCGCGCGCCCGCAAGGCGATGCAGCGCGCCATCGCCCTGCACGAGGGCAGGCCGGTGGAGGCCTGAGCGGCAGTCGTACGACGAAGGGGGCCGGCCCGCACACCGCGGACCGGCCCCCTTCGCACATGTACGTACCGCTATCCGTACCGTTAGCCGCGCCGGTACTCCGCGGCCCATGCCTCCACCGCGTCCGCAGCCCGGTCGAAGGCCGACATCCGGCCCACGAAGTCCATCCCGTGCGTGGTCAGCAACGGTCCGGTGTCCTCCGGAGCGCGGTCCTTGCGCACGAGGGTCAGCGCCTGCCCCTGCACGGTCCGCGGCAGACCCAGCCAGCGCACCGGCTGCTGCGCCGTACGCACCGCGACGACCCGCTTCCAGGGCACCGTCCGCGTGTACAGCAGACCCACCTGACGCACTCCGTACGCGCTCACCCACACGCCCATGCGCAGTATCCGCAGCGCGGCGGCGATGATCAGCAGCGCGAAGCCGAGGACTACGCCGGCGGAGGACAACGAGCCGGTCAGGGCCAGGGCGACCGCCGCGAACAGCACGAACGAGGCGAGCAGCAGCCAGAGGGCGGCTCCGCCGACCCGCCACGGCCCGGGCCGGTAGGGGCGCCGCCAGCGGTCCCGGTCGTCGTACGGGAGGGCGTTGTCGAGCGCCGCGTCATAGGTGCGGTCGGCCGTCAGGAAGGGCAGGGGCACGGCTGGTCCTCACTCAATCCATGCGTGGGCTGTGCCCGGTGAGGCTATCCGCCCGTGTCCCCGCCCACCACTCACGGGGGTCCGGAAGAGTTCAGTGCCCCTGGGAGGCCTGTGACTGTTGCGTCCCTGCGTCGGACGGCGTGGACAGCGCCGGCATGCCGAGCACCAGCGAGCCCACGAGCCCGGCCACGATGGTGAGCCCGAGCAGCCACCGCCCGGCTATCTGACTCACGGAGGACCGCTGACGGGGCGGTGGAGCCACATTGCTCCGGAACCTGTCGGCTTCGGCGAGGAAGGCGAACGGAACCGGTTCGCGCCGACCGAACATGGGCGGTGCATCCCCTCTCGGGATCGAACGACTGTCTGTCATCTACACAGACGGGCGAGTGACCCGAAAGGTGCCCGGTTTCACCGAATTCACAGAAATTCGCCGGTGTATGTCGCGCCCCGGTACCGAACGCCCCGATGTCGGTACCGGCCCGTAGAGTGGGCGCCGCCCGAGAGAAGTGATGGAAGGACCCGCCGAGCCGTGACCGACACCCCCGCCGACGACCTCAAGCCCAGCTTCCGCAGCGACGTCACCGTCGACCTGGTCAAGCACAGCGCGGCCGACTCCGACGTGCTGTGGGCCGCACGGGTCTCCACCGCAGGCGAGCAGTCCCTGGACGAGCTGAAGAAGGACCCGGAGCGTTCCAAGGGCCTCATCAACTACCTGATGCGGGACCGGCACGGCAGCCCCTTCGAACACAACTCGATGACCTTCTTCATCAGCGCCCCGATCTTCGTCTTCCGCGAGTTCATGCGGCACCGGGTGGGATGGTGCATCGCCGGGGACACGGAGATCACCCTGGAGAGCGAGGCGGGCCACCTGCGCCGGCGCACCATCGCCGAGCTGTACCAGCTCTGGCACCTGGGCGTCGAGGACCGCCTGCCGCACTCGGCCGGAGGCGTGACCTGGCACAGCCGGGCGGGCAAGTGGATGGCCCAGGTGCGACGCGGCGACACCAACCACTACCTCGGCCTGTATGAGAACCGTGAGGCGGCGGAGTCCGCCGTCGCCGAGTTCCGGGAGCTCCACCCCAGCACCCGCATTCGCAAGCTCGAATCGGTCCGCCGCAACCACGTGCGCTGCTATGACGAGGAGACCCTGCTCGCCCAGCGGGCGAGGATCGTCGACGTGATCGAGTCGGGTGTGAAGCCGCTCGTCAAGATCACCACCGCTTCGGGCAAGACCCTCCGCTGCACGGTCGACCATGCCCTCTTCACCCCCGAGGGCTGGTGCAAGGCGGGAGAGCTCACCGTCGGGGATGCTGTCCTGGTCGCCGGCACGGCGCAGCGCCCGTCGCAGGGCCTGGTCCCGCCGAGCCTGCGCCGCGGCATCGGCGTATGGACCTCGATGCAGCGCGAGCGGCTGATCAAGGAGGTCGACACCTGCCACCTGTGCGGTCACGACTTCCCCCGGGAGCAGCTCGCCCTGGACCACGTCGTCCCGGTGGCCGGTGACCTGCTCCAGGCCCTCGACGAGAAGAACCTCGCTCCCGCCTGCGAGCCGTGCCACGCCACCAAGAGCGCGGGGGAGCAGGCGCTGGCCCAGCGTGGCGGCAAGATCGCCGAGGCGGTGCCGGACCAGGTCGTCGCCATCGAGGCGGACGGCGAGGAGATGACCTACGACCTCTCCGTGGAAGGCCCCTGGCACAACTTCCTCGCGAACGGTTTTGTCGTCCACAACTCGTACAACGAGGAGTCGGGCCGCTACCGGGAACTCCAGCCGGTCTTCTACGTCCCCGGCGAGGACCGCAAGCTGGTGCAGCAGGGGCGTCCCGGCAAGTACGAGTTCGTACCGGGCACCGAAGCCCAGCAGGAGATCGTGGAACGCTCGATGCAGGAGTCGTACATCCAGGCGTACGAGCGCTACCAGGAGATGCTCGCCGCCGGCGTCGCCCGTGAGGTCGCTCGGGCGGTGCTGCCCGTCGGGCTCTTCTCCTCGATGTACGCCACCTGCAACGCCCGCTCGCTGATGCACTTCCTCGGGCTGCGCACCCAGCACGAGCTGGCCAAGGTGCCGTCCTTCCCGCAGCGGGAGATCGAGATGGTCGGCGAGAAGATGGAGGCGGAGTGGGCCAAGCTCATGCCGCTCACCCATGCGGCCTTCAACGCCAACGGCCGGGTCGCGCCGTAGCGGCACCCGCCGGTCGCGATTCTTGTCGTGTTCGGCACAGATGTACGGATCAGCCTCGCGAAGTGTCCGTATTGCGGCATTTAGCGAAGTTCATCTAGCCTGATCAAACGGACCCGGCACTGCTTGAACCCCCGAGCAGGCAGTGCCGGGCTCCGCATTTGTCCGGACTTTCCCCGCACCCCAAGGGCAGACCGCGCCGTGAGCACCGAGTAGCGTGTAACCCATGGCTCCGACCTCCACTCCGCAGACCCCCTTCGGGCGGGTCCTCACCGCCATGGTCACGCCGTTCACGGCGGACGGCGCACTCGACCTCGACGGCGCACAGCGGCTCGCCACCCACCTGGTGGACGCAGGCAACGACGGCCTGATCATCAACGGGACCACCGGCGAGTCCCCCACCACCAGTGACGCGGAGAAATCGGACCTGGTACGAGCCGTACTGGACGCGGTCGGCGACCGCGCCCACGTGGTGGCCGGAGTCGGCACCAACGACACCCACCACAGCATCGAGCTGGCCCGCCAGGCCGAGCGCGACGGCGCGCACGGCCTGCTGGTCGTCACGCCGTACTACAACAAGCCCCCGCAGGAGGGCCTGTACCGGCACTTCACCGCCGTCGCCGACGCCGCCGGGCTGCCCGTCATGCTCTACGACATCCCCGGCCGCAGCGGCGTCCCGATCAGCACCGAGACATTCGTCCGCCTCGCCGAGCACCCGAGGATCGTCGCCAACAAGGACGCCAAGGGCGACCTCGGCCGTTCGAGCTGGGCCATCTCGCAGTCCGGCCTCGCCTGGTACTCCGGCGACGACATGCTGAACCTGCCGCTGCTCTCCGTGGGCGCCGTCGGCTTCGTCTCGGTCGTCGGCCACCTGGTCACCCCCGACCTGCGGGCCCTCGTCGACGCCTACACCTCCGGTGACGTCGTCAAGGCCGCCGAGATCCACCAGAAGCTGCTCCCCGTCTACACCGGCATGTTCCGCACCCAGGGCGTCATGACCACCAAGGCCGCGCTCGCCCTCCAGGGACTGCCCGCAGGACCCCTGCGCGCACCCATGGTCGAGTGTTCGGCCGAGGAGATTGCCCAGCTCAAGATCGATCTTGCCGCCGGCGGGGTACAACTCTGACAACAGACTTCTGCGCGGCCGTCCGCGCAGCAACGCTTCACAACTGAATAGGCGGGACCATCGGTGCCCGCACCCAGCAAGGACAACGACAACTGCTTATGCACGAACGTCACGCACGCCACGTGCCCGACCGGTACGTGGCGTGCGTGGTGAGGAGAGTCTTTTGAGTCATCCGCATCCTGAACTCGGCGCCCCGCCGCAGCTCCCCGAAGGTGCGCTCCGCGTCACCCCGCTCGGCGGGCTCGGCGAGATCGGCCGAAACATGACCGTCTTCGAGTACGGCGGCCGTCTGCTCATCGTCGACTGCGGAGTGCTCTTCCCCGAGGAGGAGCAGCCCGGAATCGACCTGATCCTGCCGGACTTCTCGTCCGTCCGGGACCGCCTCGACGACATCGAGGGCATCGTCCTCACCCACGGCCACGAGGACCACATCGGCGGCGTCCCCTACCTCCTCCGGGAGAAGCCGGACATTCCGCTGATCGGCTCCAAGCTGACCCTCGCCCTCATCGAGGCGAAGCTCCAGGAGCACCGGATCCGCCCCTACACCCTGGAAGTGGCCGAGGGCAGGCGCGAGCGCGTCGGACCCTTCGACTGCGAGTTCATCGCCGTCAACCACTCCATCCCGGACGCCCTGGCCGTGGCCATCCGCACGCCGGCCGGCATGGTGGTCCACACCGGCGACTTCAAGATGGACCAGCTCCCGCTGGACGGTCGTCTGACGGATCTACACGCGTTCGCACGGCTGAGCGAGGAGGGCATCGACCTGCTCCTCGCCGATTCGACGAACGCCGAGGTCCCGGGCTTCGTCCCGCCAGAGCGGGACATCTCCAACGTCCTGCGCCAGGTCTTCGCCGGTGCGCGCAAGCGGATCATCGTGGCGAGCTTCGCCAGCCACGTCCACCGCATCCAGCAGATTCTGGACACGGCCCACGAGTACGGCCGCCGGGTCGCCTTCGTCGGCCGCTCCATGGTCCGCAACATGGGCATCGCGAGGGACCTCGGGTACCTGAAGGTCCCGCCGGGCCTGGTGGTCGACGTCAAGACGCTCGACGACCTTCCCGACCACGAGGTGGTCCTGGTCTGCACGGGCTCCCAGGGCGAACCGATGGCCGCCCTGTCCCGGATGGCCAACCGCGACCACCAGATCCGCATCGTCGACGGCGACACCGTCATCCTGGCCTCGTCGCTCATCCCCGGAAACGAGAACGCGGTCTACCGCGTCATCAACGGCCTGACCCGCTGGGGCGCCAACGTCGTCCACAAGGGCAACGCCAAGGTGCACGTCTCCGGCCATGCCTCCGCCGGTGAGCTGCTGTACTTCTACAACATCTGCCGGCCGAAGAACCTGATGCCGGTCCACGGCGAATGGCGCCACCTGCGTGCCAACGCCGAGCTCGGCGCCCTCACCGGCGTCCCGCACGACCGCATCGTCATCGCCGAGGACGGCGTCGTCGTCGACCTCGTCGCGGGCAAGGCCAAGATCTCCGGCAAGGTCCAGGCGGGTTACGTGTACGTCGACGGCCTCTCGGTCGGCGACGTCGGCGAGCCGGCGCTCAAGGACCGCAAGATCCTCGGCGACGAGGGCATCATCTCGGTCTTCGTCGTCGTCGACTCGTCCACCGGCAAGATCACCGGCGGTCCCCATGTCCAGGCCCGCGGCTCCGGCATCGACGACTCCGCGTTCGCGGACGTGCTCCCGAAGATCTCGGAGGTCCTGGAACGCTCGGCCCAGGACGGTGTCGTGGAGCCTCACCAGCTGCAGCAACTGATCCGCCGCACCCTCGGTAAATGGGTCTCCGACAGGTATCGGCGCAGGCCGATGATCCTGCCGGTGGTCGTGGAGGTCTGACGCGCGTACAGCGTTCGTACGACCCCTCGTACGCGTGAACCCGGAGCGGGGGGGGGGGGGGTGGGTGGGGGGGGCCCCCCCCCCCGGGGGGTTGGGGTGGGGCCACCCCGGCCCCACCCGGCGAGAGGGGGGGGGGAGACTGGGGCGCCCCGCGGGGGGGGGATAGA
>NZ_JBSHBL010000151.1:0-10233 GCF_053611985.1 Streptomyces sp. NPDC054770
CGGCAGCCCCCAGGGGCTGGTGCCCGCACCCGCCCCGTCGGCCGAACCGCCGGAGGCTCACGCGTCGTAGGTGTCGGCCTTCTTCGGTGACGCCTCCTGGACCGACCCGCTGAGCGCTCCCGCCCGCGAGTTGAACTTGTCCATGTTGACGTCGTGATCCTTGAGCACGGTGAACGCGGCCCGGTGCACCGCCCGGAGCACCGGGGTGGCCGCGCGCAGCGCGTCGTCGGCCATGAAGCGATGCCTCCAGGGCTGGTCGGCCCAGGCATGCCGGAGGCCGAACGGCTCGGGCAGGCCTATGGAGCCGCCGAGCCACTTCAGCAGCGGCGGATACCAGCTGATCATCGCCCGCGCGCTCAGCCGGACCACCTCGTCCGGGGTGACCAGGGGCAGCTTGACCGTCCGGGTCTCCCAGAACCGGACGGTCTTGGCGACCGTCTTGGTGGGGGCCTCGGGCTTGCCGCTGAACAGGCCGTTGACCGGACCGAGGGCGTGTCCGGTGACCTCGATGCGCAGGGTCTCCTTCAGCACGGTCACGGTGGTCATCATGGTGATGATCAGGCCGCCGTCCCACAGGTACGGCCACTGCACGCCCAGGTAGTGCCGTTCGCCCTTGTCGAAGTGGTTGCTGTTGCAGATCCGCTCCACGTCAGCGGGCCCGACCTTGTAGTCGGTCCCCTCGGGCCTGGACACCGCCTTGGCGCCCTCTCCGACATGGCTGACGATCCAGTGCTTGACCTGCGGTTCCGGGAAGCCGCCGGTCTTCAGGTGCTGCCGGTGCAGCACGCTCAGCTCCTTCTCGATCTCCCGGACGACGGTCCAGGCGCGGAACTCGTGGACGCCCTTGACCGGATCGAGCGGGACCAGCTCCTCCGCGAGGTGCCAGGAGCCCCAGCGGGTGCCCATGCCGAGTATGCCCTTGGGGCCGGCGTAGAAGACCGAGTTGGACTGCTGCTCGGCGCTGAGCCGGGCCAGGGACTGGCGCAGCTGCTCGGCCGCGGCCTGGTCGGGGCTGGTCGGCACGGCCTCGGGGACCTTCGCGCCGACGCTGCCGCCGGAGAGCAGGCCGTCCCAGGCCTCGCGCAGGTTGTTCGCGGTGCTCTCGCAGAGCCGTTTGGCCAGATACCAGCCGACGACGGGGAGCACGATGCAGCCGCGTGCGTACCACCCCCAGAAGCCGGTGAGCGGCATCCGGATCAGGAAGACGACCGCGAGGACGCCGACGGCGGCCAGCAGGGCGCTGCCGAGCCCGGAGACCCGCTTGTTGTCGGCCTTCAGCATGGTGGCCCGGAGCTGGAAGACCAGCAGCCAGACGAGCAGGCCGGGCAGGAAGAGCACGCCGAACAGGAACATGACGGCGGTCAGCCGCTGGTCGCGTTCCTTGCGGATGCGGTTGGCCGCGAGGCAGTGCTCGACGACCATCTGGGGTTCGCTGCCGAAGGACTGGATGAGCGGTTTGCGGCCGACGCCCAGCATGCGGTCGATGACCGCCTGGGAGTACGCCTCACCGAAGTTGGGCCGGAAGATCTTCGCCCAGCTGCGGCCCTCGCTGACCGTGGACTGGTGCCACTCGTTGTCGGCCTTCTTGATCTCCTCCATCGGTGTGTCCCGGTAGGCCGCCGAGGCCAGGGCGTAGGTCGGTGCCTGCGCCTCGCCGCCCGGCCTGGGCACCTGTGGCCCGAAGAAGTCCTCGAAGCTCATTCCCGCCCCCACTTGCCGCCGTCCCGCTTCTGCGGCCTTCCCGACTTCCGTACTCCGCACACCTGTTGATCAAGTACTCAGAGTATCCCCAGCCACCGACAACCGTCGGCGGACGGCCGAAGCCGCCCGCCGAACACTCCCGTTGTCGATCGTTCTCGACCGTTCTCGACTGTTGTTGCCCCCCGTTGGGCGCTGCGGATCAACTAGGAGGCTTCTTTGGCCTGTTCGCGAATCTTCTCGGCGATCTGCGGTGGCATCGGCTCGTGCCGCGCGTACGAGCGGCTGAACCGGGCCGTGCCGTGCGACAGGGAGCGCAGGTCGACCGCGTACCGGCCGATCTCGAACTCCGGTACCTCGGCCTTGATGAGGGTGCGTCCGCCGCTGGTCTGCTCGGTGCCGAGCACCCGGCCGCGCCGCCCGGACAGGTCGCTCATCACCGCGCCCACGTAGTCGTCGCCGACCAGCACGGACACCTCGGCCACCGGCTCCAGGAGATGGATCTTCGCGTCCGCCGCGGCCTCCCGCAGGGCCAGCGCGCCCGCCGTCTGGAAGGCGGCGTCGGAGGAGTCCACGGAGTGCGCCTTGCCGTCGAGCAGGGTGACCCGCACGTCCACCAGCTGGTAGCCGGCGGCGACCCCCCTGACGGCCTGGGCCCTGATGCCCTTCTCGACGGACGGGATGAACTGCCGGGGCACCGCACCGCCGACCACTTTGTCGACGAACTCGATGCCGGAGCCGCCCGGCAGCGGTTCCACCTCGATCTCGCAGATCGCGAACTGCCCGTGCCCGCCGGACTGCTTGACGTGCCGGCCGCGCCCGGCGGACCTGCCGGCGAACGTCTCCCGGAGCGACACCTTGTGCGGTACGACGTCGACCTGGACGCCGTACCGGCTGCGCAGCCGCTCCAGGGCGACGTCCGCGTGCGCCTCGCCGAGGCACCACAGCACCACCTGGTGGGTGTCCTGGTTCTGTTCGAGCCGCATGGTCGGGTCCTCGGCGACAAGGCGGGCGAGGCCCTGGGAGAGCTTGTCCTCGTCCGCCTTGCTGTGTGCCTCGATGGCGAGCGGCAGCAGCGGGTCGGGCATCTCCCACGGCTCCATGAGCAGCGGGTCGTCCTTGCCGGAGAGGGTGTCGCCGGTCTCCGCGCGGCCGAGTTTCGCCACACACGCCAGGTCGCCGGCGATGACGTGGGTGACCGGTCGCTGCTGTTTGCCGAACGGTGTGGACAGGGCGCCGATCTTCTCGTCGACGTCGTGGTCCTCGTGGCCGCGGTCGGCGAGGCCGTGCCCGGAGACATGGACCGTCTCGTCGGGGCGCAGGGTGCCGGAGAAGACCCGGACCAGCGAGACCCGGCCGACGTACGGGTCGGAGGCGGTCTTCACGACCTCCGCGACCAGCGGGCCGCCCGTGTCGCACGGCTTGATCTCGCGCGGCCTGCCGTCGATGGTGGTCACGCCCGGGGTGGGGTGCTCGAACGGCGTCGGGAAGCCGCCGGTGACCAGTTCCAGGAGCTCGACCGTGCCGAGGCCCTGGCGGGCGCCGTCGGCGGCCGGGGCGGCGGCCAGCACCGGGAAGAAGGCCCCGCGGGCCACGGCCCGCTCCAGGTCCTCGATGAGCGTCTTCAGGTCGATCTGCTCGCCGCCCAGATAGCGGTCCATGAGCGTCTCGTCCTCGCTCTCCGAGATGATCCCCTCGATGAGCCGGTTGCGGGCCTCCTCGATGTCGGGCAGCTGGTCGGGGCCCGGCTCGGACTCCTTGCGCTCCCCGGCGGAGTAGTCGAACAGCTTCTGCGTGAGCAGCCCGACCAGACCGGTCACGGGCGCGTGCCCGTCCGGACCCTGCGGGCCGTGCAGCGGCAGGTAGAGGGGGAGTACGGCGTCGGGGTCGTCGGCGCCGAACGCCTCGGCGCACACCCGGGTCATCTCCGTGAAGTCCGCGCGGGCGGCCTCCAGGTGCGTGACGACGATCGCCCGTGGCATCCCGACGGCCGCGCACTCCTCCCACACCATCCGGGTCGAGCCGTCCACCCCGTCAGAGGCCGAGACGACGAAGAGGGCCGCGTCCGCGGCGCGCAGACCGGCCCTCAGCTCACCGACGAAGTCGGCGTATCCCGGGGTGTCCAGGATGTTGATCTTGATTCCGTTCCATTCGACCGGTACCAGCGACAGCTGTACGGAGCGCTGCTGCCGGTGCTCGATGTCGTCGTAGTCCGAGACGGTTCCGCCGTCCTCCACCCGGCCCGCCCGGTTCACCGCTCCCGCGGTCAGCGCGAGAGCCTCCACCAACGTGGTCTTGCCCGATCCGGAGTGGCCGACCAGCACCACATTCCGTACAGACGCGGGGTGGTCGGCCGCCATTGCCCTGCCGGCGGCTCCGGGGTGTTCCTTGACCTTGTCGCCCATGGTTTTGCCTCCCGTGCACGGTGAGGTCTCTGTGGGCGCGGGCGAGCATGGCGGGCCGCGTGCGGTGGCGGCTCCGATGACGCCCGCGGTTATTCGAGCTTTCCACTCCCGTCACGGTGCGTCCATACGAAGGACGTGATCGTGCCCGCGGGACCCTTCCGTCCCGGCCGTCGGTACCGACTGAGAGTGCCCACCCGTCGCACACACGCGCGCGTGGCTACGATGGGCCAGCCGGGGTGGCCAGCAGGGGCCGCACGGCGCAACGACCGTCAGGAAGGCCATGCTGAACAAGTACGCGCGTGCATTCTTCACGCGTGTCCTCACACCGTTCGCCGCGTTTCTCATCCGCCGGGGCGTGAGCCCGGACACGGTCACGCTCCTCGGCACGGCCGGAGTGGTCGCGGGCGCGCTGGTCTTCTTCCCCC
This sequence comes from Streptomyces sp. NPDC054770, assembly GCF_053611985.1. NCBI lineage: Bacteria > Bacillati > Actinomycetota > Actinomycetes > Kitasatosporales > Streptomycetaceae > Streptomyces > Streptomyces sp. NPDC054770. The sequence continues at coordinate 4,529 of NZ_JBSHBL010000151.1, forward strand.
GGGGCGAGTTCTTCTGGGGCACGATCGTGATCACGCTGTTCGTGTTCTCGGACCTGGTGGACGGCAACATGGCCCGCCAGCTGGGCCGCACCAGCCGCTGGGGAGCCTTCCTGGACTCCACCCTGGACCGGGTCGCCGACGGCGCCATCTTCGGCGGCTTCGCCCTCTGGTACGCGGGCAACGGGAACAACAACGTCCTGTGCGCGGTCTCCATCTTCTGCCTGGCCAGCGGCCAGGTGGTGTCGTACACCAAGGCGCGCGGCGAGTCCATCGGGCTGCCGGTGGCCGTCAACGGTCTCGTGGAGCGCGCCGAGCGCCTGGTGATCTCGCTGGTGGCGGCGGGTCTGGCGGGCTTCCACAAGTTCGGTGTCCCGGGCATCCAGGTCCTGCTGCCGATCGCCCTGTGGATCGTCGCCGTGGGCAGCCTGGTCACCCTCGTCCAGCGAGTCGTCACGGTCCGCAGGGAGTCCGCCGAGGCGGAGGCGGCGGCCGAGCGGGAGAGCGCCTCGCACGGGAGCGAGGCCGCGAAGTGAGCGCCGCCGAGCGGCTCACCGACGCTCTGTACGGTCTCGGCTGGAGCACCGTGAAGCAGCTCCCCGAACCGGTCGCCGTGCGCCTCGGCAACTCCATCGCGGACCTCGCCTGGAAGCAGCGCGGCAAGGGCGTCCAGCGGCTCGAATCCAACTACGCGCGCGTGCGGCCCGACGCGAGCCCCGAGCGGCTGCGCGAGCTCTCCCGCGCGGGCATGCGGTCGTACCTGCGCTACTGGATGGAGTCCTTCCGGCTGCCCGCCTGGAGCGAGCAGCGGGTCCGCAAGGGCTTCGAGCCCAAGGACGTCCACCACCTCACCGACGGCCTCGCCTCCGGCCGGGGCGTGATCATCGCGCTGCCGCACCTGGCCAACTGGGACCTGGCCGGCGCCTGGGTCACCACCGAGCTGGAGACGCCGTTCACCACGGTCGCCGAGCGGCTCAAGCCCGAGACGCTCTACGACCGCTTCGTCGCCTACCGCGAGGGCCTCGGCATGGAGGTCCTGCCGCACAGCGGCGGCACCGCCTTCGGCACCCTGGCCCGCCGGCTGCGCGACGGCGGCCTGATCTGCCTGGTCGCCGACCGCGACCTGTCCGCCTCCGGCATCGAGGTCGACTTCTTCGGCGACAAGACCCGGATGCCCGCCGGACCCGCCCTGCTGGCCCAGCAGACCGGCGCGATACTCCTGCCCGTGACGCTCTGGTACGACGACACTCCTGTCATGAAGGGCAGGGTGCACGCCCCGGTCGAGGTACCCGAGTCAGGTGACAAGGCGTCGAAGACGTCTGTCATGACACAGGCGCTGGCCGACGCCTTCGCCACCGGGATCGCCGACCATCCGGAGGACTGGCACATGCTGCAACGCTTGTGGCTCGCGGACCTCGACCCCGCGAAGGGACCGTCGTGAGGATCGGCATCGTCTGCCCCTACTCCTGGGACGTCCCGGGTGGCGTCCAGTTCCACATCCGCGACCTCTCCGAATACTTCATCCGCCTCGGCCACGACGTCTCCGTCCTCGCCCCCGCCGACGACGACACCCCTCTCCCGCCCTACGTCGTCTCGGCGGGCCGCGCGGTCCCGGTGCCCTACAACGGCTCGGTGGCCCGCCTGAACTTCGGCTTCCTGTCCGCCGCGCGGGTACGCCGCTGGCTGCACGACGGCGCGTTCGACGTGGTCCACATCCACGAGCCGACCTCCCCGTCCCTCGGCCTGCTGACCTGCTGGGCGGCCCAGGGCCCGATGGTGGCGACCTTCCACACCTCCAACCCGCGCTCCCGCGCGATGATCGCCGCGTACTCGATCCTCCAGGCGGCCCTGGAGAAGATCAGCGCCCGGATCGCGGTCAGCGAGTACGCCCGCCGCACACTGGTCGAGCACCTAGGCGGGGACGCGGTCGTGATCCCCAACGGCGTCGACGTCGACTTCTTCGCCAAGGCGGAGCCGCGCCCCGAGTGGCAGGGTGACACGATCGGCTTCATCGGCCGCATCGACGAGCCCCGCAAGGGCCTCCCGGTCCTGGTGAAGGCCCTGCCCAAGATCCTCGCCGCCCGCCCGCAGGCCAGGCTCCTGGTGGCCGGCCGGGGCGACGAGGAGGCCGCGGTCGAGTCCCTGCCCGCCGAGCTGCGCTCCCGCGTCGAGTTCCTCGGCATGATCAGCGACGAGGACAAGGCCCGCTTCCTGCGCAGCCTCGACCTGTACATCGCGCCCAACACGGGGGGCGAGAGCTTCGGGATAATCCTGGTGGAAGCCCTGTCCGCGGGGGCTCCCGTGCTCGCCTCCGACCTCGACGCCTTCACCCAGGTCCTGGACCAGGGGGCGGCGGGCGAACTCTTCGCCAACGAGGACGCGGACGCGCTGGCGGAAGCGGCGGTCCGGCTCCTGGAGGACCCGCAGCGCCGCGCCGGGCTGCGCGAGCGCGGCAGCGTGCACGTACGGCGCTTCGACTGGTCCACCGTGGGCGCGGACATCCTGTCCGTGTACGAGACGGTGACGGCGGGTGCGGCGGCGGTGGCGGCCGACGAGCGGTCGGGGCTGCGGGCGCGGTTCGGGCTGGCGCGGGACTGAGCGCTTCGCTGGGAGGGCCGCAGTGTTCCGGCTGCGGCGCCGTCGTGGCTGGTCGCGCAGTTCCCCGCGCCCCTGACGGGGCGCTGCCGCGGGTGCCTCCTATAGCGTTCCGCCCGTGACCGTTTCCCTCATCTGGACGCTCTGGATCCTCGCCGCCCTCGTGGTGGTCGGCCTGTATCTGAGTTGGACCGCAGGCCGTCTCGACCGGCTGCACGCGCGGATCGACGCTGCCCGTGCCGCGCTCGACGCCCAGTTGCTGCGGCGTGCCTCGGTGGCCCAGGAGCTGGCGACCTCGGGGGTCCTGGACCCTGCCTCCTCGATCGTGCTGTACGAGGCCGCGCATGCCGCCCGGCAGGCCGAGGAGGAGCAGCGGGAGGTCGCCGAGAGCGAGCTTAGCCAGGCCCTGCGGGCCGTCTTCGAGCACCCGCAGCAGGTCGAGGAGGTCCGTGAGGCCCCCGGCGGCGAGGCCGCCGCCGGCGAGCTGGCCGAGGCGGTACGCCGGGTCCCGATGGCCCGCCGCTTCCACAACGACGCCGTCGGCGCGGCCCGCCGGCTGCGCGAACACCGCAAGGTCCGCTGGTTCCGGCTGGCCGGACACGCGCCCTTCCCGCTGGCCTTCGAGATGGACGACGAACCGCCCGCCGCCCTGGTCGAGCGCACGGCCTGACCGGAAAACGATCCACCGGCTGTCCATTGGCCCTTGCTGTGGACTGGTCCACTCGCGTTTCCTCGGTGTCTGCAGAAACCCTCTTTCAGCGAGTGAGGTCACCCGTGTCCACCATTGAGAACCAGACCCCCGAGACCGGCACCGCCCGCGTGAAGCGCGGCATGGCCGAGCAGCTCAAGGGCGGCGTGATCATGGACGTCGTCACGCCGGAGCAGGCGAAGATCGCCGAAGACGCGGGCGCCGTCGCCGTCATGGCCCTGGAGAGGGTCCCGGCCGACATCCGCAAGGACGGCGGCGTGGCCCGGATGTCCGACCCGGACATGATCGAGGGCATCATCGAGGCCGTCTCGATCCCGGTCATGGCCAAGTCCCGGATCGGCCACTTCGTCGAGGCCCAGGTCCTCCAGTCGCTCGGCGTCGACTACATCGACGAGTCCGAGGTCCTCACCCCGGCCGACGAGGTCAACCACTCCGACAAGTGGGCCTTCACCACCCCCTTCGTCTGCGGTGCCACCAACCTCGGTGAGGCCCTGCGCCGGATCGCCGAGGGCGCGGCCATGATCCGCTCCAAGGGCGAGGCCGGCACCGGCAACGTCGTCGAGGCCGTCCGCCACCTGCGTCAGATCAAGAACGAGATCGCCCGCCTGCGCGGCTACGACAACAACGAGCTGTACGCCGCCGCCAAGGAGCTGCGCGCACCCTACGAGCTGGTCAAGGAGGTCGCCGAGCTCGGCAAGCTCCCCGTGGTGCTGTTCTCCGCCGGCGGCGTCGCCACCCCGGCCGACGCGGCCCTGATGCGCCAGCTCGGCGCCGAGGGCGTCTTCGTCGGCTCCGGCATCTTCAAGTCCGGCGACCCGGCCAAGCGCGCCGCCGCCATCGTCAAGGCGACCACCTTCTACGACGACCCGAAGATCATCGCGGACGCGTCCCGCAACCTCGGCGAGGCCATGGTCGGCATCAACTGCGACACCCTCCCCGAGACCGAGCGCTACGCCAACCGCGGCTGGTAAGACCAAAGGGTTTCGCACACATGACCGACGCACCTGTCATAGGCGTCCTGGCCCTCCAGGGCGACGTACGGGAGCACCTCATCGCCCTGGCCGCGGCCGACGCCGTGGCCAGGCCGGTCCGGCGCCCCGAGGAACTCGCCGAGGTGGACGGCCTCGTCATCCCCGGCGGCGAGTCCACCACCATCTCCAAGCTGGCCGTCCTGTTCGGCGTGATGGAGCCCCTCCGCGCGCGCGTGCGGGCCGGAATGCCCGTCTACGGCACCTGCGCGGGCATGATCATGCTCGCCGCCAAGATCCTCGACCCGCGCTCGGGACAGGAGACCATCGGCGGCATCGACATGATCGTCCGCCGCAACGCCTTCGGCCGGCAGAACGAGTCCTTCGAGGCGGCGGTCGACGTGCGCGGCATCGACGGCGATCCTGTAGAGGGCGTGTTCATCCGCGCCCCCTGGGTCGAGTCGGTCGGCGCCCGGGCGGAGGTGCTCGCCGAGCACGGCGGCCACATCGTCGCGGTCCGCCAGGGCAACGCGCTCGCCACGTCGTTCCACCCGGAACTGACCGGCGACCACCGTGTGCACGCCCTGTTCGTCGACATGGTGCACGCGAACCGGGCGACCGAGTCCTAGTAGGATCTCTGGCGTTCGTTGTTTGGATGGGTTACGCGAAGGAGACAGGCAGATGTCCGGCCACTCTAAATGGGCTACGACGAAGCACAAGAAGGCCGTGATCGATGCCAAGCGCGGCAAGCTCTTCGCGAAGCTGATCAAGAACATCGAGGTCGCGGCCCGTATGGGCGGCGTGGACATCGAGGGCAACCCCACTCTCTACGACGCCATCCAGAAGGCGAAGAAGCAGTCGGTCCCGAACAAGAACATCGACTCCGCGGTCAAGCGCGGCGGTGGTCTCGAGGCCGGTGGCGCCGACTACGAGACGATCATGTACGAGGGCTACGGCCCGAACGGCGTCGCCGTGCTCATCGAGTGCCTCACCGACAACCGCAACCGCGCCGCCTCCGACGTCCGTGTCGCCATGACCCGCAACGGCGGTTCGATGGCCGACCCGGGCTCGGTGTCGTACCTCTTCAACCGCAAGGGCGTCGTGATCGTCCCCAAGGGCGAGCTGTCCGAGGACGACGTCCTGGGTGCCGTCCTGGACGCGGGTGCCGAAGAAGTCAACGACCTCGGTGAGTCCTTCGAGGTGCTCAGCGAGGCCACCGACCTGGTCGCGGTCCGCACCGCCCTCCAGGACTCCGGGATCGACTACGACTCCGCCGAGGCCAACTTCGTCCCGACCATGCAGGTCGAGCTGGACGAGGACGGCGCCAAGAAGATCTTCAAGCTGATCGACGCCCTCGAGGACAGCGACGACGTGCAGAACGTCTTCGCCAACTTCGACGTGAGCGACGAGGTCATGGAGTAGGTCGACGCGTAACG
>NZ_JBSHBL010000152.1:0-10026 GCF_053611985.1 Streptomyces sp. NPDC054770
GCGGCCGGCGCGAAGACCCTGGGCGTCTTCGAGACCGTGAAGCGGGCGCTGGAGGTCTTCGGGCCCGAGGTCGTCGAGTCGTACATCATCTCGATGTGCCAGGGTGCCGACGACGTCTTCGCCGCCGCGGTCCTCGCCCGCGAGGCGGGCCTGGTGGACCTGCACGCCGGCTGGGCGAAGGTCGGCATCGTGCCGCTCCTGGAGACCACCGACGAGCTCAAGGCCGCCGACACCATCCTGGAGGACATGCTCTCCGACCCCTCCTACCGCCGCCTGGTGGCACTGCGCGGGGACGTCCAGGAGGTCATGCTCGGCTACTCCGACTCCTCCAAGTTCGGCGGGATCACCACCAGCCAGTGGGAGATCCACCGCGCCCAGCGCCGGCTGCGCGACGTCGCCCACCGCTACGGCGTCCGGCTGCGCCTCTTCCACGGCCGCGGCGGCACCGTCGGCCGCGGCGGCGGCCCCTCCCACGACGCGATCCTCGCCCAGCCCTGGGGCACCCTGGAAGGCGAGATCAAGGTCACCGAACAGGGCGAGGTCATCTCCGACAAGTACCTCATCCCCTCCCTCGCCCGGGAGAACCTGGAACTGACGGTCGCGGCCACCCTCCAGGCCTCCGCCCTGCACACGTCCCCCCGCCAGTCCGTGGAGGCCCTGGCCCGCTGGGACGCCGCGATGGACGTCGTCAGCGATGCCGCCCACGCCGCCTACCGCCGCCTGGTGGAGGACCCCGACCTGCCGACGTACTTCCTCGCGTCGACGCCGGTGGACCAGCTCGCCGACCTGCACCTGGGCTCCCGGCCCTCCCGCCGCCCCGGCTCCGGCGTCTCGCTCGACGGACTGCGCGCCATCCCCTGGGTGTTCGGCTGGACCCAGTCCCGCCAGATCGTCCCCGGCTGGTTCGGCGTCGGCTCCGGCCTCAAGGCACTGCGCGAGGCGGGCCTGCGGCATGAAGGGGACACCGTCCTGGACGAGATGCACGAGCAGTGGCACTTCTTCCGCAACTTCGTCTCCAACGTCGAGATGACCCTCGCCAAGACGGACCTGCGGATCGCCCAGCACTACGTCGACACCCTCGTCCCCGACGAGCTCAAGCACGTCTTCGACACCATCAGGGCCGAGCACGACCTGACGGTCGCCGAGGTCCTGAAGATCACCGGTGAGACCGAACTGCTGGACGCCACCCCGGTGCTCAGGCAGACCTTCAGCATCCGCGACGCCTACCTGGACCCGATCTCCTACCTCCAGGTGACCCTGCTCAAGCGCCAGCGCGACGCGGCGGCAGCGGGAGAGCCGGCCGACCCGCTACTCGCCCGCGCCCTGCTCCTCACCGTCAACGGCATCGCCGCCGGCCTGCGCAACACCGGCTGACCGCCGGCCGTCCGACAAGCCGGATTCCCCCTCCACCACAGGAGTTCCGCCATGCCCCATGTCCCCGGCCTCCCGCGCCGCGGGCTGCTGCGTACCGCGCTCGCGACCACGGCGGCGCTGTCCGCACCGCTCCTGAACGCCTCGCCCGCGCACGCCGCCCGCCCCCGGACCGGTGCACTGAACGACCAGTCCGCCGTCCGTTCCTTCACGTTGGGAGACACCAGGCTCACGTATGTCGTCGATGCCGCGATGGAGTTGGACCCAACGGGTTTTCTCCCCGCCGTCCCCGCGGCCTACTGGCAGCAGCACCCGGAGGCGCTGACCCGCTCCGGCCGGATCGCCGCGTCGGCGGGCGGTGTTCTCGTCGAGCGCGGCCCGCGCAGGCTGCTCATCGACGTGGGCCTCGGCGGCAACGTCCTGTCACCGACGCTCGGCGTCTCCCGAGGAGGCGCCCTGCTGAAGACCCTGCGGGCGCTGCGGGTGCCCCGGGAGTCCGTCGACACCGTGGCCTTCACCCACCTGCACACCGACCACACCGGCGTCGGCTTCGTCCCGGACCGCGACCAGGCGCTGCACAAGGCGTTCCCACGCGCCGGCTACCTGGTGGCGGCCGCCGAATGGGGCCCGTTCTGGCGGGGCGAGATCAAGGTGGGAGCCCCGTCCTGGGACGGGTTCATGGTGCCGATGTCCCGCGTGCTGCGGGAGTTCGACGACGGCGACGAAGTGTGGCCGGGCGTCACCGCCCTGATCACTCCGGGACACAGCCCCGGGCACACGACATACGTGGTCTCGGCCTCGCGCGGCAGGCGGATCCTGGTCCTCGGGGACGCCTTCCACACACCCGCCCAGGTGACCCACCCCGAGTGGCCCTCCGGGCCGGACGTGGACGTCGAAGGCGTGCTGAAGGCCCGCAGGACGCTCCTGGACCAGCTTCTCGCCCCGCGCACCTACGCCTTCGCGTTCCACTTCGGGGACCAGGCCTTCGGCCGCGTGGTGCGCGACGCGGCCGGAGACCTCCAGTGGCGGCCGGTGCCGTCCCGGGCACTCCTGCCCAGCCCGGTCCGGCTCCCCTGACCGCCCCCGGTCTCAGCTCTCGTCGGCGGCCAGCCGCAGCGAGATCGAGTTGATGCAGTACCGCTGGTCGGTGGGGGTCGCATACCCCTCACCCTCGAACACGTGCCCGAGGTGCGAACCGCACCGCGCACAGCGCACCTCGGTGCGGACCATCCCGTGGGTGCGGTCCTCGATCAGCTCGACCGCGTCGGTGTCCTTCGGGTCGTAGAAGCTCGGCCACCCGCAGTGGGACTCGAACTTCGTGTCGGAGGTGAACAGCTCGGCACCGCAGGCGCGACAGGAGTACACGCCCTTGGTCTTGGTGTCGGTGTACTCACCCCTGAAGGCCGGTTCGGTCGCCGCCTGACGCAGCACGGCGTACTCGGCCGGCGACAGCTCCGCCCGCCACTGCTCATCCGGCTTCTCGACGTCGTACGACATGACTCTCAGCCCCTCACTTCGCCAGGCGTTCCAGGATCCTCGGGCCCAGGTCGGTAACGTCGCCCGCGCCCATGGTGAGAACCAGATCACCGGGCTTCGTCATTCCCGCGACCACGGCGGGGACCTCGTCCTTGTCGTGCACGGCGGTGACGTCGGCGCCGGCGGCCCGCGCGGCCTCGATGATCAGCTCGCTGGTGACCCCGGGGATCGGGTCCTCGCGGGCCGGGTAGATGTCGAGGACGACCGAGGCGTCCGCGAGGGCCAGCGCGTCACCCATCTCCTTGCCCAGCTCCTGGGTGCGGGAGAACAGGTGCGGCTGGAAGACGACCAGGATCCGCGCGTCCCCGGCGGCGGCGCGCATGGCCTCCAGGTCGGCGGTCATCTCGGTCGGGTGGTGGGCGTAGGAGTCGATGACCTGGACACCGGCCGCCTCGCCCTTGAGCTGGAGGCGCCGCTTCACGCCCGTGTACGCGGCGAGCGCGGGCGCCAGCTCGGCGGCCGGCACCCCGAGGGCGGCGCCCGCGGCCAGCGCGGCGACGGCGTTGTGCGCGTAGTGCCGACCGGGCACGGACACCGTGAACGTCAGCTCGGCCCCGTCCATCGCGACGGTGACCTCGCTCTTCAGACCCTGCGGTACGACGGACAGCACCCGGACGTCGGCGTCCGCGGCCTCGCCGTACGTCACCGTCCGCACCTTGCAGGCGACCCGCCGGGTCAGCTCGCGCGCCCCCTCGTGGTCGGCGTTGACCACCAGCGTGCCGCCGGGCACGATCCGGCCGGCGAAGGTCTCGAAGGACTCGTAGATCTCGTCCATCGAGGCGTAGTTGGCGTGGTGGTCGAGCTCCACGTTGAGGACGATGGCGACCTCGGGCGCGTACTTGTGGAAGCTGCGGTCGGATTCGTCCGCCTCGGCGACGAAGATCTCGCCCGCGCCGTGCAGGGCGTTGGAGCCGGGGGCGTCCAGGTCGCCGCCGATGGCGTAGGAGGGGCCGCGGCCCAGCGCGGTCAGGGACACCGCGAGCATGGACGTGGTGGTGGTCTTGCCGTGCGTGCCGGCGACCGCGATCGGACGCAGACCGTCCATCAGGGCGGCGAGGGCGTCCGAACGGTGCACCACCGGGATGCCCAGCTCGGCCGCGCGGGCCAGCTCGGGGTTGTCCTTGCGGATCGCCGAGGACACGACGACACAGCTGGCGTCGTCGGCGAGGTGCCCGGCGGCGTGCCCGATGTGCACGGTGACACCGAGCGCCCGCAGCGCCCCGGCGGTCTCCGACTCCTTGGCATCGCTCCCGGCCACCTCGGCCCCGCGCTGAGCGAGGATCTTGGCGATCCCCGACATCCCGGCGCCGCCGATCCCGATGAAGTGCGGTCGCTCCATGGCGGAAGGAAGGCCGGGTGCCATGTGTTTCTCCCAGAGACGGTGACGTGCGAAAGCGGGCCTAGCCTATGCGCTCGGACACCGCGCGCCTTGCAAGGGGCGCGAGCATCAGCGCCCCGAAAGGGGCGCGGGGAACTGTGCGACCAGCCACGACGCACCCGCACCCGCCGACGCACCGCACCCCACACCGCAACGGCGCCTACGCCTTGCTGTGCGAGAACAGCTTCAGCACCGGCACGCCCACCTTGTGCCGCGCCCGCGACGCCCAGTCCCGGTGGAAGAACTCCTCCACATAGTGCGGATCGGTCAGCACGATCACCTCGTCCGCGCCCACCTCTTCCACCAGCTTCCGCAGCGCGTCCAGCGGGTGGTCCTCGACCATCCGCCCCTCCGCCGCGCTGCCCGCCGCCCGCAGGGCCGTCAGGGACACGTCCAGCGCCTGCTCGGCCGGCCCCTTCGCCGCGTCCCCCTCCGGCGTCTCCCGTTCGCGCGCCGCCTCGTCGAGTTCGCCGAGTGCGATGTCGTCGATGGCCCGCAGCAGGCGATCCGCCTGGTCGCCGCGCGGCTGGAGCAGCACGTGGAAGGCGACCTGCTCGTCCCCGTGCAAGGTCGTGACGAACTCCACGTCGGCGGACGTCAGGGCCTTCTCGATCATCAGAACGCTTGTGAACACCAGGCGCCTCTTCTCCCTAGAGGGCCGCTCGACCCTCTGTCCTCCGTGGGGCCGGCACCCCTGCGGAAACCATCCTGCCCCGCGATCGCACGGGTACTGCCGGATTCAGTTTGCCCGCCGAAAGCTAAGCGGAACGGGATATTCCGCCGATTTCAGGACCGGCGATAGCGGCCGAACAGGAATCCGGCCTCTTCCAGAAGGGACACTAGTTCGAAGCGTCGGGGTACGGCGACACCGGGTCCCCCGGCGATCCGCTGCGCGCCGCCCGCCGTCAGCATCGGGGAGACCGTCAGGCACAGCTCGTCGAGGACGCCGGCGGCGATGAACTGCCCGAGCAGCCGGGGGCCGCCCTCGGTGAGCAGCCGGGTGTGGCCGAGGCCGGCCAGGGCGTGGACCGCGCGGGCGGGGTCGACGCCGACGCCGTCACCGGCGATCACCACCCGGGCGCCGGCCTTCTCGGCGGCGGCGACGCGGTCGGGGGCGGCCGCGGCGCCGGTCAGGACCAGCGTGGGCACGAGGGGCGAGGTGAACAGCGGGAGCGAGAAGTCGAGGTCGAGGCTCGCGGTGACCACGGCGACCGCGGCAACCCGGGCCTGACCCGCCGCGGCCCGGGCCCCCGCGAACTCCGCCCGTTCGCGTACCGGCCGGTACCCCTCCTGCCGTACCGTTTCCGCGCCTACGACGACGACGTCCGCGAGCCCTCGCAGAGTGCCGAAGATCCGCATGTCGGCCGCACCGGAGATGGGCTGCGACCGCCCGTCGTGCTGACCGGCCCCGTCCAGCGTCGACACCATGTTGGCGCGCAGCCAGACCTCCCGCCCGGCGGACTCGGGATAGGCGTAGGCAAGGGCCAGCTCGGCAAGACTCCACTCCCGGCCGGCAGCCCCGGAACCGGAACCGCCCGCCCCGCCGAAAGCCGGACCGCCCCCGCCCGCCGTCTCCCCACCGGAGGCATCCGCCGAGCCACCACCGACCCGCCCCGCCCCGGCACGCGCCCCACTCCCCGGCCCCGCCCCCTCGGCCAGACCGCCGGAGGCACTCGCCCCACCGTCCGGCCCCGCCCCCTCGGCCAATCCGCCGTGGGCCCGGGCTGGTGTTTGTTCGGTCACAGGGAACAGGCGTCGCATGTCGTGCAGTGTGGCACGGCAACTAGCATGGGTAACCGTGTCCTCTTCTCCCGCCGCATCCGAGGTCAGCCCCATAGCCGACGTGGCCCCGCTGTCGCTGTGCGCCCGTTCGCCGCACGTGCCCGCGGACCGGCTGGTCGCCGAGATGGTGCCGCCACCCCGTTTCGACTCGGTCCGCTTCGCCACCTACCTCCCGGACCCGAACCAGCCGAGCCAGACCGAGGCCGTCCGGGTCCTGGAGGAGTTCGCCGGCGGTCTCGGCGGGGCGCACGCGGTGGCCGGCGGCAGGCGCGGCTTCTTCGGCTTCGGGAAGGCCAGGGCGGCCAAGGTGCCCGCCGGGCCGCGCGGGGTCTATCTCGACGGCGGGTACGGCGTCGGCAAGACCCACCTGCTCGCCTCGCTCTGGCACGCCACCCCGGCCGAGCCCGCGCTGAAGGCGTTCGGCACCTTCGTGGAGCTGACCAACCTGGTGGGCGCCCTCGGCTTCCAGCAGACCGTGCAGACCCTCTCCGGCCACCGCCTGCTGTGCATCGACGAGTTCGAGCTGGACGATCCCGGCGACACCGTCCTGGTGTCGACGCTGCTCGGCCGCCTGGTGGACGCCGGCGTCGCACTCGCCGCCACCTCCAACACGCTGCCCGGCAAGCTCGGCGAGGGCCGGTTCGCCGCCGCCGACTTCCTGCGCGAGATCCAGGGCCTGTCGGCCCACTTCCGCGCCCTGCGCATCGACGGCGAGGACTACCGCCACCGCGGCCTGCCCGAGGCGCCGCCGCCGCACTCCGACGAGCAGGTGACGAAGGCGGCGTACGCCACCCCGGGCGCCTCGCTCGACGACTTCCCGCACCTCCTGGACCACCTGGCCAAGGTGCACCCCAGCCGGTACGGCGCGCTGACCGACGGCCTGAGCGCCGTCTGCCTGACGGACGTGCAGCCGGTGCCCGACCAGTCGACCGCGCTGCGGCTCGTGGTCCTCGCGGACCGGCTCTACGACCGCGAGGTCCCGGTCCTGGCCTCAGGACTGCCCTTCGACCAGCTGTTCAGCGAGGAGATGCTGAACGGCGGCTACCGGAAGAAGTACTTCCGCGCGATATCCCGGCTCACCGCCCTGGCCAGGGACGCCAAGGAGCTCGTGGCCGCCGAGTAGGCCTCGTCGGACCGGCCCAGTACGTGATCAAGCCCCCTCGGGTCAAGAGCCCGATCAGGCCACGCCACCGGCACTTTTCACGCTCTCTTCGGCTCGCAACACCGATTTAACCCTGCAAACAACTTTGCAGGGTTAACGTGTTTCTTGACCAACCATTGACTTGTGCTTGGTGCACACAAGAGGCGCGAACTGCCGCGAGGGGGGCTCATGTTCCGAGGTACGACGGCCCGGACCGTGCTCTCGCTCCTGGCCGCCGCCCTGCTCGCCGTCCAGTTCTTCGCGCCCGCGGCAACCTTCACAGCCGCGCACACCCTCAGTCATGCCGAGGCCAAAGCCCAGCCCGGGCCGAAGTCCTCGGCGAAGGCGAAGGCGGTGCGCGACGGTTCGTACACCTCCACCTCGTACACCCTCCGCGACCACGGCCGCTGCGGTGAGCCGCCCAGCCCGCCGCAGACCGTCGACCGCCATCGCAGCGCCACCGCCGGCTGTGCGGACGACCGCCCGCACAGCGCGCGGCACACCGAGGCCATACGCGCCTCGGCGCCTCCCACAGCCAGGCACCACGGCACGTCAAGAGCGTCCAGAGCCCACTCACCGGCCACGCTTCAGGTCTTCCGCTGCTGACCGGGCGGGCTCTGCCGGGCTCCGCCCCGGCTCGCCACGCTCGCCATCCCCCCACCACCGTCGTGCAAGCCCGACGCGCCGCTGTAGCGCGCCAGGAGGAGTCCACACACCATGCAGCCCCTCATCGACAACGCCCGTACGTTCGGACAGCGCCCTGAGGAGTTCGCCAGGCTCGCCGAAGGCCAGTCTCCACAGGTGCTCTTCATCACCTGCTCCGATTCCCGGGTCGTCCCGGCCCTGATCACCGGCGCCCGCCCGGGCGAGCTCTTCGAGCTGCGCACCGCGGGCAACATCGTCCCGCCGTACGTCTCGGTCCACCCCACCAGCGAGGCGGCCACCATCGAGTACGCCGTGGAGGTGCTCGGCGTCCGCGACATCGTCGTCTGCGGGCACTCGCACTGCGGTGCCGTCGGCGCGCTGGTGCGCGGCGACGACCTGACCGCCGTACCCGCCGTACGGGACTGGCTGGCCAGCGCCGAGCCGCGCCCGAGCGGGGCGGCCGAGGACCCGGCCGTCGCCGAGGGCGTGCAGAACCACGTGCTCGCCCAGCTGCTGCGGCTGCGCTCGTACCCCTGCATCGACAAGAAGCTGGCGGCGGGCGAACTGACCCTGCGCGGCTGGTACTACGAGGTCCACACCGGTGCCGTGCGCGAACACCGCGCCGGCACCGACACCTTCGAGGCCCTGTGAGCGCCGCGATGACCAAATTCCCTTACATACGCCAGGACTTCGCCGCTTCCCTCGTCGTGTTCCTGGTCGCGCTCCCGCTCTGCGTGGGCGTGGCCGTGGCCTCCGGTGTCCCGGCCGAACTCGGCCTGGTCACCGGCATCGTGGGCGGTCTCGTCACCGGGCTGATGCGGGGCAGCAGCCTTCAGGTGTCGGGGCCGGCCGCCGGGCTGACCGTGCTCGTCTTCGAGGCGGTACGGGAGTTCGGGCTGCCGCTGCTCGGGGTGATCGTGCTGGCCACCGGCGTCCTCCAGATCACCATGGGCGTCCTGAAGCTGGGGCGCTATTTCCGGGCCATCTCGATCTCGGTCGTCGAGGGCATGCTGGCCGGAATCGGCCTGGTGCTGATCGCCGGCCAGCTGTATCCGGCGCTCGCCACCAAGGCCCCCGAGTCGGGCCCCGGCAAGATAGCCGGACTGCCCGCGGCGTTCCTGGACGCCCTCGGGGACGGCGAGGCGCTGGCCTCGCTCGCCCTCGGCGCGGGCACGATCGCGGTCCTGGTGCTGTGGAAGCACGCCCCGGCGAAGGTACGGACGGTCCCCGGACCGCTGGCCGCCGTCGGCCTCGCCACCCTGGCCGCCTTCTTCCTGAGCCTTCCGGTGGCCACCGTCGAGGTGCACGGGCTGCTGGATTCCGTCCAGCCGCCGCCGCTGAGCGCCTTCGGCGAGCTGGCGAGCGTCGGGCTGATCGGCACGATCGTCGCGTTCACGCTGATCGCGTCCGCCGAGTCGCTGTTCAGCGCGGCGGCCGTGGACCGGCTGCACGACGGTCCGCGGACCGAGTACGACCGGGAACTGGTCGCCCAGGGCGCGGGCAACGCGCTCTGCGGGGTGCTCGGCGCGCTGCCGATGACCGCAGTGATCGTGCGCAGCGCGGCCAACGTCCAGGCGGGCGCCCGCACCAAGGCGTCCCGGGTGCTGCACGGCGTCTGGCTGCTGCTGTTCGCGGCCCTGCTGCCGGGCGTCCTGGGCTACATCCCGATCCCGGCGCTCGCCGGAATCCTGGTCTACTCGGGCGCCAAGCTGATCCCGGTGCGGGCGCTGGCCGTGCTGTGGCGCGAGCACCGGGGCGAGGCCCTCATCCTCGTCGTCACGGCGGTGTCGATCGTCGCGGTGAGCATGTTCGAGGGCGTGCTGATCGGGCTCGCGCTGTCGATCGTCAAGACGGCCTGGGAGGCCTCGCACCTGAAACTGGAGGTCGTCGACAAGGGCTCGGGGCCGATCGACGCCTACCTGTCGGGCAACGCGACCTTCCTGCGGCTGCCGAAGATCCTCGACAGCCTGGAGGCGCTGCCCCAGGACCGCCCGATCCGGGTGGACCTCTCCGGGCTGCACCACCTCGACCACGCCTGCCGGACCGCGCTGGAGAGCTGGGCCGAGCGGCACAGCGACGCGGACACCGAGCCGGTGAAGGTCACGGCGGCCTGAGCCACGCCCCCTCGGTCACGGCCGCCTGGACCGGCGGCCGCTCCGGGCCGGGCTGCCGA
>NZ_JBSHBL010000153.1:0-9986 GCF_053611985.1 Streptomyces sp. NPDC054770
TAAACCCGCTCCCCGGGTTTAATAAAATCCTCCTGTGGGCCCTTTGGGTGGCAATCTTGGGGGGGGGGGCCGGGGGGGGCGGGCCCGGCGGGGGGGGCGGGGCGGACACATGTCCGCCCGGCCCCTCCGTGCTGCTGCGCTGCTGCGGTCAGACCGCGCTGAAGCCGACCTTGCGCACCGTCGGCTCGCCGAGCTCGATGTACGCCAGGCGGTCCGTCGGGACCAGGACCTTGCGGCCGCGCTCGTCCTCCAGGGACAGCACCTGTGACTTGCCGGCCAGCGCCTCGGCGACGAGGCGCTCGACCTCCTCGGCGTTCAGACCGCTCTCCAGAACGATCTCGCGGGGCGCGTGCTGCACGCCGATCTTGACCTCCACGGCTATGTCCCTCCGACGGTCAGTGAAGTGCGCGACCTTCCGCGCCGTACGCTGCACACATTAGCCCGGTGAGGGGACGTACACGCTGCGGGCGAGCACGCCAGGAGCGAACAGCGAACGGGAATGCCCCGCGGCGCCGTCAGTGGTGGGACTCGATCCCGTGCAACGGGAAGCCCGCGATGCCCCGCCACGCCAGCGAGGTCAGCAGCTGTACCGCCTGGTCGCGCGGGACGGTGCGGTCGCTGTGCAGCCAGGAGCGCGCCACCACCTGGGCGAGGCCGCCGAGGCCGGAGGCCAGCAGCATCGACTCGGCGCTCGGCAGGCCGGTGTCCTCGGCGATGACCTCGCAGATCGCCTCGGCACACTCGTTGGTGACCTTGTCGACGCGCTCGCGCACCGCGGGCTCGTTCGTCAGGTCGGACTCGAAGACCAGGCGGAAGGCCCCGCCGTCGTCCTCGACGTACGCGAAGTACGCGTCCATGGTCGCCCGGACCCGCTGCTTGTTGTCGGTCGTCGACGCGAGCGCGCCGCGCACCGCCTGGATCAGCGCTTCGCAGTGCTGGTCCAGCAGGGCCAGGTAGAGGTCGAGTTTGCCCGGGAAGTGCTGGTAGAGGACCGGCTTGCTGACGCCGGCGCGCTCGGCGATGTCGTCCATCGCGGCCGCGTGGTACCCCTGCGCGACGAATACTTCCTGGGCGGCGCCCAGCAACTGGTTCCGTCGGGCACGGCGCGGCAGGCGAGTGCCCCGCGGGCGTGCCGCCTCTGTCTGCTCGATGGCTGTCACGCCGCCTCCCTAGGTCGTCCACATGAGTCGTACACATGCGGATCGCTCCGCGCGGCCATCGTACTTTTCGGTAACCGTGCTGTGCGCGGTGCGAACGCAGAATTTCACGTACCGGACGACGGCGAAAGCCGCACCGGGAAATGCGGACAGGCCAGGTGGGCCCACCGGGGGCCGGCCGTGGTCAGCGGTAGTCCTCCTCGTCGAGGGAGACCACACGTGCCTGTTCGATGAGATCGGCCTCGTTCGCGCGGTCCGGGTCCACCCCGGTGAGCGGGTCGTCGTGGGACGGCGTGATGTCCGTGTGCTGCTCGGCCGCGTCGCCCTCGGGGGCCTCGACATCGATCTCCGGGGCGTCCTGCGCCTCCAGATCGTCGAGTACGTCGGGGTCGCTGGGGTCTTGCGTCATGGTGGGCTCCCTTCCTTCGAACATCCCCGGCGGAAGCCGGGGGGCCACGTACGGGTGCCCTGTTTACGAGCGTAGGAGACACGGGATGAGGACGCTATGCCGTCCCGGCCCGCCCGGGTGGCTCTGTGACGGCGAACACACGAATCACTGTGTGATCGTCTCGTAACATTGGCCCATGTCTTCGACCGAGCTGCCCTCCGTGCCGCCCACCAGCGTGCTCCCAGAGGCGGCGGCAGTCAGAGTCGCGGAGGGTGAGCGGCTGCGGTCGGTGCGCCTGCCCGGCGTCACGCTCTCGGTCCGTTCCCGGCCGCCCGCGCGCGAGGGCCTGCCGCCCGCGCTGTACGTCCACGGGCTCGGCGGCTCCTCGCAGAACTGGTCGCTGCTCATGGAGCGGCTCGAAGGCGTCGTGGACGGCGAGGCGGTCGACCTGCCGGGCTTCGGCGACTCGCCGCCACCGGACGACGGCGACTACTCCATCACCGGGCACGCGCGCGCGGTGATCCGATACCTCGACGCGGCCGGCCGCGGTCCCGTCCATCTCTTCGGCAACTCCCTCGGCGGTGCGGTCGCCACCCGCGTCGCCGCCGTCCGCCCAGACCTCGTCCGCACCCTCACGCTCGTCTCGCCTGCCCTGCCCGAGCTGCGTGTGCAGCGCACGGCCATGCCGACGGTCGTCCTCGGCCTCCCCGGCGTCGCCGGGCTGCTCACCCGCACGACCGGCAAGTGGACCGCCGAACAGCGGGTGAGGGGTGTGCTGGCCCTCTGCTACGGCGACCCCGGCCGGGTGACGCCCGAGGCGTTCCAGGACGCGGTGGAGGAACTGGAGCGGCGGCTGCGGCTGCCGTACTTCTGGGACGCGATGGCGCGGTCCGCGCGCGGGATCGTCAACGCGTACACACTGGGCGGCCAGCACGGGCTCTGGCGCCAGGCGGAGCGCGTCCTCGCCCCGACCCTGCTGATCTACGGAGGCCGCGACCAGCTCGTCGGCTACCGGATGGCCCAGAAGGCCGCGCGCAGCTTCCGCTACTCCCGGCTGCTGTCCATGCCGGACGCCGGGCACGTGGCGATGATGGAGTACCCGGGCGCGGTGGCCGGGGCGTTCCGCGAACTCCTCGCCTCCGCCGGCGAGTCGGGCGGCGGACCGGTCGCGCCGGGCGCGGGGAGCTGAGGGGCGAGTGGGACGGCACAGTCGCCGCGGCCCGGCACCCAAGGGTGACCCCGCGGACATAGCGGACGTGCGCGCGGCCCGGAAACAGGGTCCGGGAGACGGGGACGGGGAGCGCGGGCCTGCGGGGACGACGGTGCCGCGCCCGGCCGGCGGAACACCGCCGGGCGGTTCGCCGCGGTTCACGGACGGGACCCCGGCCCACGGTGTCCCGCGTCTTCCGGACGGAACCCCGGCCCGCGGTGTCCCCCGAGTTCGTGGCGGTCACCCGCAGCAGCGTGAAGCGGGCGGTGGCTGGGGCGAGTTGGGCGGCCCGGGCGGCGCTGCCTCCGGGGCGGCCGGTGTGTCCATACCGCGGCAGCGGCAGGGCGGGCCCGCGAGGCCGCGGCAGGACTACGTCGACGCCTTCGACGAGGACGTCGACGTCTTCACGCCCCGCCCCGGCATCGGAGCCCAGCGTGCGGAAACGTATCCGCCCGGCTCCGGTCCGCGTACGTCCGCGCTGGCGTCCGACGCCGGCGGCGGTGCTGCGGACGACGGCACCGCGAACGCCGGCGAGCCCGCGCAACCCAAGGGCGGCAAGGGCCGGACCTTCGCCGGGATCGCGGCCGCCGCCGTCACCACCGTGCTCGCGGTGATCGTCGCCGGACAGGTCGTCGACGGCCGCGACGGCAGCGCCGTGGGGTCCGAGTCGGCCGCGGGCGGGACGCGGGCCACCGATGGCGCCGCCTCGCGCGGAAACAGCCGTACGACGCCGTCCGTCTCCGCCTCGCCCGGTGTGGCGACACTGTCGTACGAGCAGGCGATGGGTGAGAAGTACCCGCTCAGCGCCGAGCTGGCCGGGTCCGGGAAGTTCAGCACCGTGCCCGGGAGCGCGAAGGCGCCGGGCAAGGGGCGGAAGTACACCTACCGCGTCGACGTGGAGCAGGGGCTGGGGCTGGACGGGAAACTGTTCGCCGAGGCCGTGCAGAAGACGCTCAACGACGAGCGCAGCTGGGCCCACGACGGCGCCCGTACCTTCGCGCGCGTGTCCTCCGGCAAGCCCGACTTCGTGATCACGCTGGCCAGCCCCGGCACCACCGCCAAGTGGTGCGCCAAGTCCGGTCTCGACACGACCGAGGACAACGTGTCCTGCGACTCGGCGTCGACCGAACGCGTCATGATCAATGCGTACCGTTGGGCCCAGGGCAGCAAGACGTACGGCGACAAGATCCACGCCTACCGGCAGATGCTGATCAACCACGAGGTCGGCCACCGGCTCGGCTACGGTCATGTGACCTGCGACAAGGACGGCGAGCTGGCGCCGGTCATGCAGCAGCAGACGAAGTTCCTGGACCATGACGGGATCCACTGTCTGCCCAACCCGTGGCCCTACCCCAAGAGTTGACAGGTGGCTCATACATCACATTGACATGCGCAGAAAGTTCATACATATTTCTGGGCATGTCGTCCCTTCACGCCTCCGCGCGCGCCGCCATCGAGCTGGCGCTCATCGGCGTGACCGCGCTCTGCGTGGCCGACATCCACTGTCGCTGACGCCCGCCTCCAGGCGTTCGCGTCGCGACTTTTCTCTGTTGCCGTGACTTGGGTCGCGGCTCTTTCGACGACCTGACGCCGGGGCAGACGTCTGTTCACTTTCGTCTCACTCCTCGTCAATCTGTCTCGCCCATCGAGACTCGCCTTCCGAGAGGTCGTCATTCCGATGCGTCACCCGTCCGTAACCAGCGCCCGCGCGGCGTACGTTTCGCTTGCCCTGGTCGTGGCAGCGGGCGCCGCCGCCTGCGGGCCGAAGGACAACGATGCCAACGGCTCCAGTGGCGACTCCACGCCGCACAAGGGCGGCACGCTCACCGTCCTGAACTCCGACCCCCAGACGGACTTCGACCCGGCCCGCCTGTACACCTCCGGCGGCGGCAACGTGCCGTCCCTGGTCTTCCGCACGCTCACCACCCGCAACCGCGCGAACGGCGCCGCCGGCACCAAGGTCGTCCCCGACCTGGCCACCGACACCGGGCGCGCCAGCAAGAACGCGACCGTGTGGACGTACACCCTGAAGAAGGGCCTCAAGTACGAGGACGGCACCGCGATCACGTCCGCCGACATCAAGTACGGCATCGAGCGATCCTTCGCCCCCGAGCTCTCCGGCGGCGCCCCCTACCTGCGGGACTGGCTGGTCGGCGCCGCCGACTACCAGGGGCCGTACAAGGACAAGAAGGGGCTCTCGGCGATCGAGACGCCGGACGACCGCACCATCGTCTTCCACCTGAACAAGCCCGAGGGCGAGTTCCCGTTCCTGGCCACGCAGACGCAGTTCACGCCGGTCCCGCAGGCCAAGGACACGGGTACGAAGTACGAGGAGCACCCGATCTCGTCCGGCCCCTACAAGGTCGTGAAGAACGAGAACGACGGTGAGCACCTGATCCTGGAGCGCAACAAGTACTGGTCCGCGGCCGTCGACGACCAGCGCAAGGCGTACCCGGACAAGATCGACGTGCAGTCCGGCCTCGACTCGTCCGTGATCAACCAGCGGCTGTCGGCGTCCCAGGGGACGGACGCGGCCGCGGTGACGACGGACACCAACCTCGGTCCGGCCGAACTCGCCAAGGTGACGGGCGACAAGGAACTCGCCGCGCGCGTCGGCACCGGCCACTTCGGCTACACGAACTACATAGCGTTCAACCCGAAGGTCAAGCCGTTCGACAACCCCAAGGTGCGCGAGGCGATCTCGTACGCCGTCGACCGGTCGTCCGTGGTCAACGCGGCGGGCGGCAGCGCCCTCGCCGAGCCCGCGACCACCTTCCTGCCCGACCAGAAGTCCTTCGGCTACACGCCGTACGACCTCTTCCCGGCGGGTGCCACCGGCAACGCGGCCAAGGCCAAGGAGCTGCTGAAGGAGGCCGGTTACCCGAACGGGCTCACCGTCACGCTGACCCACGACAACGCCGACAACTTCAAGACGAGCCCCGAGATCGCGACCGCGATCCAGGACGCCCTCAAGAAGGCCGGCATCACGGTCAAGCTCCAGGGTCTGGAGGACAACAACTACTCCGACACCGTCCACAGCGTGAAGACCGAGCCGGGCTTCTTCCTCGCCGCGTGGGGTGCCGACTGGCCCTCCGGCGGTCCCTTCCTCGCCCCGATCTTCGACGGCCGGCAGATCGTCAAGGACGGCGCGAACTTCAACGCTTCCCAGCTCAACGATGCTTCGGTCAACGCCGAGATTGACGCGATCAACAAGTTGACCGATCTTGACGCGGCCGCCAAGCGGTGGGGTGCACTGGACAAGAAGATCGGCGCGCAGGCGCTGACCGTGCCGCTGTTCCACCCGGTCTACAAGCGGCTGGTCGGCAAGGACATCAAGAACGTCGTGATCAGTGACTGGACCGGTGTCCTGGACATCTCCCAGGTCGCGGTGAAGTAGCACCGTGAGCGAGGCACTTGTCGCCACCCAGGCCCCCGAGGCGCTCGCCTCGGGGGCTTCGGGGGCTCGTCAGTTCTGGCGGCGGCTGCGTGCGCAGCGGGCCGCCACGGTCGCGGCGGGTATCGTCGCGCTGCTCGTCCTGGTCGCGCTCGCCGCACCCCTGCTCACCGCACTGGAGGGCCAGGACCCG
Organism: Streptomyces sp. NPDC054770; assembly: GCF_053611985.1. NCBI lineage: Bacteria > Bacillati > Actinomycetota > Actinomycetes > Kitasatosporales > Streptomycetaceae > Streptomyces > Streptomyces sp. NPDC054770. The sequence continues at coordinate 6,343 of NZ_JBSHBL010000153.1, forward strand.
ACCACCTACCACCCGTCGCTCATCGACTCCGCGCGCGGCGGCGTGCCGACCGGCCCACTGGGAGGCATCACCGGCCACCACTGGCTGGGCGTGGAGCCGCAGACCGGCCGTGATCTGTTCGCACGGCTGGTGTACGGGGCCCGGGTGTCGCTCGGTGTCGCGTTCTCGGCGACCGTGATCCAGGTCGTCATCGGGCTGCTCGTCGGAGTGGCGGCCGCGCTCGGCGGTGGATGGATTGATCAACTGTTGAGCCGGATCACGGACATCTTCGTCGCGCTGCCCCTGATGATCATATCGCTGGCGCTGCTCGCGATCGTGCCGCAGAGCTTCCCCCGGCCCGTCCTGGTCACCCTCGTCATCGGGCTCATCTCCTGGGGCAACATCGCGAAGATCGTGCGCGCCCAGACGCTCACCCTGAAGGGGCTCGACTACGTCGCCGCCGCACGGCTCAGCGGCTGGGGGGCCTGGCGCATCGCCCGCCGGGAGCTGCTGCCCGGCCTGGCCGCGCCGGTCATCACGTACGCCTCGATCCTCATCCCGGTCAACATCAGCGTCGAGGCGGCCCTGTCCTTCCTCGGCGTCGGGGTGAAGCCGCCGACACCCTCCTGGGGCCAGATGCTCACCGCCGCCGACGTCTGGTACCAGGCGGCCCCGCAGTACCTGCTCCTGCCGGCCGGCGCGCTGTTCGTGACCGTCCTCGCGCTGACCGTCCTCGGCGACGGCGTCCGCACCGCCCTGGACCCGCGCGCCGCCTCCCGGCTCGGTGTCGGCACCGGCCGCGGGCGTGAGGCCGTGACGACGGCGAAGGAGGAGTCCGCGTGAACGGCTTCGGCGGCTTCCTGCTCCGCCGCACCATCGGCACCCTGGCGACCCTGCTCGCCATCTCGGTGATCGTCTACGTCGTCTTCTACGTCACCCCGGGCAACGTCGCCCAGATCACCTGCGGCCCGCGCTGCTCCCCGGAGCAGGTGCACCAGGTGGCCCAGCAACTGCACCTCGACGACCCCCTGTACGTGCGCTACTGGCACTTCCTGCAGGGCCTGGTCGTCGGCCAGGACTACTCCACCGGCACCGCCGTGGAGCACTGCTCGGCGCCCTGCCTCGGCCTCTCCTACCAGACCGACCAGCAGGTCCTGAGCATCATCCTGACCAGGCTTCCGGTCAGCCTCTCGCTGGTGTTCGGCGCGATGGTGCTGTGGCTGGTCCTGGGCGTCGGCACCGGCGTGCTCTCCGTCTGGCGGCGCGGCCGGCTCACCGAGCGGGTGCTGACCGGCCTCACGCTGGCGGGCTGGGCCACGCCGGTCTTCGTCATCGGCCTGGTCCTGATGATCGTCGTCTGCGGCGAACTTCAGCTGCTGCCCTTCCCGCAGTACGTGAAGTTCACCGACGACCCCGAGCAGTGGGCGTGGAACCTGCTGCTGCCCTGGTTCTCCCTCGCCCTCATCGAGTCCGCCGCGTTCGCCCGGATGACCCGGGCGTCGATGCTGGAGACCCTGGCCGAGGACCACATCCGCACCTTCCGCGCGTACGGCGTGAGCGAGCGGTCGATCGTCGGGCGGCATGCCCTGCGCGGCGCGCTCGCGCCGGTCATCGCGCTGAATGCCAACAACTTCGGCTCGGCCGTCGGCGGTGCGGTGCTCACCGAGACGCTGTTCGGACTGCCGGGCCTCGGCCAGGAACTCGTGCACGCCGTCAGCGTGGTCGACCTGCCCGTCGTCGTCGGCATGGTCCTCGTCGTCGGCTTCTTCGTGGTGCTCGCCAACGCCGTCGCGGACGTGCTGTACGCGGTGGCCGACCGACGGGTGGTACTGACGTGAGTCTCGTCCGAGTCACTGACCTGACCGTCGAGTTCGGGGATCTGCGAGCCGTGGACGGGCTGTCGCTCACCCTGGAGCGCGGTGGGGCCCTCGCCCTGGTCGGCGAGTCCGGCTCCGGCAAGTCCACGGTCGCCTCGGCGCTGCTGGGCCTGCACCACGGCACCGGGGCCCGGATCGGCGGAGCGGTCGAGGTCGCCGGCACCGACGTACAGGCCGCCTCCGACGCCGAACTGCGGCGGCTGCGCGGCGCGAAGGCGGCGATGGTCTTCCAGGACCCGCTGTCGTCCCTCGACCCGTACTACGCGATCGGCGACCAGATAGCCGAGGTGTACCGGGTGCACACGCGCGCGTCACGGCGAGCCGCACGCGCGCGTGCCGTGGAGGTCCTGGACCGGGTCGGCATCCCGGACGCCCCGCGCCGGTCCCGGTCCCGCCCGCACGAGTTCAGCGGCGGCATGCGCCAGCGCGCGCTGATCGCCATGGCGCTCGCCTGCGAGCCCGAGCTGCTCATCGCCGACGAGCCCACTACCGCCCTCGACGTGACGGTCCAGGCCCAGATCCTCGACCTGCTCCACACGTTGCGCGAGGAGACCGGCATGGCCCTGCTGCTGGTCACCCACGACGTGGGCGTCGCCGCCGAGAGCGTCGACCAGGTGCTCGTCATGCGGCACGGGCGCGTGGTCGAACAGGGGCCGGTCGCCGCCGTGCTCGGCGCGCCCGCGCAGCCGTACACCCGGGAACTGCTCTCCGCCGTCCCGCGCGTGGACGCGGTCCGCGCGCCCTCCCAGGCGTCCGAGGAGGTCGTCCTGGAGGCGACCGGCCTGCGCCGCGAGTTCGGGCGCGGGAAACGGGCGTTCGCGGCCGTGGACGACGTGTCGCTGACCGTGCACCGGGGCGAGACCCTCGGCGTCGTCGGCGAGAGCGGCAGCGGCAAGACCACCCTCGGCCGGATGCTGGTCGGACTGCTGGAGCCGACGGCGGGCGAGGTCCGTTACGACGGCCACGCGCGCGTGGGCGTGAATCCGGCCGTCCAGATGGTCTTCCAGGACCCGGTGTCCTCCCTCAACCCGCGGCGCAGCATCGGCGAGTCGATCGCCGACCCGCTGCGGGCGCGGGGCGAACGCGACGAGGGGCGCATCCGGGGGCGCGTGACCGAGCTGCTGGAGCGTGTGGGGCTCGAAGGGGCGCACTACCAGCGCTATCCGCACGAGTTCAGCGGCGGCCAGCGCCAGCGCGTGGGCATCGCGCGGGCGCTCGCCGCCGACCCGCGCGTCATCGTCTGCGACGAGCCGGTCTCCGCGCTGGACGTCACCACCCAGGCCCAGGTCGTCGCCCTGCTCGGCGAGCTCCAGCGCGAACTCGGGCTCGCGCTCGTCTTCGTCGCCCACGACCTCGCCGTCGTACGCCAGGTCAGCGACCGGGTCGCGGTCATGCGCCGCGGCCGGATCGTCGAGACCGGGCCCGCCGACGAGGTCTACGACAACCCCCAGGACCCCTACACCAGGCAACTCCTGGCCGCCGTACCCGCCCTCGACCCCGAGGCCGCGGCCCGGCGGCGGGCCGCGCGCCGGGAACTGGCATCGACGTGACGTTTCCGCAGATCTGGGCACAGATCCAGATGTGACGTTCCGCCGCCATATGATTGCATAGCGCGACCGAACGTGGCCCGCACGGGAAAGTTACGACCGTTCACCCCTTTTGGTGGCGCCCTGGGGACCCCCCGCACACCCCCCCCCCGGGTGCCGCCAACCTGCTCCCCCGACGGACCCCCCCCCCCCCCCGGCCCCCCACCCCGAGAAAGGTCGCGGGGGGACACCCCGCCCACGC
>NZ_JBSHBL010000154.1:0-9907 GCF_053611985.1 Streptomyces sp. NPDC054770
CCCCTTCAGGGGCGCGGGGAACTGCGCGACCGGCCACGACGGCGCCGCGGACGACTCAGAACTCGTTGCCCCAGCAGTACCGGGCGATGGTCTCGACCAGTACCAGCTTGCGGCGTTGGTCCTCCGCGGTCAGGAGTGGCCTCGACGCCACGTCCGCGAAGCCCCGCGACGGGGAAACGGCGCCGTCCTCCAGGTCCTTGAACTCGGCTGCCGCGTCTATACGGGACATCACGGTGTCGATGTCCTCCAGCTGCGCCGCCGTCGCGTCGACCACGCCCAGGCAGAAGTCCCTGTCGTCCGGGAGTGCCTTCACGAGGTCGAGTTCGGCCTGCGTGCCCTGGTCGAAGGGGAGGATCCAGCGGTCGGCGTCGATGCCGGCGTACAGCTGCTCGGCGCGGGCCCGGTCCACCTCGGCCGGGGCCGACCAGCCGGGGGCGAGGCCGATGCGGACGCTCTCCGAGCGTTCGTCCAGGCGTACCGCAGACGCGTCGACGGCCAGCGCGTCCGCGAAGGACAGGGCGCCGGGGTCGGCCGGGTCGGTGCTCGACTGGGCCAGCAGGAGCGGGTTGTCGAGCTGGATCAGGCGGACGCCCTTCGAGACAAGAGCTTCGATCTCGGCCCGGACGATCTCCGCGAGGGCCTCCCCGAGTTCCCGGGCCGAGGAGATGCCGAGGTCGGGCTGGAAAGTGGTGGCCGCCAGATACGCCGGTGAGGGCAGCGTGGCCTTCGGGGCGATCACCGTCAGGTCGGCGAGCTTGGCGGCCCAGTCGGCGAGCAGTGGGCCGTTGGCCTTGGGGAGTGCCTCGGCGACCCAGCGGGCGAGGCCGTCCGGGCCCACTTCGCCGGTACGGCGGAAGCCCGACACGCCGTCGAGGACGGCGCTGCGGAAGTCCTCGCGGGGGAAGTCGCCGTCGGTGACCACGGTGGAGCGCAGCTTGCGCTGGTAGGCGACCACTTCCCGGACCGCCGTGTCGACGGCCTCCGGGTCGGCGGTGGACAGGCCTGCCGGGCGGACCAGGCTGCCGTGGTGGTCGATGCGGTAGTTGAACGTGTCCGCCATGGTGTCAGTCCTTTCCGCCGGCGACGCCCCACGCGGCGAACTCCAGCTCGTAGCCGAGGGCCTTCAGGACCTCCTCGGCGATCCGCTGGTCCTCGTCCGCGGTGCCGCCGGCGATGCCGAGCCCGCCGATGATCTCGCCGTCCTTCTTGATCGTGAGGCTGCCCTCGGTGGCCATGATCGGCAGGGCGGCGCCGGGGAGCTGGGAGAGCTGGGAGAAGAAGACCGGCTGGGACTCCTGCCATTTCTTCAGCATGTTGCCGGGGCGCTGCATGATCGCCGCGGTATAGGCCTTGGCGCGGGCGATGTCGGGGGTGAGCGGGCGGGCGCCGTCGGGGCGGCGGATGGCGATCGGGAAGCCGCCGGCGTCCACGACGGCGACGCTCACCGCCTTGCCGATCTCCTGGGCGCGCTGGTGGGCGGCGCCGATGATCTCCTCGGCGGCGGCCAGGGTGAGGCTGGTCATGCTGCTTCCTTCGGTGCGGTGAGGGTGCGGCGGAGCCGGCTGACGGCCGCGTTGTACTGCTGGGGCGTCTCCCAGTACATGGAGTGCGGGGCGCCCTCGACGATCTCCAGGTGCGAGCCGGGCAGCAGTTCGTGGGCGCGGGTCACGGTCTTCACGCTGAGGACCGCGTCCTTCTCCCCGGCGAGGAAGGCGACCCGCACGCCGGAGGCCCGGATCTCGTCCAGGGTGGGGCCGTTGGTGTCGAGGTTGCGCAGGTCCTGCATCCTGGCCACGTTGAACGTGCCCATCTGCTGGAAGAGGAAGGTGAGGTCGGCCCGCTCCTGCTGGAACGATCTGGTCAGCAGCCGGTCGATGACGGGCAGCTTCACGGCCTCCGCGCGGTCGGCGGCGGCCAGTTCCTTCAGCTCGGGGTGGCTGATGCCGCCGAGGGAGTGGCCGAGGACGACCGAGGAGACCCGCTCGGGGCGCAGCAGGCCGGCGCGCAGGGCGGCGACGGAGCCGATGGACTGGCCGACCAGCATGGCGTCGGTGATGTCCTCCTGGTCGAGGACGGCGACCACGTCGCCGGGGAAGTCCTGGCCGTCGAACTCCGCCATGGACGAGTCGGACTTGCCGAAGCCGCGCAGGTCCACGGTGACGACCGTGAACTCCTCGCGCAGCGCTGCCACTTGCTGCCACCAGGCGGCGTGGTGTCCACCGCTGCCGTGCACGAACAGGATCGCCGGGCCGCTGCCGTGGCGCTCGTAGTAGATGGATGTGCCGTCGGAGTCGGCGATGGGCATGGGGTGAACTCCCGTACTGATGCGCTTAGTTGGGGCGGCGGCTGTGGTAGACGAGCTCGATCATGGTGTGGTCGGGGTCGTGGATGTAGCAGAACTTGGACTGGTTCTCGGGGCGTTCGATCGGCCGGGTGTGCCGGATGCCCAGTTCCTTGAGATGGGCGAGGAAGTCGTCCCAGTCGTCGACCTCGACGGCGAAGTGGTAGGGCGCCATGCGCTCCATCTCCTCGACGGGGGTGAAGTGCAGGTCGAAGGTGCCCCGGGTCATCAGCACCACGCGGGTGTTGGACTTGGGCATGATGCGCTTCATCCCGAAGACCTTGGTGTACCAGGCCGCGGTGCGGTCGGGGTCGGTGGTGGGGAAGTTGACGTGGTGGATGTAGCGGGGTTCCGCGGTCATGAGTGGTTGCCTTCCAGGTGTACGGGGTTGGACAGCACGCCGATGCCGCTGATCGCGACCTCGACGGTGTCGCCGGGGTCGATCTGACACGTGGACTCGGCGCCCATCCACAGCACGTCACCGGGGTGCAGGGTGATGTGCCGGGTGATCTCCACGATGAAGTCGAAGGGATCGAAGACCATGTCCCCGGTCGGGAACGTGGCGCGCACCTCGCCGTTGACGCTCAGCGTGGTCGTCTGGGCCAGCGCGTCCACCTCGGTCTCGATCCACGGCCCCATCGGCTTGAACGTGTCGCTGTTCTTGCTGCGCCAGAACGTGCGGTCCTGGTGCTGCCAGGTACGGGCGCTGACGTCGTTGCCGATGGTCCAGCCGAAGACCGACTTGCGGGCGTCGTCGTACGTCGCGTACCGGACCGTGCGGCCGATGACGGCGACGAGTTCCGGCTCGGCCTCGAAGCGTCCGGTCACCTCGGCCGGTCTGACGATCGGCGAACGGTGGCCGGTGAGCGCGTTGTTGGCCCGGTAGCCGGCCTCGGGGCGGTCGGGGGTCGTGGCACCGGCGTGCTCGATGTGCCGGGGGTAGTTGTAGCCGACGGCGTAGAACACGCCCGGCACGACGGGCGGCAGCCAGACGGCCTCGGCGACCGGGACCGTGCCGCGGACCTCCGGGTCGCCCTCCAGCGGCGACCCGGACAGCAGCTCCACGGCCGTCGGCCCCACCCGGCCCCAGACCGCCCGGCCCTCCACCGCAACTCGCGCGTACCTCATGGCGTCAGCAGGTGGGAGACGCGCTTGGTGATCAGGTAGGCGTCCAGTGCCTCCGGCCCGCCCTCCCGGCCGTACCCGCTGTCCTTGACCCCGCCCGAGGGCGCCTCGTGCACCGAGCCGCCGCAGTGGTTGAGGGAGAGGATGCCCGCCTCCAGCCCGTCGGCGAGCTTCTCGGCGGTGGCGGCCGACCTGGTGAAACCGTAGGCGGCCAGGCCGTACGGCAGCGAGTTGGCGGTGGCCAGGGCGTCGTCGAGGTCGTGGAAGGGCACGATCGGGGCGAGGGGTCCGAACGGCTCCTCGGACAGCAGGTCCGCGTCCGCCGGTACGTCGGTGAGCACGGTCGGCGCGAAGAAGTAACCGGCGCGGTCGAGCCGTTCGCCGCCGGTGAGGACGGTTGCTCCCTTCCCGACCGCGTCCGCCGTCAGCCGTACGGTCGAGTGCAGCCGGCGCTCGTTCGCGAGGGGACCCATGGTGGTGCCCTGGGTCAGACCGTCGCCGACGACGACCGACTCGGCGGCCTTCACGAACTCGGCGGTGAAGTCCTCGACCAGGGACTCGTGGACCAGGAAGCGGCTGGGTGAGGTGCACACCTGGCCGGCGTTGAAGAACTTGGCCTGGGCGGCCCGGCGGGCGGCCTGTCCGGGGTCGGCGTCGGCGCAGACGATGACCGGGGCGTGGCCGCCGAGTTCCATCAGGGACGGCTTCATGACCCTGCCGGTCTCGGCGGCGAGGAGCTTGCCGACGGGCACCGAGCCGGTGAAGGCGATCATGCGGGTGACCGGGGAGGCGATGAGGTGCGCCGAGACCTCGGCGGGCTCGCCGAAGACGAGGTTGAGCACCCCGGCGGGCAGGCCGGCGTCCGCGTAGCACGCCACCAGGGCGGCGGCCGTCGCCGGCGTCTCCTCGGAGGCCTTGATGACGATCGAGCAGCCCGCCGAGAGGGCCGAGGAGATCTTCCGGTTGGGTCCGCCGACCGGGAAGTTCCAGGGGACGAAGGCGGCGACGGGGCCGATCGGTTCGCGGCGGACGGTGAGAACCGTGCCGGGCGCGGACGGGATGATACGGCCGTACGCGCGCCGGGCGTCCTCGACGTGCCAGCGCAGGGTGTCGGCGGTGCGCCGGGCCTCGCCCGTCGACTCGGCGAGGGTCTTGCCCTGCTCCAGGGTCATCACGCGGCCGATGCCGGCGGCGCGTTCGGCGATCAGGTCGGCGGCGCGGTCCAGGATCGCGCTGCGCTTCGCGATCGAGGTCGCGCGCCACACCCTGAACCCGTGCTCGGCGGCTTCGAGCGCTCGGTCCAGGTCGGCGGGGGTGGCGAGGGGGACCTCGCCGATCGTCTCCTCGGTGGCGGGGTTGACGACGGGGGCGGTCCGTCCGGAGCCGCCCTGGCACCACTCGCCCGCTATGTACATGCGGACGGCGGGATAGCCGTGGTCGGTGGTCATGAAGGGGGTGCCCTCTCAGGTTCAGGCCCAGGTTCAGGACGCGGTGGGGGCTTCCTGGTCGCGGTTGGTGCGCAGGGCCCAGATGTGGTGCGGCGGGGTCGTCTCGTGGACCCGGGTGCCGTACTTCTCGTCGGCCCGGTCCATGTCGGCGGCGTACTCGACGCGGCCGCCGCACGGGGCGTGCAGGAAGCGGAAGACGTTGGAGCCGATGGTGTGCCGGCCGAGCCTGCGGGCCTCCCGCCAGCCGTGCTCGATCATGTAGTTGCCGCCCTCGATGACGTCGTCGAAGCCGGGCACCTCGTAGGCGATGTGGTTGACGCCCGCCTTGTCGGGGCGGTGGCACAGCAGCATGGTGTGCTGGTCGTCGTCGCCGGGGGCCTGCATGAAGACGCCCATCGGCTCGACCACGTCGGTCGGGCGGAACCCGAGCCGGTCGACGTAGAAGCCGACGGCCGCCTCCCGGCCCTCCTTGAAGATGTTCAGGGCGACATGGCACATGCGCAGCGGGCGGACCCGGGTGATCGGCTCCAGGGCGGTGTTCCAGCGGGTGACGCTGCCGAGCGTGTTGGCCGGGCGGGGCGCGACCGGGGCCGGGGTGGGGCGGGCCAGGGTCAGGCCGACGCCGAAGCCGGTCTCGTCGACGGTGTGGTGGACGCCGTCGGCGCTCTCGCGGACCTCGCGGTCCCGGCCGGCCTCGGCCACCAGGCGCTCCAGTTCCTCCGGTGTGTCGACGCCCCAGACGACCTCGCGCAGCGTGGGCCCGTCCTCGACGGGGGCCGGCAGCGACGGCGACGGCACGGTGTCGAGGTGAACGGTCTGGCCGGTACGGGTCTCGAACACCGCGTGCTCGTCGGTCCGTTCCACCATCGACAGCCCGAAGTCGTCGAAGAACCGGACGCATACGCCGAGGTCGTCGATGCCGTAGGTGACCGATTCGATTCTCTGGATTCCCATGGATTCCTCGTTTCCGGGTCGCCTCGCGAGCGTAGATTTCGGCTCGTGAGGGGCTCAATGGCCTGAGCTCTACGGAATGCGCAAGCGTTTCTTGCGGCCCCGGCTACGACCGGATCGCGGGAATCGGGTTCTGTGCGAACCACTCGGCGAGGAAGTCCAGGAAGACGCTGATCTTGCGCGGGGTGTCCTGTCCGGGTCCGTAGATCGCGTACAGCGGGCGGTCGGGTACGGCGAGGCCGGGCAGCAGCACCTGGAGAGCGCCGGAGACGAGGTCGTCGTAGACCGGGCGCTGGGGCAGCAGGGCGATGCCGCGGCCGTGCACCGCCGCCTTCTGCAGGGCGATGTAGGAGTTGGACGAGAACGCGATGTTGCGGATCTTGTGCAGGGTGCTGGTGTGCCCGTGGCCTATCCGCCAGACCGGGTCGTTGAGGTGGACCAGGCAGTCGTGGGCGGCGAGGTCGTTCGGGTGGGCGAGCGTGCCGCACCGCTCGATGTACTCCGCGGAGGCGCACAGCACGAACGGCAGTGAGGCGATCTTCTTCAGCCGGACGCTGGAGTCCCTGAGGTCGCGGGTGTGGAAGGCGACGTCGAATCCGCTGTCCAGGAAGTCGTAGGTGCGGTCGGACATCCCGCCGAGTTCGAACCGGACCTGGATCTTCGGATGCGTGGCCGAGAACGCGGCGATGGCGTCCCCGAGGTCGAGGCTGCCTATCCACTTCGGACAGATGACGCTGAGGGTGCCCTCGGGCCGGTCGTGGAGCTGGGCGATGCCGGCGTCCTCGGCCTCGATCTCGTCGAGAATGCGGGCGGCGAATTCGGCGTAGCGCTGGCCCGGCTCGGTGAGGCTCACGGAGCGGGCGGTGCGGTTGACCAGGCGTACGCCGATCTGCCGCTCCAGCTCCGCCACGTGCCGGGACACCAGGGAGCCGGACGAGCCGAGCTTCTTGGCGGCTCCGCTGAAACTGCCGACCTGGGCGACGGTCACGAAGCTGTGCATGAGGAGCAAGCGATCCATTTTTCCTCCGAACGCGCGTGCGGCTCGCCCGCGCTGGTCACCCAGACAAATCGAATGTCGGCAATCCTGTCAACGGCTCTCCGCTTAAAAGATCGGCCGCGTTTCTCATGGTCAGGCCCCGGATCGGGCTCCTTCCGGGGCGATCCGGCCGTAACCGCGGATGTCCGGGAACGGTGCCTCCCTGTCGGCCTGGAGGTCCACCTGGAAGGTGTTGAGGCACATCCCGAGCATGGTGAAGTTGCCGAGCGCGCCGATCGTGTCGACCAGCCCCTTGGGGCCGAAGTGCGCCAGGGCGCGGGCGAAGGTCTCGTCGGTGACGAAGTGCTCCTCCAGGACCTCCCGGCAGAACTGGTAGAACGCCTGGTCGGCCTCGTCCTCGAAGACCGCCTCGCGCTTCTCGGCGATGGCCTCGACGGCCGCTTCCGGGATGCCGGCCTCGACGGCCTGGTGGACGTGGGCGTTCCAGGAGTACTGGGCGTCCCAGTTGCGGGCGGCCATCAGCAGGGTCAGCTCGCGCAGGTGCTTGGGGAGGCTGCAGTCGAAGCGGGCGAAGGCACCGAGGGACTCGGCGCGTTCGCACATCTCCGGGCTGTGCAGCCAGACCCGGAACGGGCCGCGGACGGCGCCGCGGCGGCCCGCGATCCGCGCGGCCAGCTCCTGCTGGCGGGGGTCCATGTCGTCTTCGCTGAGAACGGGGAGCCTCATGGGGCCGGTACCTGCCTTCTCTCTCCGGCGGCCGTGGATTGCGAGGTGACGCTACAACCGCTTCGCGGACGCTCACACCTCCCGGAGCGCAAGGTAAAACTGCACGCCAGGGGGCACCCGTTCGCGCGTACGGGGCCTACCGTCGGTCGGCGTGTCAGGTACGCCGTACTGGAGAGGAACCCCGGGATGACCACGATCATCAAGGCCGCGTCCGTGCCCCTGCTGGACCGCGGCGGTGCGGTGCTGTCGACCCCGCTGATCACCACGCCGTCGGCGGGCGGGGAGAACCTCATCACCAGCGGGATGAGCGTCTACCCGGTGGGTTCCGGGGCGCCGTTGCACTCGCACAACTGCGACGAGCACGTCACGATCCTGGAGGGCGAGGCGGAGGTGTGGGTGGACGGCGAGGTGACACGGCTCGAGCGGTTCGACACCACGTACGTCCCGTCCCCCGTCCCCCACCTGTTCCGCAACGTCGGCGACACCCCACTGCGGATTCTGTGGGTGTACTCGTCTGGGTATGTCACGCGGACCTTCACGGCCACCGGGAAGACGGTCGAGCACCTGTCGGCCGAGGACCAGATGGGCTGAGGCCGGCGTGCCCTGGGACGTCCCAGCCGTTCCAGGGCACGCGGGGACGACATGGTGACGGTCCGGCACGGAAACGCTCCGATTCGTGATCACGCTTCGTGGTCACCGGCACCACAGCACGGAGGTTTCCATGTCCCGTCGGATCCTGAAGAACGGCCTGCTGGCCACGGTCGCGGTGTTCGCGTTCCTGCCCACGGCCGGAGCCGCCACCGCGAGCGCCGCCACCCCGGTCCCCGCACCGCAGGGAATCGTGCAGTACTACAACTACACCACCCTGCCGGCGCCGGCGGCCCACCGTCTCCACCACCGCCACTACGCGTACCGGACCGTCGGCCGGGTGGCCACGCACCGCGTCCGGCTCAACGTCCGCTCCGGCCCGAGCACCCGCTACCGCGTGGTGAGCCACCGCCACCACAACCGGCTCGTCCCGCTGGCCTGCAAGACGTACGGCGGCTCGGTGCGCGGCAACCACACCTGGTACCGGCTCCCGCACCACAAGGGGTACGTCTCCGCCCACTACGTCCGGGTCGGCCACGCCGTCCCGTGGTGCTGACGGGCCGTTACCGCCGCACTCCCTGACCCCAGAGACCTGTTCGGGAACCCCGGGTTCCCGAACAGGTCTTCGACATGCACCCCCTGATTCACCGTCTTCACACCTGTTCGCCGATTGCGGGCCCGGTCCCGATGGGAAGCCATTCCGACAACAGGGGCGAAACGCCCATAGCGTAATGAAGTCGAGGCACGCAACATGCCGCACTCCGAAGGAGCGAGAACCACCCCATCGGACGAGTCGCCGGCGGCGAGGCTGCGCGAACTGAAGGAGCGTACGGGACTGAGCCTCGCGGCGCTGGCCGCCCGCACCCCTTACAGCAAGTCCGCCTGGCACCGCTACCTCTCCGGCGACAAACGGCCGCCGCGCCCGGCCGTGGAGGCCCTGGCCCGGCTGGCGGGCGCCGACCCCGCGGCCGTACTGGCGCTGTACGAGGCCCCCGCGGGACCGCCGGTCGCCGAGACGCCCCAGGTGGGGCCACCGGCGAGGCGGTCGTGGCGGCTGCCGCTGACCGCGCTCGCGCTGCTCGCCGTGGCCGGGGTGACGGCAGCCGCCGTGACCGTCTCGGACCGGCGCGGCACACCGGGTGCGCAGCCGGTGTCGGCGGCACCCCGCTGTCATGGCCGGTCCTGCCAGGGCGAGTTGCCGGACGCGTCGGCGTGCGACCGGGACGCGCGGACCAAGAGCCGCGTCACCGGCGTCGCCTACGACGTCCGGCTGCGCTGGTCCCCCGCCTGCGGCACCGCCTGGTCCGAGGTGCGGCTGCACACCCCGCAGGCCCGGGAGGTCTCGGTCCGGGCCGGGCAGGACGTGCTCTCCGCGAGCTATCCCGCCGAGGACTCCGTCGGCTACACCAGCCCGATGCTCGCGGTGCCGGCCCCCCGGGGCGTGGAGGCATGCGCCGAGGTGGCGGGGCAGCTGGCCTGCACCGGTCTGGAGGCGGAGCCCACCGGAGAGCCGTAGCAAGGCGCCGCGCCCGTGGCAGGGGCGCGGCGCCGGACCGGTCCGGGCGGGGGCCGGTCAGTGGGCGGCGACCAGCTTCTCCTGGTCGTTGCTGGGCTGCGGCTGCCTGGCCGAGCGCAGGGCGGCGATGCCGATGAACACCATCGAGGAGACACCGGCCAGGGCGAAGGCGGTGAAGCCCCAGTCGCCGTTGCCCGCGGCCAGCAGCTGGCCGC
>NZ_JBSHBL010000155.1:0-9847 GCF_053611985.1 Streptomyces sp. NPDC054770
GGGCCGCACCGCTGCTCGGTGCGGCCCCGCCGCGCGGGCGTACCCGGCCTTCGGTCGGCCTGCCGGCCCCTCCGCCTAGTGCGGAGACAGGTACGGCGTGGTCGTGCTCAGGGCGTGGAAGCCCAGCCGCTCGAGGATCGGCCGGCTCATGGGCGACGCGTCCACCTGGAGGTAGCGGCACCCGTGCGCGGCGGCGACCCGGGCCCGGTGGGCGACCAGGGCCCGGTACAGACCCCGCCCGCGCCACCCCTGCACCGTGCCGCCGCCCCACAGACCGGCGAACTCCACCCCGGGCACCAGCTCGACCCGGGCGGCGCTGACCGGCTCGTCCCCGGCGAGCGCGACCATCGCGACCACGCTCTCCGGCTGGTCGGCGAGTCGCGCCAGCAGCCGGTGCCGCAGCCGGGAACCGTCCGTGCCGAAGGCCTTCTCGTGCACGTCCACCACGAGTTCGATGCCCGCCCGGTCCGTCGCGGGCAGCACCCGTACGCCGTCCGGCAGCCGGGTGTCGAGGCTGAGCCCGGCGACCTCCCCGACCATCAGCGTCTCCGCCGGCTCCGGCTCGAACCCGGCCGCGGCCAGCCGTTCACCGAGGTCCGACGGCAGGTCGTGGCCGTAGAGCTTCCACTCGAACTCCCGCCCGTGGGCCGCGAAGAAGTCGATCTGGTCGGCGATCGCACGGTCCGCGGTCGCCTCGTCCAGGTCCGTCCAGAGAACGCCGTTCCAGCCCGCGGCGTCGGCCACCTGGCGCACCACCGCGCCCGCGCGTTCGACCCGGGCGCCGGGCCCGTCGGGCCGGGCGCCCTCGCGCATGTCACGGTCGTACAGAGCGAGCACGGTTTGATGATCCATCCGAGCACTCCACCATCCGGGCACGCCGGCGGCAACACCATTTCCCGGTGGCTGCCGGGCACCCGGGAGTGACGGTCAGCCCAGTTCGAGCGTGGTGACCCCGAAGACCCGGTCGCGGGCATGGTCGCGGACCGGGCCCGTGTACATGCGGGCGGTCTCGAACGACGGGCTGAAGCCGGCCGCTTCGGCGAGGGCGACGCCCGCCGTGCTGGTCTCGGGTACGTCGATGGCGACCCGGTCGCCCGCCGCCTCGGCGGTGAGGCCGGTGAACAGGGCGCGGGCGTCCTCGGCGGTGTCGGCGAAGAGCGGGCCGATGCGCAGGGTGTCGCGGCCGGGGCGGATCACCCCGTAACCGGTGAGGCGGTCGCCGTCGTGACGGACCAGTGCCCGGTGCCCGGTGCCGGTCAGCCACGCGGCCACGAAGCGCGGCCGGTCGGCCGGGCAGCAGGCGCTGTCGTACGCCGTGATGGCGGCCAGGTCGGCGGGACCGGCGGGCCGGACGCCGGCCGGGATCCCGGCGGCGGGGGCCTCGCCCACGAACCGGGCGGTGCGATAGGCGAGTTCGAAGCCGGACTGGCGGTAGTTGTCCTGCTCGGCCACCACGCCGTCCAGGCCGACGGTGCGGTTGCCGGCGTGCGCGAGCGCGGTCTTCCAGGTGGTGAGGCCGTGGCCCTGGCCGCGCAGGTCCGGGCGGACGAGATACCAGCCGAGGAAGGCGTAGTCGGCGTCGTAGTTGACGACGGAGACGGCCGACACCGGTTCGCCGTCGATCCGGCCGACGAAGAACCCGTCGGGGTCCTGGGCGAAGAAGGCGGTGGTGTCGGACAGCCCGGGGTTCCAGCCCTCGTCCGCGGCCCAGTCGACGATCACCGGCCAGTCGTCGGGGGTGGCCCGGGTGACGACGAGGTCCTGGGGGGCCGGAGAGGTCATCGATGCGCTCCATTCCATCGCTGGGTCCGTGTGCGGCGACCGGGGCCGCGCGCCCGCAGCATCCTTGCCGATCACCGGGCGCCGTGCCACGACGGGATCAAGCCGTTGCCGTGGCCCGCAGGCACCGCGCTCAGCGGACGGTGCGGACCGCGGGCGCGCCGCGCGCGACGAGCGCCGTCGTCGCCGGGCGCGTGAATGGCGGAGGCCCCACCGGTCGGGTCCGGTGGGGCCTGCCGATGCTCGGCGCGTCAACCCGCCTGGGTATCACGTCGGCCGGTCAGTGTGTCCGGCCCGGGCGGAAGCGCCGGTGCAGGGCGGTCCCGGCGAGCAGCAGTGCCGCGCTGCCCGCCAGGGCGGCCCCGGTGAGGTCCGTGCCGGTGTGGGCGAGGGTGGCCTCGGCCGGCGGCTCGGCGGGGCTGGGGGTGTGGGCCTTCGGCGGCGCCACCGGCTCGGGGGCGGGCGGTTGGGCCGGCGGCTTGACGGTGGGCGGCTTGGGGGTGGTCTTCGGCGGGCTCGGGTGGTCGCCGGAGGTGTTCACCGAGGTGTTGCCGGTGGCCGGGTTGAGGACGCCGACCACGTTCACGCTGTTGCCGCTGACGTTCACCGGGAGGTCGACCGGCAACTGGATGCCGTTGCCGGAGATCACCCCGGGCGAGCCTTCCTCGGCGCCCTGCGCGGACGCGCCACCGGACGTGGCCGAGCCGCCGGACGCGCCCTGATCGGCGTCGCCGCCGCCCTCGTTCGCGCAGGTGTTGCCCGCCGCCGGGTTCAGGAGCCCCACCACGTTCACGGTGTTGCCGCACACGTTCACCGGGATGTGCACCGGCAACTGGATGCCGTTGCCGGAGATCACCCCGGGCGAACCGGCCGCGACTCCGTCCGCGCCCGCGTCGGCCCAGGCCGGAACCGCCACAGCCATCGCACCAGAGGCGGCAGCGACGGCGATCACACCGTTTCGGGTAACCCGTTTCATAGGTTCCCTGCCTTCCAGACATGATTGCGGGCGCTCGCCCGCAACGGTTAAACGCAAACGAACCAGGCGAGTTATGGCTTATTCACTTTTCACCGCATCGAGTGACACCGATATCGAACCAGCGGCAAAAGTATGCAAGGGCCCGAAAAGGGGATGTCCGTGCGCCGCGAAGGGCCTCCGGCCCGCCCCGCCCGCCGGGAGGCGGGTCACGCGGGGCCCGCTTATCGTGAGCGAAAGCCCTGTACCCGGTCCGCCACGGAGCGTCCCTGGAGGCCCTCGATGCCTGCCGTGCCCCGTACCCGGCCCGCCCTGCGACGCTGTGCCGGCGCCGGAGCCGTCGCGTTGGCCCTGCTCGGCGCCGGGCTGCCGGTGGCGGACGCGGTGACGGACGGCAGACAGCCGGACCTGACCCGGTTCTACCGGCAGAAGGTCAGGTGGACGGCGTGCGAGGACGGCGAGCTGCCCAAGGACATGCAGTGCGCCAAGGTCACCGTCCCCCTCGACTACGCACGGCCGGCCGACGGCACCCTGGACCTGGCGCTGTCCCGCTACCGGGCGACCGGGAAGTCGCAGGGCTCGGTGCTGCTGAACTTCGGCGGTCCGGGCGGCTCGGGCGTCAGCCAGCTCGGGCAGGACGCCAAGGAGTTCATGGGCCTGACCAACGGCTACGACGTGGTCGGCTTCGACCCGCGCGGGGTCGGCCGCTCCTCCCCCGTGAGCTGCGGCGACGGCCCCGGCCAGGCCTCGGACGGCACGAACTCCGACGAGCCGCCCGACGCCGCGCATCCGCAGGCCCTGATGAAGGCGCTGAAGCAGCTGACGGTGCGCTGCACGAAGAACTCCGGGCCCGTGCTGTCCCACATAGGCACCGTGAACGCCTCCCGGGACCTGGACGTCATCCGCCAGGCGCTCGGCGACAGGAAGCTGAACTACCTGGGCTTCTCCTACGGAACCAGGCTCGGTGCGGTCTATGCGGCGCAGTTCCCGCACAACGTGGGCCGGATGGCCCTGGACGGCGTGGACACGCTCACCGAGTCGCTGGCCGAGCAGGGGGTCGCCGGTGCCCGGGGGCAGCAGACGGCACTGGACGACTTCCTGGACTGGTGCGTCACCGGCCTGGGGTGCCCGTTCGGGCAGGACCGGCGCAAGGCAGGCGAGGCGGTCGTGAAGCTGGTGCGCTCCCTCGACGAGGACCCGGTGCCCTCCGACTTCGGCGGCCCGTTCACCGGTCAGGACCTGGTGGACTCCCTCGGGCAGGGGCTGTACGGCAAGGAGCTGTGGCCGCTGCTGGAGCGGGCGCTGGCCTCACTGGTCGACGACGGGGACACCCGGGGGGTGCAGAACCTCGCGGCCGGCGGCCACGCGCCGCCGGCCGGCCGCGGGCCCAACGGCGGGCTGGTGAACAGCTCGGACATCCCCGTGGACAACCTGTCGGCCGCGCTGATGGCGATCAACTGCGCCGACGACCCGGACCGGCCGAGCGCCGGGCGGCTCACCGCGGACCTCGCCCGGCTGAACAAGGCGTACCAGCAGGCGTCCCCGGTGTTCGGCCGGTTCCGGCTGACGCAGGTGCTGCTCTGCTACGGCCGGCCGCGCGGCACGGACTTCATCCGCGACGAGGTGAAGGACGTGCCCTCCGCGCCGATGCTGCTCGTGGGCACCCGCGGTGACCCGGCGACGCCGTACAGCTGGACGATCGAGACGGCCAAGCGGCTCGGTCCGTCGGCCGTGGTGCTGGACAACAGGGGTGACGGCCACACCGGGTACACGTCGTCCAGGTGCGTGCGCGGCAAGGTCGACGACTTCCTGCTGTACGGCACGCTGCCGGCCGACGGCAGCTCGTGCCCGGCGGACGGTGACGGGGGCGCCGTCACCGGCTCGTCGGGC
Source organism: Streptomyces sp. NPDC054770 (assembly GCF_053611985.1). Taxonomy (NCBI): domain Bacteria; kingdom Bacillati; phylum Actinomycetota; class Actinomycetes; order Kitasatosporales; family Streptomycetaceae; genus Streptomyces; species Streptomyces sp. NPDC054770. Next base: position 4,643 of record NZ_JBSHBL010000155.1, read on the forward strand.
TGAGGCTCAGGCGAGGATGAGCTCGGGGTTGTAGATGTCGAGCCACTGGGCCAGGTCGAGGGTGCGTTCCAGGCCGCGCCGGTCGGCCTGGGTGCTCAGCTCGGTCCGGTGCGCCGCCCGGTCCGTCCTCTCCCGGTCGACGAGCTCGAAGACCCGGTGGTCGGGCCGGGCCAGCAGGTCCTTGACCTGGTCCTGGAGGGCGCGGCCGTACTCCGGGTCCTGGGTGGACGGGTAGGGGCTCTTGACCCGGTCGTACACGGACTGCGGCAGGACGTCCCGGGTGGCCTCGCGGAGCAGGGTCTTCTCGCGGCCGTCGAAGGACTTGATGGCCCAGGGCGCGTTGTAGACGTACTCGACGAGCCGGTGGTCGCAGAACGGCACCCGGACCTCCAGGCCGACGGCCATGCTCATCCGGTCCTTGCGGTCGAGCAGGGCGCGCACGAAGCGGGTGAGGTGCAGGTGGCTCATGCGGCGCATGCGGTACTCGAAGTCGCTCTCGCCGGCCAGGCGCTGGATGCCGGTGACGGCGGAGTGGTAGGCGTCGGCGACGTAGTTCTCCAGGTCGAGGGCCTTGGCGAGGTCCGTGCGCAGGACGTCGGCGTCGTCGCCGAAGTGCCGGGCGAACTGGAAGAGCCAGGGGAAGGTGTCGGCGGTGCGGGCTCCCTCGTCGAAGAACTGGAGGTAGCCGCCGAACACCTCGTCGGCGGACTCCCCGGACAGCGCGACGGTGGACTGGTCGCGGACCGCCCGGAACAGCAGCAGGAGCGAGGTGTCCATGTCCCCGAAACCGGCCGGCAGGTCGCGGGCCCGGATCACCCGCTCGCGCACCGTGGGGTCGGCGAGGCTGGCCACGTCGAGGACGATGTCCTGGTGGTCGGTGCGGGCGAGCCGGGCCACGTCGTGCACGAAGGGCGTGTCGGGGGTGCCGCGCAGTTCGTCGGCGACGAAGTTGTCGGTCCGGCCGACGAAGTCGACGGCGAAGCTGCGGACCTTCTCGCCCTGCTCGGCGAGCTGCCGGGCGGCGAGGGCGGTCATGGCGGAGGAGTCGAGGCCGCCGGAGAGCAGGGTGCAGCGGGGCACGTCGGCGACCAGCTGGCGGCGCACGATGTCGTCGAGGAGTTCACGGACGGTGGCGACGGTGGTGTCGCGGTCGTCGGGGTGCGGGCGGGTCTCCAGGCGCCAGTAGGCCCGGGTGCGCAGACCGTGGCGGTCGACGGTGACGACGGTGCCGGGTTCCACCTCGCGCATGCCCTCCCACACGGCCTGCCCGGGGGTCTTGACCATGGTGAACAGCTCGCGCAGGCCGTCCAGGCCGACCCGGGGGCGGACCAGCGGGTTGGCCAGGATCGCCTTCGGCTCGGAGCCGAACAGGACGCCGTCGGGGGTCGGGTACATGTAGAAGGGCTTGATGCCCATCCGGTCGCGGATCATCACGAGCTTGTCGTGGCGGCCGTCCCAGACGGCGAAGGCGTACATGCCGTTGAGCCGCTCGGCGACGGCGTCGCCCCACTCCACATAGCCGCGCAGCACCACCTCGGTGTCCGAGTCGGTGGTGAACTCGTGCCCCCGGGCGGCGAGTTCGCGGCGCAGCTCGGTGAAGTTGTAGGCCTCGCCGGAGTACACCATCGCGACGGTGCCGCCCGGGGTGCGGACGGTCATCGGCTGGCGGCCACCGGGCAGGTCGATGATCGCGAGCCGGCGGTGGCCCAGGGCGGCGGGCCCCTCGCTCCAGGTGCCCCGGTCGTCGGGACCGCGGCAGGCCATGGTCTCCGTCATTGCATCCAATGCGTGCTTCTCGGTGGTGAGGTCACGGTCGAAGGAGACCCAGCCGGTGATGCCACACATGCGCTACCTCCTGCTGCCGGTCAGCCGGACAACACGCGCCACCTGCGGTTCCATGGCGGAGGCCATTGCCCGAGCGAACCACTTGTATTCAGCACCTATATAACGAGCGTGCGCCCGGGATCCCGGCCGGTCAACCTGGCTGTAACACGAACGGAGTACCCCACCCCCACTTTCGGACGCGCTTTGCCCGCGCGAGGCCCGCGAACCCGCTTCACACCGGGCCCGTCCGCCCGGAACAGGCCAAGCGCAAAAAGTTCCCCAAACGGGTCGGCGCCGCGGCGTTCGCCGGGCGCCGGTCACCTGGTGCTGCCGCGGGCTCGCGCTACGCGCCCGGGGCCGGGGTCAGGAACCGGTCCAGCGTCGCCGTCAGCTCGGCCGGCCGCTCCACCGGCAGCTCGTGTCCCGCGTCGATGATCCGGACCTCCGCGTCCGGGTAGGCCTTGGCCATCCGCAGCATCTGCCCCAGCGGCAGCTGGATGTCGTGGTAGCCGTGCACGATCAGGGTGGGCGCGGTGATCTCGCCGACCCGGTCCAGGACGTCGAAGGCCCGCATGGCGCCGTACAGCGTCATGACGACCTCGCGCGGGGTGCCGGCGGACGCGCGGACGTACTCGCGGATCTGCTCGCGCGGGTAGCCGGGGGCGAAGGCGCGCTGGATGTTGGCGGCGACGAACAGCTTGAACGGCACCAGGGTCGAGGCAGCCATCAGCAGCCCGCGACCGCGGCTGTACGTCATCCGGCCTATGGAGTCGACCAGCACCATCCGCTCGACCCGTTCGGGGTGGGCCAGCGCGAGGGTCTGGGAGATCATGCCGCCCATGGAGTGACCGACGGGGACGAAGCGGTCCACCTCAAGGTGGTCGAGGAGGGCGACGACGTCCTGCGCCAGCTCGGCGACGGTCTTCACGCCGGCCCCGGTGCTCTCGCCGTGGCCGCGCAGGTCGAGCCGGATCACCCTGCGGTGCGCGGCGAAGTGCGCCATCTGGTGGTCCCAGCGGTGCCGGTTCGCGGTCCAGCCGTGGATGAACACCAGGGGCGCGGCCCCGCCGTCGCGGGGGCCCTCGTCGTCGTACGTCAGCGCCGCTCCGTCGACTTCGAGCTGCGGCATGAGGGCCTCCTGGGGCGTGATCCGGTTACTGCCGGGTACGGTAACCGGCCGTCCCGCCCCTCGTCACCGGCCTGCCGGCCTCAACACGGTTACAGCGCCCCCTGATCCGACGGCCCCGCGGAATTACCCCAAATGCCGCAATGGCGAATCGGTCCTATGGTGCTGATATGGAGCACGCACTCAGTCCTTCGACCCTTGCCGAGCTGCGCCGCCCGCGCCCCTATCCCGCCGTCTCCGTGCTGACGCCGACACACCGCCGTGAGCCCGGCAACGCCCAGGATTCCGTCCGGCTGCGCAATGTCGTGGCCGAGGCCAAGAAGCAGCTGGAGTCCGATCCCGCGGTCACCCGGGACCGGCGCTCCGACGTGGTCAGGCAGCTCGAACAGGCACTCGCCGAGGTCGACCTGACATACACCGAGGACGGTCTGGTGATCTTCGCCGCGCCGGGCGAGCACCAGGTCTGGTCGCTGGCCCGCAGTGTGCCCGAGCGCGTGGTGCTCTCGGACACCTTCCTGACCCGCAACCTGGTCTCGGCACACGCCGCCGAACGGCCGTTCTGGGTACTGTCGATCTCCGCCGACCGCATCACGCTGTGGAACGGCGGAGTCGACCGGGTCACCGAGAGCAGGTCCGGCGGATTCCCCATGACCCGCCCCCAGGTGAACTTCGACGCCGAGCGCCAGGAGCAGATCGGCGACACGCCCAGCACCTTCCGCGACGAGGGCACCAAGCACTTCCTGCGGGACGCGAACACCTCGATGGCCGCGCTGCTGCGGGAGGAGCCGCGACCGCTCTACGTCACCGGCGAACAGGCCGCTCTCTCCCTGTGGGAGGAGCTCGGCAACGTCGCCAGGCACAGCATCCCGGTGCGGCACGGCGGTCTCTCGCACGCCGGACCGGAGGCCGTGTGGCAGGCGATCACTCCGCTCCTGAAGGCGGAGTCGCGCCGGAGCACCGCGTCGGTGTCCCGGGAGCTCGAATCCGCGCGCGGTCACAAGACGTTCGCGGCCGGTGTCGACGAGGTCTGGCAGAACGCCCGCGAGGGCCGCGTCCGGCTGCTCGCCGTCGAGGAGAACTACCGCACCACGGTCCGCGACGACGGCGACCACCTGATCCCGGCCACGACCGGCGACCTCGACGCCCGCGACGACATCGTGGACGAGATCGTCGAGCAGTGCCTGGAGACCGGCGCCGACGTCCGCTTCGTCCCGGACGGCACCCTGGGCGACGAGAACGGCATCGCCGGCGTGCTGCGCTACTGACGGGCCCCGCACTCGGCCGACGTAGGCTCTTGAGCGTGATCGTCGGCCGAGAGGGAGTGTGTGGGCGTGGCTGAGTTGCTGGGCGTCGCGGTACTGGGTGCCGGACACATGGGAGCCGACCACATACGCAGACTCGACCAGGTGGTGAGCGGTGCGAGGGTGGCGGCGGTCGCCGACCCCGACCTCGACCGTGCCAAGGAGGCGGCGGCCGGGCTGGACGGCGTCACCGTCCACGCGGACCCGCTGGCCGCCCTGGCCGCGCCGGGTGTCGACGCCGTACTGATCGCCTCCCCCGGCCCGGCACACGAGGAGCCGCTGCTCGCGGCCTTCGGGCGCGGACTCCCGGTGCTGTGCGAGAAGCCCATGGTGCCGGACTCCACCGGTGCGCTGCGGGTGGTGGAGGCCGAGGCCGACCTCGGGCGCAGGCTGGCGCAGATCGGGTTCATGCGCCGTTACGACGCCGAGTACCAGCGCCTGAAGTCCCTGCTGGACGGCGGCGGTCTGGGCCGCCCGCTGATGCTGCACTGCACCCACCGCAACGTGTCCTCTCCCCCCGGCTTCACCAGCGCCATGCTGATCAACAGCTCGGTGTCGCACGAGATCGACGCGGCCCGCTGGCTGCTCGGCCAGGAACTGACCGCGGTGACCGTGCTGCGGCCGCGGCCCTCCTCGGACGCCCCCGAGGGGCTGCTCGACCCGCAGCTGGTCCTCTTCGAGACCGACGGGGGCGCCGTCGTCGACGTCGAGGTCTTCGTCAACTGCGGCTTCGGCTACCAGGTGCGCTGCGAGGCCGTCTGCGAGCGGGGCAGCGCCCGGATCGGCGAGGACCACACCATGCTGGTCACCTCGGCCGGCGGCGCCCGCGAGGAGGTGGCCCAGGACTACCTGGTGCGGTTCGCCGACGCCTACGACCGCGAGGTGCAGGCCTGGGTGGACGCCACCCGGCAGGGCCGGGTCACCGGACCGAGCGCCTGGGACGGCTACGCCTCC
>NZ_JBSHBL010000156.1:0-8362 GCF_053611985.1 Streptomyces sp. NPDC054770
GGGCTGGGATGTGGTGCCGACCGGCCTTCGTCCTCAAACGCCGGACGGGCTGAGTTGTGGCTCTCGTCCTCGAATCCTCGAACGCCGGACGGGCTGAATTGTGCGAGTCTCCAAAGCCGCACGCGCGTGTGCCTGGTGTTGGTCGTATTTCGTGTGGTCCTGGGCTTGCGGCACGATGGGGGTATGGCTGCTGTGAGTGATCATCCTGGGGAGCGGGGCGCTGACGACCCCGTGAAGCTGATCGGGATCCGGGAGAGTGCGCTCTCCGTGGACGAGGTCTTCGCGGCCGTGGGGGACGACGCGGCCGGCGGGGTCGCGCTGTTCGTGGGGACCGTGCGGAACCATGACGGCGGCGCCGATGTGGACGCGCTCGGGTATTCCTGTCATCCCAGTGCCGAGAGCGAGATGCGGCGGATCGCCGAGAAGGTCGTCGCCGAGTACCCGGTGCGGGCACTGGCCGCCGTGCACCGGGTGGGGGACCTGCGGGTGGGTGATCTCGCCGTGGTCGTCGGCGTGTCGTGTCCGCATCGGGGCGACGCCTTTGAAGCCTGTCGGAAGCTGATCGACGACCTCAAGCACGAGGTGCCCATCTGGAAGCACCAGAAGTTCTCGGACGGGACGGAGGAATGGGTCGGGGCCTGCTGAACGACCCCTGTCCGGCCTCCGCTTGCGTAACCGTATCCCTCGCGTGAGCGTTGTCGGTACAGGTGATTAATCTGCTGATCAGTCAGTCGCGGACGCTCATGGGGTTGGGAGGTCGGCATGGCGGCTCTCGTCTGGTTGCTGATTCCGCTTGTGGCCGCGGTCGGTGCCGGTGTGTGGGGCAGCTGGGCCAACCGGACCAGGAAGGCGCGCAGCGACGGGCCGGAACTCGACGGGTACGCGCGCTTCCGCGAGGCCATGGAGAAGCCCCGCTCCGGCGGCTGAGGCGGGTGTGACGGGTGGCCCTGACGGTGCGCTGACAGACCCGTCCCGTACTGTCTTTGCATGCCACGCCGCACCGCGACGATGCTCGCCTCCACCCTGATGCTGATCGCGCTCCTGTGCGCCGGAGTGCTCATCACCGTGCCGTACTCGGAGATGTCTCCCGGCCCGACCGTGAACACGCTCGGGGACCACGACGGCGAGCCGGTGCTGCAGATCTCGGGTCACAAGACCTACGCGGCCTCCGGGCACCTGAACATGACCACGGTGAGGGTCACCAGTGCCGACTACAAGATGAATCTCCTCGAGGCCGTCTACGGGTGGCTCTCGCACGACAACAAGGTCGTGCCGCACGACACCCTCTACCCGGACGGCAAGACGGAGCAGCAGTCCACCCAGGAGAACGCCGAGGAATTCAGCGAGTCCCAGGAGAGCGCCAAGGTCGCCGCCCTGAAGGAGCTGGACGTCCCGGTGAAGTCCTGGGTGATCGTCTCCACGGTCCTCAAGGGCTCGCCGGCCGAGGGCAGGCTGCACGCCGGTGACGTGATCAAGGCCGTCGACGGCAAGGCGATCAAGCAGCCGGCCGACGTCGCCACCCTGGTGACCAAGCACAAGCCCGGCGAGAAGGTCGTCTTCACCGTCGTCCCGGCCAAGGAGCAGGCCGCCGCCGTGAAGGCGAACAAGACGGCCACCAAGACGCAGAACGTCACCATCACCACCGCCACCTCCGACGACGGCGGCGCGAAGCGCGCCATCGTCGGGATCTCCGCCGGGACCGATCACACGTTCCCGTTCTCCATCGACATCAAGCTCGCCGATGTCGGCGGGCCGAGCGCGGGGCTGATGTTCTCGCTCGGGATCTACGACAAGCTCACCCCGGGCAGCCTCACCGGCGGCAAGTTCGTCGCCGGTACCGGCACGATCGACGACGACGGCACGGTCGGCCCGATCGGCGGCATCTCGATGAAGACCATCGGCGCGCGCAGCAAGGGTGCCCAGTACTTCCTGACCCCGGCCGACAACTGCGCCGAGGCCGCCAAGGGCACCCCGAGCGGGCTCACCCTGGTCAAGGTCAAGACCATCGGCGACGCCCTCGGCGCCCTCAAGGACATCCGCAGCGGAGACACCGGCGCCCTGCCGAAGTGCACCACCAAGGGCTGAGACGGCGTACACGCGGCCGGGGGCGCCCTTCCTGACGAGGGGCGCCCCCGGTGCCGTCCGGTGCCGTCCGGTGCCTTCCGATTCCTTCCGGTCCCGTCCGGCCGCGGTGTCAGTCCTCGAACGTCGCCTTCAGGGCGTCCGCCAGACCCGGGACCAGCTCGGGGCCGGTGAGGACCTCCGTCGGCGAGTCCTTCTCGCGCAGCCGCACCGCCGAGTCGCGGCTGCCGTCGCGCAGCACGCCGACCGTCATCCGGACCTCCTGCCGGTCCGGGTGGCTCGCCACCCACTTGGTCAGCCTGGCCTCGCTCAGCCCCTCGGGGACCTGGGACTCGGCGGACGGCGGCAGCATCAGCCGCTCGACCGTGAGCGCGCAGCCGACCACCGCGTCCGGCCAGGCGATGGTGCCCAGGAACTCGTCCAGCGCCTTGTCCGTTGGCACTTCGTCCTGCTCGATCGGAGTGAGACCGGTGGTCGCGGACTCGTCCTCCAGTCCGAGCTGGGCGGCCAGAGCCGGTTCCTGGGTGCGCAGCCGTGCGGTGTCGACGAGGGCGAAGAGGCGAGCGGGCTGGTCCCAGCCGAGGCCGGAGGTGTACTCGTCGATCTCGAGGACGGCCCGGGTGAGCGGGTTCGCTGCCATGGGAGTGTTGGACATGGTCACAATCCTGCCTCGTTCATGGCCGGAATCGGGAACCGAGTAAACCGTGAGTAAGTTGCATAGGTGTGGCCCCGCGATCACGGGGGGCCACGGAGGGCCCCCGAGGACGAGGGTCTGACGGAACAGAAGCGGATCAAAGCGGATCAAGCGGATCGACAGCAGATCTACGGCGACAACAGCGACTTCGAGGTGCGCACCTTGGCTTTCCAGATGCCGGACCGCGGCGGAGGCCCGACGGGGCCACGGATCAGAGCGGCGGGCCGTCCGTCCCGGCGGGTCCGGACCCTGCTCCTGACACTGGGCGTCCTTGCCGTGCTCGGCATGGCGTTCACCATGTTCGCGGGCTTCTGGACGGACTGGCTCTGGTACCGGTCGGTGCACTACTCCTCGGTGTTCACCACCACCCTGTGGACCAAGATCGGGCTGTTCTCCGTCTTCGGTCTGCTGATGGCGGCCGCCGTGGGCTTCAACATCTGGCTCGCGCACCGGCTGCGGCCCCCGCTGAGCGCCATGTCCATGGAGCAGCAGAGCCTCGACCGCTACCGGATGGGCATCGCGCCGTACAAGAAGTGGCTGCTGCTCGCGGTCACCGCGCTGGTCGGGCTGATCGCCGGCGCGTCCGCGGCCGGCCAGTGGCGTACCTGGCTGATGTGGGTCAACGGCGTGCCCTTCCACCAGAAGGACCCGCAGTTCCACCTCGACGTCTCCTTCTACGCCTTCGACCTGCCCTGGTACCGCTTCCTGCTGGGCTTCGGCTTCGCCACCGCGATCCTCTCCCTGATCGCCGCCGCGCTCACCCACTACCTGTACGGCGGGCTGCGCGTCACCAGCCCCGGCGCGCGCGCCACCGGTGCCGCGACCGGGCATCTCTCGGTGCTGCTCGGTCTCTTCGTCGCTCTCAAGGCGGTCGCCTACTGGCTCGACCGCTACGGACTGGCGGTCAAGTCCAGCGACTTCAAGGCCACCGACAACTGGACCGGCCTCAGATACGTCGACGCGAACGCGTACCTGCCGGCCAAGACGATCCTGTTCTGCATCGCCGTCATCTGCGCCCTGCTGTTCTTCGCCACCCTGTGGCGGCGCACCTGGCAGCTGCCCGTGATCGGCTTCGGCCTGATGGTCCTGTCCGCGATCCTCATCGGCGGCCTCTATCCGGCGATCGTCCAGAAGTTCCAGGTCCAGCCCAACGAGCAGGCCAAGGAAGCCCCGTACGTCCAGAAGAACCTCAAGGCGACCCGCGAGGCGTACGGCATCGACGACACCCAGGTCACCGAGTACACGGGCAAGAGCGACACCACGGACAAGACCAAGCTCCGGGACGACGTCGGCTCCACGGCGAGCCTCCGGATCATGGACCCGAACATCGTGTCGCCCACGTTCCAGCAACTCCAGCAGATGCGGAACTACTACACGTTCCCGACCAACCTGGATGTGGACCGCTACTCCAAGGACGGCAAGGTCCAGGACACCGTCGTCGGGCTGCGCGAGCTGAACCTGGCCGGCATCCCGAAGAACAACTGGATCAACGACCACTTCCGCTACACCCATGGCTACGGCGTGGTCGCCGCCAAGGGCACCGAGGCCGACGACCAGGGCCAGCCGGTCTTCACCGAGTCCGACCTGCCGTCCAAGGGCGACCTGGGCACGTACCAGCAGCGCGTCTACTACGGCGAGAAGACGACCACGTACTCGATCGTCGGCGGTCCCCAGAAGGAGATCGACTACTCCGACAACAACGGCGAGAAGACCACCAGTTACGCGGGCAAGAGCGGGGTCAGCCTCTCCAGCCCGATCAACCGGGCCGCGTACGCGGTGGCGTTCAACGAGCCGCAGATCCTGTACTCCGGCGCGATCGGCAAGGGCTCGCGGATCCTGTACAACCGCACGCCCAAGGAGCGCGTCGAGGCGGTCGCCCCCTGGCTGACCATCGACGGCGACGCCTACCCGGCCGTGGTGAAGGGCCGTATCCAGTGGATCGTCGACGCCTACACGACGTCGAACGGCTATCCCTACGCCTCCCGTACGACCCTCGGTGACACGACGGCCGACTCGCTGACCGCGACCAACAACTCCCGCGCGGTGGTCGCCCAGCAGAACCAGGTCAACTACATCCGCAACTCGGTGAAGGCGACCGTCGACGCGTACACCGGCGAGGTCAAGCTCTACCAGTGGGACACCGAGGACCCGGTGCTGAAGACCTGGATGAAGGCCTTCCCCGGCACGGTGCAGCCCAAGAGCGCCATCTCGCAGGACCTGATGGACCATCTCCGCTACCCGCAGGACCTGTTCAAGGTGCAGCGCGAGCTGCTCACCCGCTACCACGTGACGGACGCCCAGACGTTCCTGACCGGCAGCGAGGTGTGGCAGGTGCCGGACGACCCGAGCAACAACTCCGGCGACGCGGTGCCGCCGTACTACCTGAGCATGAAGATGCCCGACCAGAGTGCGCAGGCGTTCTCGCTGTCGACGACGTTCACGCCCAACGGCCGGGACAACCTCAGCGCGTTCATGTCGGTGGACTCGGAGGCCGGTTCCAAGGACTACGGCAAGATCAGAATCCTGAAACTGCCGACCAGTACGACCGTCGACGGACCCAAACAGGTCCAGAGCCAGTTCAACTCCGAACAGGACATCGCCGCCGCGATCAAGCTCCTCAAGGGCGGCGACTCCGACGTCGAGTACGGCAATCTGCTGACCGTGCCGCTGGACGGGGGGCTGCTGTACGCGGAGCCGGTCTACGTACGCGGTGCCGGCGTCAAGTACCCCTTGCTGCGCAAGGTGTTGGTGACCTACGAGGGCAAGACCGCGTTCGAGGACACCCTCGACCAGGCACTCGACAAGGTCTTCGGCTCGGCCGGTACGGACACCGGATCCTCGGACACCGGGACGACCACACCGCCGACGTCCGCCAACCCCACCGTCCAAGAGGCGCTGAACGACGCCCAGAAGGCCTTCGAGGCGGGCCAGGAGGCCCTGAAGAAGGGCGACTGGACGGCGTACGGCAAGGCGCAGGACGAGCTCCAGGACGCGCTCAAGCGGGCCGAGGAGGCGCAGTCCAAGGCCGGCAAGACCAGCGGCGGCGGCACGACGGCGAGCAGCAGCCCCAGTCCCGCCGCCAGCAGCAGTCCGAGTCCCGCGTCGAGCACCAGCCCCAGTCCGAGCGGGAGTTCCAGTCCGAGCGGCTGATCCGGAGCGGATGATCCCGAGCGGGGTGGTCACGAGCTGGTGATCAAGCCCTCCCGCGCCGTGGTACGGTTGCACTGCAACGGCGCGGGGTGGAGCAGCTCGGTAGCTCGCTGGGCTCATAACCCAGAGGTCGCAGGTTCAAATCCTGTCCCCGCTACTGAAGTCGAAGGCCCGGATCCTCTTGGGATCCGGGCCTTCGTGCGTGTGGCGACAGGTCGGCGGTGCCTGCCCGGACGGCTCCGGTGGCCCGCCGGACGGCTCCCGGTGTCCGGACGGGCGGCGAACGCATGTACCGATGGACGAGGCCGCCGTGCCGCTGTGGGGAGTTGGCGGGGATGTGTTTGACTTGTCGTTCTGTGGGCATGTCGACAAAACGCTGAAGTGACCTCACGGTCTGCGGTATACGTGGTGTACCCAGGTTGCAGGTGGTGCGACGATGAACGTTATGGGGGACAAGGCAACTCTGTTCGAGACAGGGCGATTTGTGCAGCCTTCGGGCGAGGAGCCGACCCGCGACGAGGCCGCCGAGGCCGCTGAGGAGGCACGTTGCCGACTCCGGGCCGAGGCCGGTGACGTCGAGTCGATGAGTGTGCTCGGCGCCATGCTGCTGCGCCGTGGCGACCTCGACGGAGCCGAGCCGCAGTTGCGCGCGGCCACCGCCGCCGGAGACCGGGCCGCCGCCAACAACCTGGGTGTCCTGCTGCATCAGCGCGGCTACCCCGAGGAGGCGGCCGGCTGGTGGCGGATCGCCGCCGTCGCCGGATCCGCGGCCGCCGCCCACGCGCTGGGCCGCCACCACCGCGAGCGCGGCGACGAACCCGCCGCCGAGTACTGGCTGCGCCAGTCCGCCGAACAGGGGCACGCGCTCGGCGCCTACGCGCTGGCCGACCTGCTGGAGCACCGGGGCGACACGGACGCCGGGCCCTGGATGCGGGCCGCCGCCGAGCGGGGGCACCGGGAGGCGGCGTACCGGCTGGCGCGTGCCCTCGACCGCAGGGCGGCCGTGAGCGAGGGCGAGACCGGGCCCGACAACGGTGCGGGCACCCAGACCCCGGCCGGGACTCCGGACGCCGACGAGGCCGAGCAGTGGTACCGGCAGGCCGCCGCACGCGGGCACCGGCGGGCCGCGCTGCACCTCGGCGCGATCCTGGAGAAGCGCGGCAAGCTCAAGGAGGCCGGGCGCTGGTACCTGACCTCCGCCAAGGACGGCGAGCCCCGGGCGGCCTGCGCGCTCGGCTTCCTGCTGCGCGACGCAGGGGACACCGAGAGCGCCGCCGTGTGGTGGCTGCGGGCCGCCCAGGACGGTGACGGCAACGCGGCGAACGCGCTCGGCGCGCTGCACGCCGAGCGTGGTGAGACGCAGACCGCCGAGCGCTGGTACCGGGCGGCGATGGATGCCGGTGACGACAACGGGGCGTACAACCTCGCCCTGCTCTGCGTGGAGCAGGGGCGGACCGTGCAGGCCGAGCAGTGGTACCGGCGGGCCGCGTACGCCGGGCACCGCGAGGCCGCGAACGCGCTCGCCATCCTGCTCCTCCAGGGCGGCGACACGAGCGGCGCCGAGCCGTGGTTCTCCAAGGCCGCCGAGGCGGGCAGCGTGGACGCCGCGTTCAATCTCGGCATCCTCTACGCCGGGCGGGGCGAGGACCGGGTCGCGCTGCACTGCTACGAGCGGGCGGCCGCCGCCGGGCACACCGAGGCGGCCCTCCAGGTCGGCATCGCCCGGCTGCGCGAGGGCGACGAGGCCGCCGCCGAGCGCCATCTGCGGTGCGCGGCGGGCGGGGGCAGCGCCGAGGCCGCCTACCGGCTCGCCGCCGTCCTCGACGCACGCCGGCCGGCGGTCTCCGAGCACGAGCTCGGGGAGTCGTCCCTGAACGTGAAGACGGAGTGCGAGGAGTGGTACGAGCGGGCCGCCTCGCAGGGGCACCGGCGGGCCCAGGTGCGGGTCGGCATGCTGGCCGCGGCGCGCGGGGACGTGGTGGAGGCGGCGCGCTGGTACCGGGCGGCGGCCGAGGCCGGGTCGCGCAACGGCGCGTTCAACCTCGGGCTGCTGCTGGCCCGGGAGGGCAGCGAGCCGGAGGCGGCCGTGTGGTGGGAGCGGGCCGCCGACGCGGGGCACGGGCGGGCGGCGTTGCGGCTCGCCCTGGTCTACGCGCGTCGTGGCGAGCTCGCGGAGGGGCAGCGGTGGGCCGACCGGGCGGTGGCGCTGGGCCCGGCGGAGGTGACCGAGCGGGCGGGGCGGCTCCGGGACGCGCTGCGTGAGGAGCTCTCGGCGTAGGCCGGTGCGTTCCCGCAGGTCAGGTGGGGTAACCGGTATTGATTTGCTTCTGCCCGTGTCCCTCACGTAGTGTTCTGTTCATCGACGCGGGGTGGAGCAGCTCGGTAGCTCGCTGGGCTCATAACCCAGAGGTCGCAGGTTCAAATCCTGTCCCCGCT
>NZ_JBSHBL010000157.1:0-7718 GCF_053611985.1 Streptomyces sp. NPDC054770
CCACCTGCTCCCCTGCGGCCGTGGCCCCGACCCTCCTGCCGGGCATATCGTTACAGCAGCAGACATTTTGGGCCTCTTTACCTGGAGGTCGTGATGGTTCAGGAGCTGCTGGTCGCGGTGGTGGCCGCGCTGAGTGCCGGCGCGCTGTATCTGGCCGCCGGCGCGCGGGTCGTGAAGCAGTACGAGCGGGGTGTGCTGTTCCGGCTGGGCCGGGTCGCCGACGAGGTACGGACGCCCGGCTTCAACCTGGTGATCCCGATCGTGGACCGGCTGCACAAGGTCAACCTGCAGATCGTCACGCTGCCGGTCCCCGCCCAGGAGGGCATCACCCGGGACAACGTCACCGTGCGCGTGGACGCGGTCGTCTACTTCCGGGTGGTCGACGCGGTGAGCGCGCTGGTCAAGGTCGAGGACTACAAGTTCGCCGTCTCGCAGATGGCCCAGACCTCGCTGCGCTCGATCATCGGCAAGAGCGACCTGGACGACCTGCTCTCCAACCGCGAGCAGCTCAACCAGGGCCTGGAGCTGATGATCGACAGCCCGGCCGTGGGCTGGGGCGTGCAGGTGGACCGGGTCGAGATCAAGGACGTGTCCCTGCCGGACACGATGAAGCGCTCGATGGCCCGCCAGGCCGAGGCCGACCGAGAGCGCCGGGCCCGGATCATCAACGCCGACGCCGAGCTCCAGGCGTCGAAGAAGCTGGCCGAGGCGGCCCAGCAGATGGCGGCCACCCCGTCGGCCCTGCAACTGCGGCTGCTGCAGACGATCGTGGCGGTGGCCGCCGAGAAGAACTCCACGCTGGTCCTGCCGTTCCCGGTGGAGCTGCTGCGGTTCCTGGAGCGGGCGGGTCCGCAGCAGCCGGGGCCGAACGGCGGCACCCCGGCCGGCATCGCCGAGAGCACCCTGCGGACCGGGCCGCCGCCCGGGTGACCCGGCGCGGTACCGTCCGCCGCGCCACCCTGAAAAATCGGACATTCCGACCTACATTCGTACGGTGATCCGACTAGCACGCCGTCTTACCGGTACGACCGCTGTCTGCGTCGCCCTGGGCGCCGCGCTCACCGCCTGTGGCACCACCGAGGCGCCCCACGCCGGCCCCCCGGCGCCCTCCAGGGCCTCCTCCTCCGCCACCCCGCCGCCCACGCTCGCCTCCGGCCCCGACGGTGCGGCGCCCGTCTTCACGAACGGTCCGCGCACCCTCGGCAAGACCGTCGCCTTCACCTTCGACGCCGACATGACCGCCGACCAGGGGCCGCGCGCCGCCGCGGGCGAGCACTTCGACAACCCGGCGCTGATCGCGACCCTGCGCCGGCTGAAGGTGCCGGCCACGATCTTCATGACCGGCCGCTGGGCCGACGAGTACCCGGCGCAGGCCCGCTCCCTCGGCCGCGACCCGCAGTTCGAGGTCGCCAACCACTCCTACAGCCACTACGCCTTCACCGGTGACTGCTACGGCCTGCCGACCGTCTCCGCCGCGAACATGAAGTCGGACGTGGAGCGCGCCTACGCCGCGCTGCTCCGCGCCGGGGTACCGCACCCGATGCCGTACTTCCGCTTCCCCGGCGGCTGTTACGACCGGCAGGCGCTGCGCGCGGTCGGCACGCTCGGGGTCACCGCGGTGCAGTGGGACGTGGTGAGCGGGGACGCGTTCGCGACGGACGCCGACGCGGTGGCCAAGCAGGTGCTGGACGGGGTGAAGCCCGGTTCCGTGGTCGTCATGCACTGCACCCGCAGCGCCGCCCCGACCACCGAGCAGGTGGTCCGCACCGTCGTACCGGAGCTGCGCAAGCGGGGCTTCCGGTTCGTGAAGGTGTCCGAGCTGATCGGGGAGACGCCCGGGCACCGGTGACCGCCCTACGCTGGAGGCATGAGCGACGAGGGTTACTGCACGATCACCGGGGCCGCGCAGCCGCCGCGGGCGGACGGTCCGCCGTACGCGGAGTGCGTGCTGTGCCGGGAGCCCACGGAGTACCCGGAGTCGTACAAGGGGATCACCATGTGCCCCCGGTGCGAGTGGCAGGAAGCGCAGCGGAGCGCCTGTTCAGGGTGAACGGCGGCCGTTGAGGGCGCAGGCCAGGGCGAAGGCCGCGGTGGCGAGCAGGGCCGCCGCGGCCGCGGGGAGCGGGGAGACCGGGATCCGGCCGGACTCCGAACCGGTGACCAGGCCGCTGACCGCCGCGTGTGCCGGGGAGCCCGCCACCACCATGGCGAGCAGTGCGGCCAGCAGCATCGCGGGCACGGCCCGGCCCGGCGAGCGCAGCAGCGGACGGTTGGTGAGCGCGCCGACGGCGGTGCCGAGCAGCGCGCAGGCGAGGGTCGCGAGGAGACCGGCGGCTCCGGCCCGCAGGGGTGGTACGGGGAGCCGGTGGTCGTTGGTGGCGTGCTGGCTGATCACCGTCACGACCAGGGTGGCCGCCGTGCCGAGCACGGCCGCGGCGGCGAGGGCGGTGAGCAGGGCGGCCAGATGGGCCCTGGCCGGGCCGCGCGCCGCGATGACGCAGGCGCGGGCGGCCGGCGGTTCGCCCGTGACACAGATCCGTACCAGCCAGGCGGCCACCGGCAGCAGCGCGGCGGCCGTGTAGCCGAGCGAGTCCAGCACCGGCTGACCGCTCTGCACGCCCACGCCCAGGAACACGGCGTACAGGATCACCGGCGGCAGCCAGCGCTGGGAGCGCAGGAGGAGAGCGGTCTGGTAGCGGAGGAGTGCGGTCATGGGCGGTCTTTCTCGTCCGGCGGGACGTCCGGGGGGCTGACGGAGACCACGTGCCAGGGCGGCTGGGCCGTGAGCAGGGCGCGCAGGACCACGTCCGAGTGGGACGCGGGAACCGTAAGACGGTAGGTGCCGGGGGCCGGTTCCTCGGCCGAGGCCGCCGTGCGGGTCGCGTCGGCGGGGAGGCGGCCGCCGGCCGGGCCACGGGCGGTGACGAGGGTGAGCGGGCCGACGGGTGAAGGCACCTGGTCGGTACGGGGTCTGAGGGTGCCGTCGACGACCTGGTGGACCGCGTCGGGCACGCCCGCGAGGCGCCGGGGATCGTGGTCGACGAACACGACGGCGCCGCCGGCGGCGGTGCGCTCGGCGACAGCCCGCTCCAGCTCGGCGCGGGCCTCGGCGTCCAGGCCGGTCCAGGCCTCGTCGAGGACGAGGAGCTGGGGGTCGGCGAGCAGTGCCTGGGCGACCGCGACCTTCTGGCTGGTGCCCTTGGAGAGCTGGGCCATGGGGGTGGCCGCGTAGGCCGCGGCGCCGAACCGCTCCAGCCAGTTCGCTGCGCGGGCGGCGGCCGAACGGCGGGAGAGGCCGTGGACGGTGCCGAGATGGGTGAGGTAGCCGGCGGGGGTGAAGGGCAGGGCCGAGGGGAAGCGCTCGGGTACGTACGCGGTGCGGGGGCGGCCGGTGATACGGCCCTCGGTGGGGGTGTCTATGCCGGCGACGAGGCGGAGCAGGGTGGACTTGCCGGTGCCGTTGGCTCCCTCCACGCGGGTGAGGGAGCCGGGGGTGATGGTGAGGTCGATGCCTCGTAACACCCAGGGGCCGCGTATGCCGTAACGGCGGCCTACGCGGGCCAGTTCAAGATCACGGTGCATGGGGACATTGTCGTGCGGGATCGGGGTGGTGGGTTTCGGTTGTGTGCGGTCTGCGGGTGGGTGGGGGCCGTTCGCGCCCACGCGGCGGAGCCGCACATTGGGCACAGCCCCGCGCCCCTTATAGGTTGGCTGGTGTGAGCGAAGTTCCCACGCAGCCCGGCGACAGTCCCTTCCAGTCGGAGCCCACCAAGCGCGACGAGGCACCTCAATTCGTGTTGCCGCTCGTCGTACGAATCGAAAAGGCCGCTCCTCCGGCCCGCACCGACGCACTCGAAACGGCTGCTCGGGCTGTCCTGACCATGCTCAGTGACCCGCGGGCCCTCGGTGACGGGGAGTGGGCGGAGGCTGTTCGGGACTGGGAGGACGCGCGGATCCGGAAGGTCGTGCGGCGGGCGCGGGGGGCCGAGTGGCGGCGGGCCGGGGAGCTGGCCGGGATCACCCTCACGGGGAAGTCCGCCGAGGTACGGGTGTTTCCGCCCGTTCCCCTGGACGGGTGGCCCAAGGAGCTGGCCAAGTTGCAGGTGTCCGGGACCGAGTTGGACGATCCGGAGCCGCCGGTCGGTGCCGACCGGTCCGGGCCCGTGCTGTGGCTGAACCCGGAGCTGGAGATGTCGGCCGGCAAGGCGATGGCGCAGGCCGGGCACGGGGCCCAACTGGCCTGGTGGGCACTGTCCGAGGAGGAGCGGGATGCCTGGCGCGACGCCGGGTTCCCGCTCGCCGTGCGGGCCGCCGATCCGGCCGAGTGGCGTGAACTGACAGCCGGCGGACTGCCGTTGGTGCGGGATGCCGGGTTCACCGAGATCGCGCCGGGCAGCTGCACGGTGGTCGCGGACCATCCCGCGCTCCGGGGCTAGCGCGCGGTCAGTCGGTGCCGCGGTAGGCGTACATGTCGGCCAGGAACTTACGGCGCAGGGCGGGGACCTTGCCGGTCGCGCTGAAGAAGCCGCGGGTGGCGAAGAGGGCGAGGCGTCCGGTGACGGGCCGGTAGAGGGGGTCGTCGCCGCTGGTGCCGTTGTTGTCGAGGGACTCGGCGACGCGGGTGAAGCCGTAGGGGATCATCTCCGCCTCGTAGTCGCCGATCGCGGTGAGCAGCGGTTTGTCGCCGCGGGCGGCGGCGGTCAGCTCCCGGCAGAGCAGCGAGGCGTCGCGCAGTGCGGTGTTGGCGCCGACGCCCTGGCCCGGGGTCATGGTGTGGATGGCGTCGCCGAGCAGGGTGACGTTGGTCGTCGGCCATGGGTCGACGGGGACCGAGGTGGCGATCTTCAGCGGGAACGCGGCCGCCGGGTCGGACAGTTCGAAGATCCGGCGCAGGTCCGGGTGCCAGTTGCGGGTCACCCGCAGGACCGTGTCGACGAGCTGCTTGCCGCGCTGCCGGGCGGTGTCCTCGGGGAAGTGGTCGTGGGAGCTCCAGAGGGACAGGTTGATGTAGTCGTGGGTGCTGTCGAACCGCAGGCCCGACCAGCTGTCCAGCAGTGTCTTGTCGGCGGGGTTCTTGGGCCGGCCCTCGGCGCCCCACTTGAACTCCATGACGTGGAGCATGCCGACCAGGCCCTTGGTGCCGAAGATCAGGGAGAGTCCGTTGAACACCTCGTCCGACAGCAGGGCGCGGGTCTCGGGCGTGAGCGCGGTCCTGGTGGCGACGGCCGTGACCCCGGTGTCCTTGATCTCCGCGTGCGGCAGGTACTGCCGGCGTACGGCGGAGCGGGTCCCGTCGGCGGCGACCAGGACGTCTCCGGTCGCGGTGGTGCCGTCGGCGAAGTGGGCGGTGATTCTGCCGTCCGGGTGCCGCTCGTAGCGGGTGAACTCCTTGCCGTAGTGCACGACGTCATCCATGCCGGTGAACAGCACCTGGCGCAGGGTCGAGCGGGACACGGAGCGTTCGCTGTGCACCGCGTCGGCCGCCTCGGGCAGCTCGATGCTGGCGGTGGTGCGCTTCGACTGGGTCAGCACGTTGAAGTACCGGGGGTCGCGGGCGCAGGTGTCGACGAACGTGGTGAAGAGCCCGGGCGGCAGGCACTCGTGCAGGGCGCGGCTGCCGGTGGGGTCGATGCCGACCCGGTAGCCGTACAGGCCGTCGCTGCGGGAGCCGTAGCGCTCGTACACCGCGACGGAGACGCCGGCCTTCTTCAGGCCGTGCGCCAGGCACATCCCACCGGTGCCGCCGCCTATGACCAGGACGTGCATGACGATCACTTTCCTCGATGTTCATGTATCTCGATTTTCGAGATAGATAAAGCTTGAACATAGAGATACTCGACTGTCAAATCATTCGCCACGGCCCGGGATTTTTTACCTCCCCTTGGAAACTTTGCCGTTTGTTTGAACACCGTCGCCGTCACACCCGTACGTCCTGGCACTGAACCAGCGACACGGGGAGGCATCCCTTGCGGCGTTTCAACGGAACGGCCCTGATCATGGCGGCCCTGGCCACCACGCTCGGCGCGCTCGCCTATCCCGTGTGGTCGTACGCCGACCGCTCCGGCACCGGGCAGGCGAACCTGGCGGCGGGGACCGTGGCCACCCAGTGGGGCCCGCTGTCCGCCGCCGACCGTGATCTGATCGTGCGGGTCCGCCTGGCCGGGCTCTGGGAGCTGCCGGCCGGGCAGCAGGCGGTCCAGCGGGCGCCGAGCGCGGCGATCAAGGAGGCCGGCGACCATCTCATCGTCGGCCACACGGACCTCGACAGACGGGTCCGGATCGTCGCGGCGCAGCTCGGCGTCGAGCTGCCCAACGTGCCGAACGAGCAGCAGCAGGGCTGGCTCGACGAGATGTCGGCGGCGACCGGCGCGGAGTACGAGTACAAGTTCGTGAACCTGCTGCGGGCCGCGCACGGCAAGATCTTCCCGGCGGTCGGGGCGGTACGGAACTCCACGCGCAACAGCCTGGTGCGGCAGCTCGCCTCCGACACCAACCAGACCGTGCTCGACCACATCACGATCCTGGAGAAGACCGGCAAGGTCGACTTCGAGGCCATCGCCAACGAGGTGGCGGCCGCGGCCACGGCCAGCCCGACCGGTCCGGCGGTGCCGGCGCCGGGGGTGGTGGTGCCCTCCGCGCCGGCCGCGCAGGCCGGCGGCAACGTGCGCACCACGTCCAAGCCCTCCCCCGGCGCGCCGGGCACGGTGAACACCGGGCGCCCGGACCCGACGGACTCGCTCGGCGTCCTCGGGCAGTAGCCGAAGAGCTCCCCGGAGCGCGACCCCGAACCTCAAATGTTGCTCTGAAGCGGCAGGCAACGCGGTTCGCGGGCGCGCTCCGGGGCCATACCCCCGTCATTCGAAGCAGGAGGGGGACGGCCATGGGCCTGGAGCGGCTGGGGACGGGGATCGGCTGGCGGCCGGAGATCGCGGACGCCGTGGAGCGCATGCCGGGCATCGACTGGGTCGAGGTCGTGGCCGAGAACACCTGCCCGGGCCACCTCCCCGACTCGCTGCGGCGGCTGCGCGAGCGCGGGGTGACGGTCGTGCCGCACGGCGTCTCGCTGGGCCTCGGCGGCGCGGACCGTCCGGACGAGGACCGGCTCGCCGCACTCGCCGAGCGGGTGGCGGCGCTGGGCTCGCCGCTGGTCACCGAGCACATCGCGTTCGTCCGGGCGGGCGGCCCGCGCACGGCGTCGCCCGTCCTGGAAGCGGGCCATCTGCTCCCGGTCCCCCGCACCCGGGACGCCCTCGACGTGCTCTGCGAGAACGTCCGCATCGCCCAGGCCGCGCTGCCGGTGCCGCTCGCCGTCGAGAACATCGCCGCGCTCATCTCGTGGCCGGGCGAGGAGATGACCGAGGGGCAGTTCCTGTACGACCTCGTGGACCGCACCGGGGTACGGCTGCTGATCGACGTGGCGAACCTGCACACGAACCACGTCAACCGGGGTGAGGACCCGGCCGAGGCGCTCGCCGACCTTCCCGTCGAGGCCATCGCCTACGTCCATGTCGCGGGCGGCTTCGAGCGGGACGGCGTCTGGCACGACAGCCACGCCCACCCGGTGCCCCCGGCGGTCCTGGACATCCTGACCGGCCTCGCGTCCCGGGTCGCGCCGCCGGGCGTGCTGCTGGAGCGGGACGAGAACTTCCCGGAACCGGCCGAACTGGAGCGGGAGTTGACGGCGATCGGGGCGGCCGTGGCGTCGGGGACCTCCGCCG
>NZ_JBSHBL010000158.1:0-7584 GCF_053611985.1 Streptomyces sp. NPDC054770
CCTCCGGCCCGCCGCCGTTGTCGGTGGCAGCGACTAGCCTGGCGCCAGCCATAGATCACCGTCCACGGACCGCAACCATCGATTGAGGAACCACGACGGTGCTCCGCCAGGTCCGCGAGAGCGGCGGCGGTTTAGCCGCAAAGAGGGGAGGGGGCGCGGTGCGCGTACTGGGGGTGGATCCCGGGCTGACCCGGTGCGGTGTCGGTGTCGTCGAGGGCGTTGCCGGGCGGCCGCTCACCATGGTCGGCGTGGGGGTCGTACGGACGCCGGCGGACGCCGAGCTGGGTCATCGCCTGGTCGCCATCGAGCAGGGCATCGAGCAGTGGCTGGACGAGCACCGGCCCGAATTCGTCGCCGTGGAGCGGGTGTTCAGCCAGCACAACGTACGGACCGTGATGGGCACCGCCCAGGCCAGTGCCGTCGCCATGCTGTGCGCCGCCCGCCGGGGCAT
This sequence comes from Streptomyces sp. NPDC054770, assembly GCF_053611985.1. Lineage (NCBI taxonomy): Bacteria > Bacillati > Actinomycetota > Actinomycetes > Kitasatosporales > Streptomycetaceae > Streptomyces > Streptomyces sp. NPDC054770. Next base: position 452 of record NZ_JBSHBL010000158.1, read on the forward strand.
CCCCGTCGCCCTGCACACCCCCAGCGAGGTCAAGGCCGCCGTCACCGGCTCCGGACGCGCCGACAAGGCCCAGGTCGGCGCGATGGTCACCAGGCTGCTCAGACTGAGCGCCCCGCCCAAGCCCGCCGACGCCGCCGACGCCCTCGCGCTCGCCATCTGCCACATCTGGCGCGCCCCCGCGCAGAACCGACTCCAGCAGGCCGTCGCCCTGCACGCAGCCAACGCAACGAAAGGCCGTACGGCATGATCGCCTTCGTCAGCGGCCCGGTCGCCGCCCTCGCCCCGGACTCCGCGGTCGTCGAGGTGGGCGGGATCGGCATCGCCGTCCAGTGCAGCCCGAACACCCTGTCCGGGCTGCGCATGGGCCAGCAGACCAAGCTCGCCACCTCGTTGGTCGTCCGGGAGGACTCGCTCACGCTGTACGGGTTCGTGGACGACGACGAGCGCCAGGTCTTCGAGCTGCTCCAGACGGCCAGCGGAGTCGGCCCGCGGCTCGCCCAGGCGATGCTCGCCGTGCACAGCCCGGACGCGCTGCGCCGCGCGGTCGCCACGGGTGACGAGAAGGCGCTGATCGCCGTCCCCGGCATCGGAAAGAAGGGCGCGCAGAAGCTGCTCATCGAACTGAAGGACCGCCTCGGCGCCCCCGTCGGCGCCCCCGCGGTCGGCGCTCCGGTCACCCAGGGCTGGCGCGACCAGCTGCACGCGGCTCTGCTCGGCCTGGGGTACGCGACCCGGGAGGCGGACGAGGCCGTCACCGCCGTCGCCCCGCAGGCCGAGGCCGCCGGTGACCCGCCCCAGATCGGGCAGCTGCTCAAGGCGGCCCTCCAGACCCTCAACCGCGCCCGCTGACCCCACCACCGCTGAGGCACATCACTTATGAACTGGGACGACCCGACCGACACCGGCGCCGACGCGGAGCGGCTGGTGGGCGCCGTCGCCGACCGCGAGGACCAGACCGTCGAGGCCGCGCTGCGCCCCAAGGACCTGGGCGAGTTCATCGGCCAGGAGAGGGTCCGCGAGCAGCTCGACCTGGTGCTGCGCGCCGCACGCGTGCGTGGCGCCACCGCCGACCACGTGCTGCTCTCCGGCGCCCCCGGCCTGGGCAAGACCACCCTCTCCATGATCATCGCGGCCGAGATGGGCGCCCCGATCCGGATCACCTCGGGCCCCGCCATCCAGCACGCCGGTGACCTGGCCGCGATCCTCTCCTCGCTCCAGGAGGGCGAGGTCCTCTTCCTCGACGAGATCCACCGGATGTCGCGGCCCGCCGAGGAGATGCTGTACATGGCGATGGAGGACTTCCGGGTCGACGTGATCGTCGGCAAGGGGCCGGGTGCCACCGCCATCCCCCTCGAACTGCCGCCGTTCACCCTGGTCGGCGCCACCACCCGCGCGGGCCTGCTGCCGCCCCCGCTGCGCGACCGCTTCGGCTTCACCGCGCACATGGAGTTCTACGAACCGCGCGAGCTGGAGCGCGTCGTGCACCGCTCGGCGAACCTGCTGGACGTCGAGATCGAGCCGGCCGGCGCCGCCGAGATCGCCGGCCGCTCACGCGGCACGCCCCGCATCGCCAACCGGCTGCTGCGCCGGGTCCGCGACTACGCGCAGGTCAAGGCCGACGGGCTGATCACCCGCGAGATCGCGCACGCGGCGCTCGCCGTCTACGAGGTGGACGAGCGTGGCCTGGACCGGCTGGACCGCGCCGTCCTGGAGGCCCTGCTCAAGCTGTTCGGCGGCGGCCCGGTCGGCCTGTCCACCCTCGCCGTCGCGGTGGGGGAGGAGCGCGAGACGGTCGAGGAGGTCGCCGAACCCTTCCTGGTCCGCGAGGGCCTGCTGGCCCGCACCCCGCGCGGCCGCGTCGCCACCCCCGCCGCCTGGGCCCACCTGGGCCTGACCGCCCCGCGCGGCGCGGAGGGCGGAACCGGCCAGCAGGACCTGTTCGGCACCTGACATCGGGTGGCACCTGAGATCAAGCAGCACCTGACATAGGTCAGCACCTGAGAACTAACTGCACCTGAGATCGATCAGCACCTGACGCTGAGCGGCACAGACACCGACGCCACCGGGCCGGCCAGCAGATGCGCCCCGTCCCGCGCGCCCGGTGCCCGGGCCGTTGCCGGCGGGAACGCGCGGTGTCCGCCGTACAACCGGGACCCGCCCCCTGCTCGCCCCGCCTCCGGCCCGGACAGCCCGCCGCTCGCCGACCAGGCCCCGGCCGCAGACGTGATCGCTTCGTGACGGCGGGGCATTGGCGGGCCCAGGAACCCAGGTGCCATGCTGAACGTTGTTCCATGCGCGCGGACTCGCTTAGACTCCGCCGATGCCGCCTTTGCGGGCGGCGCCGACCACACCCCCATCATCCAGGCCGCACACCGCCGCGGCTGCGCGAAGGAAATTCCGTCCCGTGAATAGCTTGCCTCTTCTCGTGTTCATCGTCCTCATCGCGGCCATGTTCCTGATGACGCGTTCCACCCGGAAGCGCCAGCAGCAGGCCACCCAGATGCGGAACGAGATCCAGCCCGGCAACGGGGTCCGCACCATCGGGGGCATGTACGCGACGGTCAAGGAAGTCAACGAGGACACGGTCCTCCTCGACGCCGGCCCGGGCGTCGACCTCCTCTTCGCGAAGAACGCGATCGGCGCCATCCTCACGGACGACGAGTACAACCGCATCGTGCACGGCGTCGAGCACGACCTGAAGTCCGACGCCGACGTCGTCCCGGACGACGCCTCCTCCCTCACCGAGACCGACGACGAGTCCGCCGACGCTGCCGCCGCCTCCGACGACAAGGCCGTCGACCTCGGGAAGAAGGACGCCGCCCAGGACGAGACCGAGGGCAAGGCGGAGGACGCGACCGACGGGCAGGCCGAGCAGGCTGCGACCGTCGAGGCGAAGGCCGACGAAGAGCCGAAGAAGACCGACGGCGACTCCGACGCGAAGTAGCCGTGACCCGGGAAGCGGCGCGCGCGTCACATGCGCACCCCGCGTCCCGGGCGCGTCTGTTTCCCGCACGGGATCCCGACACCATGTCATGGCCGACCGCGCCGACCAGGCGCGCGGCGGCCCGAGAGGGAGTTCGAGAAGGTGGCAGCACCTAAGAGGGGCCGGAGCGCGAGCGCCCAGAGCAAGCCAGGGCGCTCGCTGGCCCTCATCCTGATCGCCATCGTGGCGCTCACCGGAGGAATGTTCGCCTCCGGAAACACCACTCCGCGTCTCGGTATCGACCTGGCCGGTGGTACGAGCATCACGCTCCAGGCGGAGAACGAGCCGGGCCAGCCCAACGCGATCAACAAGACCAACATGAACACCGCGGTCGCGATCATGAACCGTCGTGTCAACGGTCTGGGCGTATCCGAGACGGAGGTCCAGACCCAGGGCACAAGCAACATCATCGTCAACATCCCCAAGGGCACCAACTCCGCAGAGGCCCGCCAGCAGGTCGGCACCACCGCGAAGCTGTACTTCCGCCCGGTCCTGGCCCAGGAAGCGAGCGCCGGCGCCGCGGCCAGCGCCTCCCCGAGCGCGTCCGCCAGCGGCAGCTCCAGTGCCTCCCCGAGCACCTCCCCGTCGAGCAGCGCGTCGTCGTCCCAGAAGGCGACCGGGTCGTCCTCCGCGTCGCCGTCGTCCTCGGCCACCTCCCAGGGCCGCGCGGTCACCGACGCCCTGAAGGCGGGCTCCACGGCTTCGTCCTCGGCGTCCGCCTCCTCGTCGGCGAGCCCCTCCGCCACCTCCTCGGCCGACCCGAGCGCCTCCGCCGCGGCCTCGAAGCTGGAGGCCGAGTACACCGCGCTGGACTGCTCCAATGCCACCCAGCGCGCCACCGCCGGCAAGACCGCGAAGCCGACCGACACCACCGTGGCCTGCGGCAAGATCGACGATGCCTGGTACAAGTACGTCCTCGGCCCGGCCCGCGTCGACGGCACCGACGTCAAGAAGGCCCAGGCCGTCTTCGACACGCAGGGCGCCGCCGGCTGGCAGGTCCAGATGACCTTCACCTCCGGCGGAGCCAAGAAGTTCGCGGACGTCACCGGCGAGCTCGCCAAGAACGCCTCCCAGCCGCCGCTGAACGAGTTCGGCATCGTCCTCGACGGTGAGGTCGTCTCCAGCCCGACCGTGAGCCAGTCCATCACCGGCGGCTCGGCGGAGATCTCCGGCAGCTTCACGCAGACAGAGGCCCAGAGCCTCGCCAACGTGCTGTCGTACGGCGCGCTCCCGTTGTCCTTCAAGACGCAGAGCGTCACCACCGTCACCGCCGCCCTGGGCGGCCAGCAGCTGCACGCCGGTCTGCTGGCCGGTGCCATCGGTCTCGCGCTGGTCATCGTCTACCTGGTGGCCTTCTACCGCGGCCTGTCGCTGATCGCGATCCCCTCGCTGCTGGTGTCCGCGATCCTCACCTACACGATCATGTCGCTGCTCGGCCCCGCGATCCACTTCGCGCTGAACCTGCCGGCCGTCTGCGGTGCGATCGTCGCGATCGGCATCACGGCGGACTCGTTCATCGTGTTCTTCGAACGCATCCGGGACGAGATCCGCGAGGGCCGCACGCTGCGTCCCGCCGTCGAGCGGGCCTGGCCGCGTGCCCGGCGCACCATCCTGGTCTCCGACTTCGTGTCGTTCCTGGCCGCCGCCGTGCTGTTCATCGTGACCGTCGGCAAGGTCCAGGGCTTCGCGTTCACCCTCGGTCTGACCACCGTGCTCGACGTGGTCGTCGTCTTCTTCTTCACCAAGCCGCTGATGACGCTCTTCGCCCGGCGTAAGTTCTTCGCGAGCGGCCACAAGTGGTCCGGCCTCGACCCGAAGGGCCTGGGCGCCAAGGCCCCGCTGCGCCGCACCCGCCGTCCCGCCGGTCCCGTCTCCGGCCCTGTCGACCCGAAGGAAGCGTGAGCGATGTCGAAACTCGGCAACCTCGGCGCCCGACTCCACCGCGGCGAGATCAGCTACGACTTCGTCGGCAAGCGCAAGATCTGGTACGGCGTCTCCATCCTGATCACCATCACGGCCATCGTCGGCCTGGCGGTGCGCGGCCTGAACATGGGCATCGACTTCCAGGGCGGCGCCGTCTTCACCACCTCGAAGACCAGCATCTCGGTGGCCCAGGCGGAGACCTACGCGAAGGAGGCCTCCGGCCACGACGCGACCGTGCAGAAGCTCGGCACGGGCGGCCTGCGCATCCAGATCGCCGGCATGGACACCGAGAAGTCGGACGCGACCAAGGTCAAGCTGGCCAAGGACATGAAGGTGGACCCCGAGTCCATCGCCGCCGACCTCGTCGGCCCGAGCTGGGGTGACGAGATCGCCAACAAGGCCTGGGAGGGCCTCGGCATCTTCATGGTCCTCGTGGTGGTCTACCTGGCGATCGCCTTCGAGTGGCGGATGGCGCTCGCGGCCCTGGTCGCGCTGATCCACGACATCACCATCACGACCGGTATCTACGCCCTGGTCGGCTTCGAGGTCACGCCCGGCACGGTCATCGGTCTGCTGACGATCCTCGGTTACTCGCTCTACGACACGGTCGTCGTCTTCGACAGCCTCAAGGAGCAGACGAAGGACATCACCCGGCAGACCCGCTTCACCTACAGCGACATCGCCAACCACTCGATCAACGGCACCCTGGTCCGTTCGATCAACACCACGGTCGTCGCACTGCTGCCGGTCGCCGGCCTGCTGTTCATCGGTGGCGGTTTCCTCGGCGCGGGTACGCTCAACGACATCTCGCTGTCGCTGTTCGTCGGCCTCGCCGCCGGTGCCTACTCCTCGATCTTCATCGCCACGCCGCTCGTCGCCGACCTCAAGGAGGCCGAGCCGCAGATGAAGGCCCTGAAGAAGCGCGTCCTCGCCAAGCGCGCACAGGCCACCGCCGAGGAGGAGCTGGCCGAGGCCCGGGGCACCGACGCCGACGAGCACGACGACGCCGCCCCGGCCGTCGTCGGCCCGCGCAACCAGCCCGCGTCCCGCAACAACCGGGGCCGTGGCCGACCCTCCGGGAAGCGCCGGTGACCGACATCAGGGAACTGCTGCTCAGCCGTATCCGGGACGTCGAGGACTACCCGGAGCAGGGCGTGATGTTCAAGGACATCACGCCGCTGCTCGCGGACCCTGCCGCGTTCACCGCGCTCACCGACGCGCTCGCCGGGATCGCCGCCGAGACCGGCGCCACCAAGGTCGTCGGCCTGGAGGCGCGTGGCTTCATCCTGGGCGCCCCGGTCGCCGTGCGGGCCGGGCTCGGCTTCATCCCCGTGCGCAAGGCGGGCAAGCTCCCCGGAGCCACCCTCCGGCAGGCCTACGAGCTGGAGTACGGCTCCGCCGAGATCGAGGTGCACGCCGAGGACCTGTCCGCGGGCGACCGCGTCATGGTCGTCGACGACGTGCTCGCCACCGGCGGCACCGCCGAGGCCTCGATCCGGCTGATCCACCGCGCCGGCGCCGAGGTCGCGGGCGTCGCGGTCCTGATGGAGCTGGGCTTCCTGGGCGGACGGGCCCGTCTGGAATCCGCCCTCAAAGGCGCCCCTTTGGAGGCCGTGCTCACCATCTGAGCGGAGATGGGGACGACGCAGCCCCGGGTGCGACTTCAATGCGCACTCGGGGCTGCTTCATTTTTCCGTGCTACTCATGGAATCCGGCTGATTTAGAAATCAGCAGTCCTCGATGTCGTTGGTTATGATGGTGCCGGGCTCCTTGAGGTGTCCCTTCTCGTCGCCCGCAGCGGTGATGCGGTGCAGGTTGTTCTCCGCACCGTCCTTCCACCACACGCACAGGTGCTCCGTCGTGCTGCACGTGTTGTGGTAGTAGATGGTGGTCGTGGTGGTGCCATCCGCCCAAGACCAGTTGAAGCACCCCGAGCTACCTCGAAGCGTCGACATGGGGGCCGCGGTCGCAGCGTGCGCGGGAAGCGCGAAAGCCGCGCTCAGACCCACGGCCAGAGCCGCAGCCGCCATTGTCTTTCCGAACATTCTCATGCTCATCCCGTTTCTTTTTCTTTGAAAGCGGAATAGGTCAATTTCTTCCGCTTCCGGGTCGAAGTGGATCTTATGTAGCGGCTGATGTTCGAGTCAACAGAATTAATGGTCTCGATTTTCCCGATCTGTCCAATTGGTGAGTTTTTGGAAAAGGTTTTCTGGGCTCTGTTGTAGGG
>NZ_JBSHBL010000159.1:0-7241 GCF_053611985.1 Streptomyces sp. NPDC054770
CCGGTTCCTCCGGTGGCCCGCCGCTTTTCGCCGTGCCGCCCGGCTGCGGCTCACTTCCGGTAGAGCGCCTCGATCTCCTCGGCGAAGCGGGCGGTCACCGCGTGCCGCTTGACCTTCAGGGACGGCGTGAGCAGTCCGTTGTCCTCGCTGAACTCGCCCTCCACCAGGGCGAAGGCGCGGATCGACTCGGCGCGGGAGACGGCCTGGTTGGCGTGGTCGACCGCCTTCTGCACCTCGGCCCGCAGCCGGTCGTCGCGCACCAGCTCGGCGAGCGGGGTGTCCGGCGGCAGCCTCCGTACGGACAGCCAGTGCGCGACCGCCTCGGGGTCCAGGGTGATCAGGGCGGCGACGAACGGCCGGTTGTCGCCGACGACCAGGCACTGACCGACGGGCGACCGGCCGCGCAGCCGGTCCTCCAGGACGGCCGGGGAGACGTTCTTGCCGCCGGAGGTGACCAGGATGTCCTTCTTGCGGCCGGTGATGGTGAGATAGCCGTCCGCGTCGAGCGCACCGAGGTCGCCGGTCTCGAACCAGCCGTCGGCGGGCAGCACTTCGGCGGTCGCGGCCGGGTTGTTCCAGTACGACCCGAACACCACCGGCCCCTTGATCAGTACTTCTCCGTCGTCGGCGATCCGGACGGCCGTCCCCGGGACGGGCTGCCCGACCGTGCCGGGGCGGGGCGCCAGCGGCGGCACGATGGTGGCGGCCGCGCTGGTCTCGGTCAGGCCGTAGCCCTCGTAGACGACGATCCCGGCCGCGTGGAAGAACAGGTTGAGGTCGCGGTCGAGCGGTGAGCCGCCGCTGACGGCGTACCGCATCCGGCCGCCGAGTTCCTTGCGGATACGGCGGTAGACCAGCAGGTCGTACAGCGCCCAGGCGGCGTACAGGCCGGGCCCGGGGCCCTTCCCCGTGCCGAGGAACCGGTCCAGATGGGCCGTGGCGAAGCGCACCCCGATCCGTTCCGCCCGGTCGAAGGAGGCGGCCCTGCCGATCTTCTCGGCCGTCGCCCGCCCGGTGTCGTGGATCTTCTCGAAGAGGTACGGCACCCCGACCAGGAAGGTCGGCCGGAACTCCCGGAGCGCGGGCCGGAGTTCGTCGGGCTTCACGCTCGGGAAGTGGCCCATCTCGATACGGCCCAGCAGACAGGCGATCTGGAGCGAACGGCCCAGGATGTGGGCGAGCGGCAGGAACAGCAGGGTCGAGGCGGCCCGGCCGGTGACCGCCTGGAAGACGGGGTGCAGCAGCTCGACCGTGTTGGCGGCCTCGGCGTGCAGGTTGGCGTGGGTGAGGACGCAGCCCTTGGGGCGGCCGGTGGTGCCGGAGGTGTAGCAGATGGTGGCGGTGGTGCCGGGGGTGAGGGTGCCACGGCGCTTGGTGACCTCCTCGTCCGGGACGTCCCGGCCGAGGGTGGTGAGGTCGGTGAGTGCGCCTGCGTCCAGCTCCCAGACGCGTGGGGGTTCGGGGTGGCCGGCGGTGCCGGTGGTGACGGTCGCCGTGTTCTGCGGGGTCTCGGTGACGACGTGCCGGGCGCCGGAGTCCCTGACGATCCACTCCACCTGGTCCGCGGAGGAGGTGGGGTAGACCGGGACGGTCACACCGCCGGCCGCCCAGACGGCGAAGTCGAGGACCGTCCACTCGTAGCGGGTACGGGACATCACCGCGACGCGGTCGCCTGCGGCGACGCCGGCGCCGATCAACCCCTTTGCCACGGAGGCCACTTGGGTGGCGAACTCGGCTGCCGTGACGGTGCCCTCGCTGCGGCGGATCGCCGTGGTGTGGGGTGCCTCGGCGGCGTTGGTGTAGGGGAGGTCGGCGAGGGAGCCGGTGGTGAGCGGGGCGGCGAGGGGCGGGCGGCGCGCCTCCCGCACGACCCCGGCCTCGTCCTTGATGACCTCGACCTTGCCGCGGTCGGCCAGGTCGGTGCGTTGACGTGCTCGTTTGAGGTCGCTGCGTACGCTCATGGGGCGTCAACTTACTCGGAAGTAAGGGGAGGTCAATGGGTTTCGCCGTAGGGGGTGCGGTGGTGCGCCGGGTGCGGGTGCGTCGTGGCTGGTCGCGCAGTTCCCCGCGCCCCTGAAGGGGCGCGTCAGCCCTCGGTGTTGGAATGGACCGCCTCTCGAATGGCTGTCGCGAGGTCGGATACGTCCTTGTCCTCAGTCGCCCTTGCCAACGTCTGGGCCCGGGACTGGAGTTTCGTCAGGCTCGGTGCGCCGGGGATGTTGTAGTCGCCCCCGGCCAGCGCGTCCGCGAAGTACGCGGCCACCGCGGTTACCTGGAAGCGGGGGGAGGCTGACCAGACGTCGTCGTGCAGGGCGCTGGTCTCCATCGAGCCCGTGTTCTCGTGCGGGGAGCGGGTGTTGGGGTCCAGCCAGCGGACCGTGGCGGTGGCGAGGTGGCCGTCCGTGCCGGGGTTGGTGCGGACAGCGTAGAGGGCGGTGACCGTGTGGCCGGGGCCGATCTCGCCGCCGTCCACGTGGTCGTTGCGGAAGTCCTGGTCGGCTACCTTGCGGTCCTGGTAGCCGATCAGGTGGAACTCGGCGACCGTGTGCGGGTCGAAGGCCACCTGGGCCTTGGCGTCGCGGGCCACCAGGTCGATGTTCTGCGGGAGTTGGCGGCAGAAGACGTCGGTGGCGGTCGCGGTGTCGGCGACGTACACGGTGTGGCCGTCGCCCTTGTCGGCGAGGCGTTCCATGAGGGCGTCGCCGTAGTCGCTGCCCACGCCCACGCCGAACAGGGTGATGCCGTACTCGCGGCGGTCGCCGTCGATGCGCTTGAGGATGGCGTTCGGGTCGGTCTCGCCGTCGTTGGCGAGGGCGTCGGAGATGAGGACGACGCGGTTGGTGGCGTTCTTGCGCAGGCCCTTTACGGCGGTGGCGTAGCCGGTCTCGACGCCTTCGCCGAGGTTGGTGGAGGAGAGGGCGGCGAGGCCGTCGACCGCGTCGTGGATCTCGGCGCGGTGGCCGCCCAGGCGGGTCATCGGCAGGACGGTCTCGGCGTGTTCGCTGAAGGTGACGAGGGCGACCGAGTCGTCGTCGCGCAGCCGGTCGGTCATCGTGTCCAGGGACTTCTTGGCGAGGTCGAGGCGGCCCGGCTCGCCCATGGAGCCGGAGACGTCGATGACGAAGGTGAGGGCGGCCGGGGGACGTTCGTCGGTGTCGTCGGCGGGGCGGGTGGCGAGGCCGACGCGGACCAGGGACCAGTTCGGCCTGCTGGTGCGTGCGCCGTCGACGGTGACCGTGAAGCCGTTGTGCTCGGGGGTGCGGTAGTCCTGGCGGAAGCTGTTGACGAATTCCTCGGGCCGGATGGTCGAGGGGTCGGGGCGGTCGCCGTCGGCGAGGGTGCGGCGGGCGTAGCCGTAGGAGGCGGTGTCGACGTCGAGGGCGAAGGTGGAGAGGTGGTCGGAGGGCGGGGCGGTCTCGTCGCCCCGGGTCTGGGAGGGGGCGGGGGCCCTGGTGTCGGACGTGTAGTTCGGGCCGTTCGCGTGGTTCTCGTCGGCGCTGCAGCCCGCCAGGAGCAGGGCGGCCGCGGTGGTGAGGGCGAGCAGCGCCCCGCGCGCCTGCCGTCGGGTCGGGTGTCGGTCCATCGTGTGTGCCCCCTGTGCCGGTCGGAGTCGACTTCCTGACTTGTCGTCGACTCTGACGGCGCAGGGGGCCGGAACGTGCGCCCCGATGCGTTGCGGATGGATCTCGAAGCGGCCACGGACCAGGGGGTTCGAGGCCGGAGGGAGATCGTCCGGTGACCTAGGAGACCACGTCCTTGCGGGCGAAACCTCGGAAGGCCAGGGCGAACAGCACCAGGGCGTACGTTATCGAGACCGCGGTGCCCTGGATCATGCCGGACCACTCCAGGTGCGGCTGTACGGCGTCCGCCCAGGCGAACTGCCAGTGCGCGGGCAGGAAGTCGCGCCAGTGGCCGAGGGCGGTGACCGCGTCCAGGACGTTGCCGACGATGGTCAGGCCGACCGCGCCGCCGACCGCGCCGAGCGGCGCGTCGGTCTTCGTGGACAGCCAGAACGCGAGGCCCGCGGTGACCAGTTGGGACAGGAAGATGTACGCGACGACGATCGCGAGGCGCTGCGCGGCGGTGCCCGTGTCGAGTGCGCCGCCGGTGGGGATCTGGAGCGGACCCCAGCCGTAGGCGGCCGAGCCGACGGCCAGGGCGACCAGCGGCAGCAGGATCATCGCGGCCAGGCTGAGGCCGAGCGCGACGACCAGCTTGGACCACAGCAGGCGGGCCCTGGGCACGGGTGCGGCGAGCAGGTAGCGCAGGGAGGACCAGCTGGCCTCCGAGGCGACCGTGTCCCCGCAGAACAGGGCGACCGGGATGACCAGCAGGAAGCCCGCCGACACGAACAGGTTGACCGCGGCGAAGTTGGCGCCGGAGGAGGTGGCCGTGTCCAGCAGGGTGACCTGGCCGTTCTGCCGGCCGGGCTGGCCGCCGATCGCGAACGCGATCAGCAGCACGAACGGCAGTACGGCCAGGATGCCGCCCATCACCAGCGTGCGGCGGCGCTTGAGCTGGCGGACCAGTTCGACGCGGAGCGGCAGGGTGCGGCCCGCCCGGTAGCCGGAGGCGACCGCGGACTTCTCGGTGAGCGTGCTCATGCGGATCCTCCGATCAGGGTCAGGAAGGCGTCTTCCAGACGGCGGTGCGGGCCGACCGACGCCACCGGCACGTTGAGCCGGACGAGTTCGGCGACCAGGGCCGGGGCGCCGGCGCCGGGCTCCAGGCGGACGAGCAGGCCGTCGTCCGTGCCGGTCACGGAGGCCACGCCGGGCAGCGCGGCCACCTTCTCCACGACCGGCTCCGCCACGGGCACGTCCGTGCCGACGAGGAGGGTGTCGCCGGAGCCGATGATCTCGGCGACCGGGCCGGCCTGGACGAGCCGGCCGTGGTCCATCACCACGAGGTGGGTGCAGGTCTGCTCGACCTCGGCGAGGAGATGGCTGGAGACGATCACCGTGCGGCCGGCGGCCGCGTAGCGGATCATCACCTCGCGCATCTCGCGGATCTGCGGCGGGTCGAGGCCGTTGGTGGGTTCGTCGAGGATGAGCAGGTCCGGCAGGCCGAGCATGGCCTGGGCGATGGCGAGGCGCTGCCGCATGCCCTGCGAGTAGGTGCGGACCGCGCGGGCCAGTGCGTCGCCGAGGCCGGCGATCTCCAGGGCCTCGTCGAGGTGGGCGTCCTCGGCCGGGCGGCCGGTGGCCTGCCAGTACAGCTCCAGGTTCTCCCGGCCGGACAGGTGCGGCAGGAAGCCGGCGCCCTCCACGAAGGCGCCGACCCGGGAGAGGACGGGTGCGCCCGGGCGGATGGCGTGGCCGAAGACCCTGACCTCGCCGCCGTCGGGTTTGATCAGCCCCATCAGCATGCGCAGGGTGGTGGTCTTGCCCGCGCCGTTCGGACCGAGGAGGCCGAGGACCTGGCCGTTCTCGACGCGGAAGGACAGCTCACGGACGGCGTACCGGTCGGCCGAACCCGCGTAGCGCTTGCTCAGGTCCGTTATCTGGAGCGGGACTTCGGCGAGCGCCGGGGCCGGGGCCGGCGCGGCGGTGCGGCGGCGGCCGGTGAGCAGCAGGGCCAGGGCGGCGACCGCGCCGGCCAGCGGCAGCCACCACACCCAGGCGGGCAGCGGCGCGGCGGCCGTGTCCACCTGGGGTGCCGTCGGCACGCTGAGGGGGCTCTTGAGGGAGACGGTGTAGGTGGCCGGGGCGGTCGGGGAGGCGTAGCCGAGGTCGGTGGAGGCGAGGACCAGGCGCAGCCGGTGGCCCTTCTGCACCTCGTGGTCGACGGCCGGGAGGGTGAGGGTGACGTCCTTGCCTGCCTTGGCGCCCTCGACGCGGATCGGGGCGACCAGCTGGGAGGGCAGCACCTGCTGGGTGCCGCCCGGGCCGACGTCGTACACCTTTCCGAAGAGCACGGCGTCGTCGCTGGTGGAGGTGATGTGGACGGTGGCCGTGGGGGTGCCGGTGATCTGCAGGGTGTCGGTGACGGGCGCCGAGTCGAAGCGGGCGTACTGGCCGGGGAAGTCGAGGGAGATGCCGACGCCGAGGGAGGAGAGCTGGGCGAGGCCGCCGGAGCCGCCGAGGCCGGGCAGCGCGGAGACGCCGGGCGGGCTGGCGCCGGCCGGGTTGGTGACGTGCTGGGTGCCGCCCTTCAGGGCGATGTTCTTCCGGTCGCTCTCCAGGCCGGGGTAGCTGTCGGCGGTCGCGCCGCGCAGCTGGGCGGCGCCGTCGGTGGAGTCGACGCCTCCGGTGCGGGTGATGCGGAAGGCGGGCCCCGTATCGGCTGCCTTGTCGCCCTTCAGATACCGGTCGAACCACGCCGTCATCCGGCCCTCGACCCGGCTGGTCTCCAGGTCGCCGCCGTCGTGGCCGCCGGCGATCCAGTCGACGTCGACGGGGGCGCCGTTGGCCTTGATGGCCTTCGCCGCCGCGTCGGACTGGGAGAGCGTGAAGAGGGAGTCGGTCTGCCCCTGGAACAGCAGGGTGGGCACCTTGATGCGGCTGCCGACCGCCGACGGCGAGCGTTCCTCGAGGAGCTTGACCGCGGCCGCGTCCGGCTTGCCCGCCTCGGCGACCCGGTTGTACATCGCGCACAGCTCGGGCTGGAAGTCGGTGCAGCCGCCGCCGTCGTTGAAGAAGATCCCGGCCCAGAGCTTCTTGAAGACGCCGTCCGGGAACAGGGCGTCGGCGAGGTTCCAGTACGTGATGGACGGGGCGATGGCGTCGACGCGGTCGTCGTAACCGGCGGCGAGGAGGGAGATCGCCCCGCCGTACGAGCCACCCGCCACCCCGACGCGCGGATCACCGGGCTTGTCGAGCTGCACCTGGGGCTGTTTCGCCAGCCAGTCGATGAGCTTGGAGACGTCGGCGACCTCGCCCTTCGGGTCGTTGAGGCCGATCTTCCCGGTGGACTTGCCGAAGCCGCGGGCGGACCAGGTGAGGACCGCGTAGCCGTCGCGGGCGAGGTCCTCGGCCTCGGCGCGCATGTCGTCCTTGCTGCCGCCGAAGCCGTGGGCGAGGAGGACCGCGGGGCGTCGGCCGGTGCCGGCGGCGGTGAAGAACGAGGTGTCCAGACGCACCCCGTCCACGGCCATGACCTTGTCGGTCCGCTGCACCGGAGGCGGGCCGTCGGAGGCGACGGCCGTCCACGTACCGGCACCGACGAGCACGACGACGGCGGCCGCGGCGGGGCGAAGCCCCCCCGCGCGCCGCAGCGTCGCGCGTAAGCCGGGGGGTGGG
>NZ_JBSHBL010000160.1:0-7231 GCF_053611985.1 Streptomyces sp. NPDC054770
GCGCGAGGCACCGGCCGCCCTTCGGCGTACTGCTTCTGCTGAGCCCTGCGGGGGATCAGGTGTTGTCGGCCGCCACCAGCTCCCGGCAGCGCTTGACGTCCTCGGCCATCTGCTCGAGGAGCGCGTCTAGCGAGTCGAACTTGGCCTGGCCGCGGACGAAGGCCAGGAAGTCGACGGCGACATGCAGGCCGTACAGGTCGAGGCCCACGCGGTCGATGGCGTACGCCTCCACCGTGCGCTCGGTGCCGTCGAACTGCGGGTTGGTGCCGACCGAGATCGCGGCCGGCATCACCTCGCCCTGGACGTGCAGGTAGCCGGCGTAGACGCCGTCGGCGGGGATGGCGGTGTGCGGGAGCGTCTCCACGTTGGCGGTGGGGAAGCCCAGCTCGCGGCCGCGCTGGGCGCCGCGCACGACCACGCCCTCCACCCGGTGCGGGCGGCCCAGGATCTCGCGGGCGCCCGCCATGTCGCCCTCGGCGACCAGGCGCCGGGTCAGGGTCGAGGAGAACGGCTCGCCGCCGCCCGCCTCCCCGCGCACGAACAGGTCGACGACCTCCACCTCGAAGTCGTACACCTTGCCCTGCTCGATGAGGAACTCGACGTTGCCCGCGGCCTTGTGGCCGAAGCGGAAGTTGGGGCCCTCGACGACGGCCTTGGCATGCAACTTGTCCACCAGGACCTTCACCACGAAGTCGGCGGCCGACAGCTTCGAGAACTCGGTGGTGAAGGGGAGGATCAGCACCGCGTCCACGCCCAGCTCCGCCATCAGCTCGGCGCGGGTGTGGTGCGGGGCGAGCAGCGGCGGGTGGCTGCCGGGGCGGACGACCTCGCTGGGGTGCGGGTCGAAGGTGACGACGACCGCCGGAATGCCCAGCTCACGGGCGCGGTCCACGGCATGCCGGATGATCAGCTGGTGACCGCGGTGCACCCCGTCGTAGGAACCGATGGTGACGACGCTGCGCCCCCAGTCCTCGGGGATGTCCTCCAAGCCACGCCAGCGCTGCACTGTGTCCGCTCCTCGAACCTGTGTCCGTTGTCCCTGATACGCAGGTCTAAGGGTGCCATGTTTGCCGGACCCGGCTCACACCGGCACGGTCGCTGTGACCGGGCGCACGTGTCCGCGGTCACGCGGGGACCCGCACGCCCGCCAGGTTCCCGAGCATCCGCCGGGTGCTCGGACCGACCACGGCGGCCCATTCCTGCGGGGTGTCGGTGAGCCAGCGGGCCATCAGGGCGGCGAATCCGGGCACGTGCCGGCCGAGGTCGACCAGTCCGCGGTCGAACAGGGTCGCCCCGTCCGGGGTGCGGACGAGCAGCAGCCCGGTGCGCCTGACCAGCTCGCGCATGCCGTCACCGTCGTCCTCGCGCTGTGCGGCGGCCGCGTGCAGCAGCGCGTCGAGGACGCCCGGGTCGCGTTCACGGTCCAGCAGGAACTCCAGGAGCTCCTGGCGCAGCGGCCGCGAGGCGGGGGTGCCGGCCGCGCCGAGCACGGTCGCGAGGGCCGCCCGGACCGGCTCCGGGCCGTCGTCGAGCAGCTCGGTGACCAGTGGCAGGAGGACGGTACGGGCCTCGGCGCCCTGGTCGAGGCGGCGCTCGACGAATCCGGCCACCTGCCCGGCGAGCTCCGGCCGCAGCTCGGCGACCTCCAGGACCAGCTCGGTGACCCGCCGGGCGAGCGCGGGTGCGGTGAGGTGGGCGAGAGTGCGCAGCACCTGTGGTGCGTCCGGTCCGCGCAGCCGGGCGCGGAAGGCCTCCAGTACCTCGGCTGAGTGGGTGGCCAGGGCCGGGACCAGGGCGGCGGGCGACAGCTGGTGGTCTCCGGTGGCGAAGTGCCGTAGCGCCTGCGGGAGATGACGGGCCCGGGTCACCGGGTCGCGGACCAGCAGGGCGAGGGCGCCGCCGTGCAGGGTGCAGTCGGCGGGGCGGGCGAGCAGGGCGAGCGCGGCGTAGCGGAGCAGTTCGCGGTCGGGTTCGCTGTGCACGTGCGGGGCGGTGCGCAGCCCGTGGGCCACGGCGGCCACCCGGCGGGCCGGCCGCTCGTCGTGCGCCCAGCGGTCCACGGCCCGGCACACCGCCGACGGCTCGTCCTCGGCGAGTACGGCGAGCAGCTCGTCGCCGCGCCGGTGCGCCGCGTCCACCAGCACCTCGGTCAGGTCGTCCAGGGCACGGTGCCGATGGGTGTGCAGCAGCGCCTGGGCCGCCGTCGCCACGGTGGCGTGCGGCATCGCGGGCAACGGCCGCTCGTCGTCGAACCACCGGGTGAGATACGGCTGTACGGCGGTGGGGTCGGCGGCCAGCAGCCGGGCCACGGCGTCCAGGTAGCGCGGGGCCGTGCCCTCGGGCTGCTCCGTCGGCGGCCAGGTGGGCGGCTGCACGGGCGACCGCGTCGGCCGGGCTCCGAAGCGGCCGATGCCCGCCGTCTCCGGCAGCGGCTCGTCGGCGAGCACCAGCCTGCGCAGCAGGTCGAAGCGGTCGGCGGCGGCCGGGAGGGCGAGCGCGGTCCAGAAGTCCGGCCCGAAGTCGGGTGGTGCGGTGTGCTGTTGGCCCACCACGCGGTCGGCGAGCAGCCGCAGCACGCCGATGTACGGGGTCGCGTCGGGCAGCCGCAGCAGGGTCTGGGCGAGCAGGCGCGCGGCCCACCAGGAGCCGGGGTCCAGGTCGAGGGCGTGCACCAACTCATCCAGCCGTGGGGCGAGTTGGCTGGGGCCGTAGTCACGGTCGAGCAGCAGCAGGGCCTGGACGACCGGGCCGACCCGGTGGTGCGGGACGGGGAGGGGGTGGGCGCCCAGGGGGCTTCGGGGGCGGTGGACGAGGGCGTGCAGGGCCTCGTCCAGGTCGAGGTGCATGCCCTGGATCCAGTCGGCGAGTTCCTCGTGGGCGAAGCGGTAGCCGCCGCCGGCGGGCACCAGCAGGCCCTCGGTGAGCACGGCGGAGGCCCAGCCGGAACCGCCCCCGAGGTGGGCGGGGACGGGCCCCCAGGGGAACACCGCTTCGAACGACTCCCGGTCCAGCTCGCCCTGCCCGGGGCCGAGGCTGCGCCGGGCGGCCTCGTGCACCTGCCCGGAGACCCGGGCGGCGAGACGCCGTACGGCCGTACCGCGCAGGCCGTTCTCGGCGGCCAGCCGGACCGCGATACGCAGGCACATCAGGTCGAGGTAGGCGGCGAAGACATCGTGCCGGTCGATCGGGTCGTCGTCGGCCGGGGCGTCCGGGAGGGCGGCGCGGACCTCGGAGAGCAGGCGCAGGGCGAGGGGGTGGCGGGCGTCGCGGTCGATGAGGGCGTCGTCGGGGATGCCGTAGCGGGAGCGGGCGCGGCGGGCCTCGTCGGGGGTGAGGTCGGTCAGCCGGATGCACGGGGGGTCGCCATCGGCGCCGTGGCCGTTTCGGTGCTCGTGCCCGTGCCCGTGCAGGAGGTCGGGGGGGAATTCGGCGCCGGCGCGCTCCCAGTACTCCTCGCGGCAGGCCACGAGCAGACGGGCGCCGGTGTCGCGCAGCCAGTCCGCGGTGCCCTCGGTCCAGGCGGGGAGCCGGTGGGTGAGGACCGGGGGCATCTCCTCGGGGCCGTCCAGCAGGAGGAGGAGGGGGCGGCCGGCGCGGGCGGCGAGGCGGGCCAGCCGCTCCACGGTCAGCTCGCCCAGGTCGCCGGGGAGCTGGGAGCGGGAGGCGGCGACGATCCGCACCGCGCGTTCCAGGGAGCGGCGGGCCGCGTCGGCGACGGAGGTGTCGGCGTCCTTGAGGTCGGCGCCGCGGAGCCAGAGGGTGGGGGCGGGGGTCGCTTCGCGAGTGCGGCGGGCGGCGAGGGCGGCGAGTTCTGTGGTGCGGCCCGTTCCGGGGGCGCCTACGAGGGCCAGGACCGTGCCGGTTGTGTTTCCGGTGCCGGTTGTGTTTCCGGTGCCGGTTTTGGTGTCGGTGCCGGTTTTGGTGCCGGTGCCGGTTTTGGTGCCGGTGCCGGTTTTGGTGCCGGTGCCGGTTTTGGTGCCGGTGCCTTCGGCGAAGGCCGACAACTCCTTTGAGATGGACGATCGTTCGATGGGTTGCACGGGGTCGGTGTATGCGCCGGTGAGTGCCGTGAGAGGTGGTGGGGCGGCTGCGGGTGCGTGGGGGCTGGTCGCGCAGTTCCCCGCGCCCCTTTGGGGCGCTCCGGTGCGGGGCGCTGACATGTGAGGGGGTGTCATGTGGGGGGACGTGCGGCCTACGTAGCCGGTCAGGGCTCCTGGGGGGCCGTCCTGGCCCACGGACGTGGCCGTCAGTTCCAGGACGCCTGCCAGATTCAGGTCGATGCCGTAGGCCGGGACCGTGGCCGCGTTGGTGGCCAGGAGGTCGGCCAGGGGGCCGCTGTCGGGGTGGTGGAGGGGGACGGCGAAGCCCACGTCGCGTTGGCCGGACTGGAGGGCGGTGCCGAGGACCGCCAGGACCGCGCCGGTCTCCGCGTCGAGGACCGGGCCGCCGGCCGCGCCGCCGCCCAGTCGCAGCGCGTCCCGGCCTGCCGTGCCGATCGCCAGCTCCAGGGCGTCTTCGAGGAGATGGAAGCGGTCGGTGGCGGTGTACGTCACCTGTGTCGCGGCCAGCACCCGGGCCTCGCGCCAGCGGTCGGCGGCGATGCGCACGTAGGCGCCGGCCGGGATGCGTTCCCGTACGGTGATCGGGAGCGGGTCCACGGCGAGGCCCTCGGTGCGCACCAGGGCCAGGTCGTAGGCGGGCAGCGGGACGACGGCGTCCGAGCCGACCACACAGGTACGGTCCCCGGCCGCGTGCAGCACGATCCGGGCGAGGCCGTCGACGGCCTCGTGGCTGGTGATGAGCGTCCCGTGATGGTCTGCCAGGAAGCCGGTGCCACGCGGACGCCCGGCGAGGTCGCGGACCCGGACCAGCCGCTCGTCGAGCCCCGGCGCCGTTTCCTGCTCCGCCTCCCGTGTACCGTCCGCCGTCCGGCGACCGCTCCCGGTTCGCGGACCGCGTCCCGCCATGATCGAACCTCCCCGCCCGTACACCCGTGCCCTTGTCCAGCACTGTCTTCGACCGTAGGGGCGAAATGATCAGCGGGACAGAGCGGGCGGTGAACGCGCCCCCCTCTGCTCCCCCGGTTCACTCCGAGCGCCTGCTCGGTCGGGTGAATAGCCGGGGGCGGGTGGATACACCCTAGGGGTGGGGGAACCGAGGGGGGACCGTGGAGCGGCGGCGGCGCCAGACCCCGTGGTCGCCGCTCCACGGGCAGAGCCCAACGGGTTCCGCGGGCTCAGGTGAAGACGGCGAGGCTCTTCGCCTTGCCCTTCTGCTCCTCGACGAGCGCCAGGAAGCGGCCCTCGGGGTCGAACACGGCGACGGGTCCGGTGCCCGCGTACTCGTCGGGCATCTCCAGGCGCACGCCGTTGGTGAGCAGCCGGGCCCGCCTTGCGTCGACGTCCCAGCGGCGGAACGCGGCCCCGGCCGCCTCCGCGACCGGCATCACGGTCAGCTCCTGCTGGAGCTGGTCGAGGGTGCGCGCGGAGTCCAGCTTGTACGGCCCGACACGGGTCCGGCGCAGCGCCGTGAGATGGCCGCCGACGCCCAGGTCGGCGCCCAGGTCACGGGCGAGGGCGCGGATGTAGGTGCCGGAGGAGCAGACGACGGAGACGACCAGGTCGAGGACGGGGGTGCCGTCCTCGGCGACGGCGTCCCGGACGTCGTACACGGCGAAGGAGGAGACGGTCACCGGGCGGGCCGGGATGTCGAAGTCCTCGCCGTCCCGGGCGCGCTTGTACGACCGTACGCCGTCGATCTTGATGGCGCTGACCTTGGACGGCACCTGCATGATGGCGCCGGTCAGCTTGGCGATACCGGCGTCGACGGCCTCCCGGGTGACCTTGGAGGCGTCGGTGGACGAGGTGATCTCGCCCTCGGCGTCGTCCGTGACCGTGTTCTGCCCGAGGCGGATCGTCCCGAGGTACTCCTTCTCGGTCAGGGCGAGGTGCCCGAGGAGCTTGGTGGCCCGCTCGATACCGAGGACGAGGACACCCGTGGCCATCGGGTCGAGGGTGCCGGCGTGCCCGACGCGCCGGGTGCGGGCGATGCCCCGCATCTTGGCGACGACGTCGTGGGAGGTGAAGCCCGACGGCTTGTCGACGATGACAAGGCCGTCGGGCGGGGTGGGCTTGCTGGTCATTCGGTGGCGTCGTCCGTCTCGTCGGCCTCGTCTTCCGCACCCGGCTTGCGGTACGGATCGGCCTCACCGGCATAGGCGGCGCCCGCGGAGGCCTCGCGGACCTTCGCGTCGGACTGCCGCGCCCGGTCGAGGAGGTCCTCGATGTTGCGGGCGGTGTCCGGGAGGGCGTCCGCGACGAAGGTGAGGGTCGGCGTGAACTTCACGCCGGCGGCCCGGCCGACCTCGGAACGGAGAATGCCCTTGGCGCTCTCCAGACCCGCGGCTGCGGCGTTCCGCTCCTCCTCGTCGCCGTACACCGTGTAGAAGACGGTCGCCTCCCTGAGGTCACCCGTGACCCGGGTGTCCGTGATGGTGACGTGGGTGCCGAGCCGCGGGTCCTTGATCCCGCGCTGCAGCTTCTGGGCCACCACCTCTCGGATGAGGTCCGCCAGCCTCTTAGCCCGCGCGTTGTCGGCCACTGGTCCGTCTCCCGTTCTTTCTTCTTGTCGTTCTCAAGTCTCAGGTCTAGTCGTCGTCGCCGTGGAAGCGCCGTCGCACGGACAGCAGCTCCACCTCGGGGCGGCCGGCGACCAGCCGTTCGCACCGGTCGAGTACGTCGGTCAGGTGCGCGGCGTCGCCGGAGACCATGGCAAGGCCGATGCCGGCCCTGCGGTGAAGGTCCAGGTGGTCCACCTCGGCCGCGCTCACGGCGTACTTCCGCTGGAGTTCGGCGACGATCGGGCGGACGACGGAGCGCTTCTCCTTGAGCGAGTGGATGTCGCCGAGGAGGAGGTCGAAGGACAGGGTCCCCACGTACATGTATGTATCCGGTTAACCCGCCGGTACGGGATCGATGGCCCTGTCAGGAACGGTACCCCGTCCCTGCCGGGGGCTCGACCGACTTTCCCCAGCGATGGGGGGTGCGCCACCTCGCCCGCCTTCCCACCCGCCCGCCCGACTCGGCGGGCCAGGAGGTGACCGTCACGGGGCTCCGCCCCGGACCCCGGCCTCGCCCGCCCACCACCCGACTCGGTGGGTTGAAAGGGTGCCCCCTCGGTCGAACCCTTCTCGAACGACCGTGTGGGGTGGTGGGGGGGCGAAGGCCCGGGG
>NZ_JBSHBL010000161.1:0-7117 GCF_053611985.1 Streptomyces sp. NPDC054770
GTTCCCCGCGCCCCTGAAGGGGCGCGGGGAACTGCGCGAGCAACCACAGTCCACCCGCGCCCTCTCCACCGGCACCAGCCCGGCAGACGCTAAACAACCTCGGCAAAAGTCACCGTGCGCTCCACGAGCAACGGCCACACCACCCCCACGACGACCTCCTTGAAGTGCTCGGCAGCCTTGTGCGTCTCGAACCCCTCCCGGTCGGCATACCGCTCGTACAACAGAAACCCACCCGGCTCGCCCTCCACCACGTGCACCTCGTACATCAGGTTCGCGGGCTCGGCCCGCGTGGCCTCCCGCGCCTTCAGCAGCGCGGCGCGCACCGCGGCCTCGTCGGCCGGTGCGCAGCGATAGCGGGCGACGACTGTGTACGCCATCCGTTCTCTCCTCTTCTCCTCAGGACCTGTCCGGCCCGCCCGATTCCAGCATGGATCATGCGCCCGACGGCCCCCGCGCAGCGCAATCAATGCCTGCCATCGCGGGGCTGGTGGACCCCCTCCCACATGGTGTGTTGTCGCAAACGGCCCGCACGGGCGGCAGCGCGGACGACGTAAGGAAGTGATCTCCATGCGCACTCTGGAAACCCTCTTGGGCGGGGAGTGGGTGAGGACCGGCGAATGGATCGACGTCCACGACCCCGCCGACGTCCGCACCCCCTTCGCCCGGGTCCCGGCGCTGTCCGCCAAGGACGTCACCCGGGCCTACGACCACGCCGAGCGAGGTTTCACCGGCTGGAAGCGCACCAGCCCCTTCGAGCGGGCCCGTGTCCTCACCGAGGCGGCCCGCCTGATCAGGGAGCGGGCCGGGGAGATCGCCGCCGACGTCACCGCGGAGAACGGCAAGACCCTGGCCGAGGCGACCGGCGAGACCCTGAAGGCCGCCGACTTCCTGGAGTACTACGCGGGCCTCGCCCGCCAGGGCTACGGCACCCTCCTGCACGACGTGCGCCCGAACCACCGTACGCACACCCAGCGCGAGCCGATCGGCGTGATCCTGGTGATCAGCCCCTGGAACGACCCGCTGATCACCCCGGCCCGCAAGCTCGCCCCGCTGCTGGCCACCGGCAACGCGGCCGTGTTCAAGCCGGCCACCGAGACACCCCTGGCAGGGCTCCACTTCGCCCGCGCCCTGCACGACGCGGGCCTGCCCGCCGGCGTCCTCAACGTCGTCACCGGCCGGACCGCCGAGATCGAGGAGGCCCTCCTCGACGACCCCCGGATCACCGGCATCACCTTCACCGGCTCCAACGCCGTCGGCAACCGCATCCGGCGCCGCCTCGCCGACCGCAACGTCCGCTTCCAGGGCGAACTCGGCGGCAAGAACGCGTCGGTGGTGCTGCGCGACGCCGACCTGCCCGCCGCCGCCAAGGCCGTCGTGGCCGCCTCCTTCGGCCAGGCCGGGCAGCGCTGCACGGCCACCAGCCGGGTGATCGTCGAGCAGCCGGTGCACGACGAGTTCGTCACACTGCTGGCCGCGCAGGTGCGCGCGCTCACCGTCGGTCCCGGCACCGACCCCGCCACCACCCTGTGCCCGCTGTCGAGCCCGAAGCAGCGCGACAGCGTCCTCGCCGACCTGAACAGGGCGGTGGAGCAGGGCGCGACCGTGCTCACCGGTGGCGGGGCGGACCCCGAGCGGGCCCACGGCTGCTACGTACAGCCCACCGTCCTCGCCGGTATCACCCCCGACATGGCCGTCTGGCGCGAAGAGGTCTTCGGACCCGTCCTCGCCGTCCGCGCGGTCGACGACTTCGCCGCGGCCGTGGAAGCCGTCAACGACTCCGGATTCGGGCTCGCCGCCGCCGTGTTCACCCGCGACCTCGCCTCTGCGTACCGCTTCGCGGACGAGGCCGAGTGCGGGCAGGTCGCGGTCAACACGACGACCACCGGCTGGGACGTCCATCTGCCCTTCGGCGGCTTCCACGACTCCGGCACCGGCTACAAGGAGCAGGGCGAGGAAGTCCTGAGGTTCTCCACGCGCGTCAAGACGGTGGCCGTCCACTTCGGCGCCCCGGAGCGGGCCGATGGCTGACGAGACGGTCGGCGTCGTCGGCGCCGGCATCGTGGGCCTGGCCACGGCCCGCGAGATCGCCCTGCGCCGCCCCGGCACCCGGGTGGTGGTGTTCGAGAAGGAACAGGAGGTGTCCCGGCACCAGACCGGCCACAACTCCGGTGTGGTGCACGCCGGCATCTACTACACGCCCGGCAGCCTCAAGGCCGACCTGTGCGTACGCGGGGTGTCCCTGCTGCGCGAGTACTGCCAGGACCGGCAGCTGCCGTACGACGAGATCGGCAAGCTGGTCGTGGCGGTGCGCGAGGACGAACTCGGCCGGATGCGGAACCTCTACGAGCGGGCGAAGAACAACCACGTACCGGAACTGCGGAGGATCTCGCGCGAGGAGATCGGCGAACTCGAACCACACGTCGGCGGTATCGCGGCCCTGCACTCCCCGCGCACCGCGATCACCGACTACCCGGCGGTCGCCCGCGCGTTCGCCAAGGACGTCGTGGACTCGGGCGGCGAGGTCCGCCTCGGCTTCCCGGTCACCTCGATCACCACCGTGCCCGGCGGTATCGAGGCCGCCTCCGGCCAGGACCGCGTCCGCGTCGACCGGCTGATCCTCTGTGCCGGCCTCCAGTCCGACTCCGTGGCCAGGCTCGCCCAGGACCGGCGGGAACCCCGGATCATCCCCTTCCGCGGCGAGTACATGCTGCTCAGGCCGGACCGGGCGCATCTGGTGCGCGGACTGGTCTACCCGGTGCCCGACCCGCGCTACCCCTTCCTCGGCGTGCACTTCACCCCGCGTGTCGACGGCTCGGTGGAGGTCGGACCCAACGCCGTCCTCGCCCTCGCCAAGGAGGGGTACCGGCGCACCAAGGTCTCCCCCCGGGACCTGCTGGCCCTTGCGGCCTACCCGGGCGCCTGGCGGATGGCCGGCCGGCACTGGCGTACCGGCATCAAGGAGTACCGCGGCTCCTTCTCCGCGGCCGCCTTCATGAAGGACGCCAAGCTGTACGTCCCGGGCGTCGGCGTCCGTGACGTGGTGCGCGGCGGCGCGGGCGTGCGCGCCCAGGCGCTGGACCGCGACGGCACGCTCGTGGACGACTTCCGCATCCACCGGGTCGGCCGGATCACGGCCGTACGCAACGCCCCCTCGCCGGCCGCCACGGCCTCCATGGCGATCGCCGAACACATCACCGCGGCCGTCTTCGACGACGCCTGACACGGCGGCCGCATGCCCCGCGAACAGCGCACTTCCGCGCAACAACAGCTTGCGCTCCGGGATCTCCGCAAGAGCGCACCGGCCGCCTAGCGTTCCTTCCACACCGCCTCACCACCCCCTCCGAGAGAAAGAGTTCGGACATGTTCGTCGTCGACACGCAGATCCACATCTGGAAGGAAGAGACCCCGGACCGCCCCTGGGTGCCCGGTGCCCGGGAGCGGATCCGGCTCAACGGCCACCGCGAGGACCCCTTCTCCTACGAGGAGGCGCTGGAGCTGATGGACGAGGCCGGCGTGAACCGGGCGCTGATCCTGCCGCCCTCCTGGGAGGGCGACCGTATCGACTACGCCCTGGAGGCCTGCGAGGCCCACCCGGACCGGTTCGGCATCATGGCCCGCATCCCGCAGAACAAGCCCGAAGAGGGCAAGGCCATGCTCAGGGACTTCGCCCAGAACCCGCACGTGAAGGGCACCCGGCTCACCTTCCACCGGCCGCAGGACCGCAACTGGATGATCGACGGCACCAACGACTGGTACTGGCCGATCGCCGAGGACCTGCGCATCCCGACGATGGTGCACGCGCCGATCTGGAAGCGCGAGCTGGGCGAGATCGCCGCCAAGCATCCCGAGCTGAAGATCATCATCGACCACATGGGCATCATGGCGCGCTGTGTCGACGACGCGATCGGCTACTGGGTCTCGGAGACCGCCGACCTGCACGTCCACCCGAACATCTACGTCAAGGTGTCGGCGCTGCCGGGCTACTCCACGCAGCCCTTCCCGAACAACAACATCCAGAAGTACGTGCGCGAGATGGTCGACAAGATGGGCCCGCAGCGCTGCTTCTACGGCACCGACATCACCCGGCTGCTCGGCCACGGCATCACCTACACCGACACGATCGAGCAGTTCACCAAGCACTGGGACTTCACGGCCGAGGAGCTTGAATGGATCATGGGCCGCGGTATCTCCGAGGTCCTGAACTGGCCGATCGAGGGCTGAGGAAACTCCGGCGATGACCAACAACCCACGGACCGACGGCGGGGACGCCGTCGTCTCCGCCTTCAACGCGGCGGGCGCCGACTACGTCTTCTGCTCCTCGGGGTCCGAATGGGCCCCGGTGTGGGAGGCGCTGGCCCGCCGGCACCGCGACGGCGAGCCCGCACCGCGGTACCTCGACCTGACCCACGAGACGGTCGCCGTGGGCATGGCGACCGGGTACGGGCTGGTCGAGCGCCGCCCGCAGGGCGTGCTGCTGCACGCGGCGCCGGGCCTGCTCCAGGGCTCGATGGCCGTCCACGGCGCCCTGCTGGCCGGTGTGCCGATGGTGGTCGCCTCGTCGGAGTCGACCACGTACGGCGACGCCCCCGGGCACGACCCGGGCGGCCAGTGGTACCGCAACCTGTCGATCGTGGGCGGCCCGCACGGCATCGCCCAGCCCTTCACCAAGTGGTCGACCGAGGCCGCCGCCGTCCACACACTCCCCACCATGATCACCCGGGCGGCGGAACTGGCCTGGCGGGCCCCCGCCGGGCCGGCGTACCTGAACATCCCCCTGGAGATCCTCCTGGAGGAGTGGGACGGCCGCGAGGCCAAGCCGGTCGTCCCGCCGGGCTCCACGCACAGCTCGCCTGAGGAGGTCGACCCGGTCGCACAGCTGATCCGGGAGGCGGCCAACCCGGTGATCGTCACCGAGACGGCGGGGCGCGAGGCGGGCGGCTTCGAGGCGCTGGTCGCCTTCGCCGAGGCCTGGAACATCCCGGTCGTGGAGCCGGACTCGGCGGTGTGCGGCAACTTCCCGCGCACCCACCCGCTGCACGCGGGCAGTGACATCGGCCCCTGGATGGACACGGCCGGCCTCATCCTGCTCGTGAACTGCAGGGCGCCCTTCTACCCGCCCTCCCGCCGCCCGTCCAAGGCGAAGATCGTCGTCATGGACGAGGTTCCGCAGCGCCCGCACGTCGTCTACCAAGTGCTGTTCGCCGACAGGTACTTGGAGGGCAACGTCACCAACACGCTGCGCCAGCTGACCAAGCGGGCGAAGGATCTCGACGAGCGTGCGGTCGACATCCGCCGGGCGGCACAGCAGGAACGGCACGCCGCCGAGCAGTCCGCGATCGCGGTGGCGGAGGCGAAGGCCGCCGAGGCCAGGGGCATCGACCCGGTGCTGGTCGCCGCCACCCTGCGCACGCTGCTGCACGGGCAGGACGCGATCGTCGTGGACGAGACCATCACCCACAGCCGGATCGTCAAGCGTCACCTCCGAACCGCCGACCCGGACTCCTACTTCTATGTCCAGGGCGGACTCGGCCAGGGCATCGCCGTCGCCCTCGGCGTCAAACTCGCCGCGAGGGAACGGCCGGTGGTCCTCACCATCGGCGACGGCGCCTTCGCCTACAACCCGGTGATCCCCTCGTACGACGCCTCGAACGCCTACGAACTGCCGCTGCTGATCGTGGTGTTCAACAACCGTGTCTACAAGTCGATGAACCTCAACCACCGCCGCTTCTACCCCGACGGCGCGGCCGCCGAGACCGGCGAATGGCTCGGCACCGACCTGCACAGGCTGCCCCGGCTCGCCGCGTTCGCCGAGCCGTTCGGCATGCACACCGAGACCGTCGACACGTCGGAGGCGCTCGCGCCGGCGCTCGAACGCGCCCTGAAGGCCGTGGCCGAGGGTACGACCGCCGTCGTGGACGTCCTAGTCACCCGCTAGCCAGGAGACACACCGCCACCATGTCCAACACCCCCGCCAAGATCCTGGTGCCCGCCGACGACCTGCGCGCCTTCTCCGCAGCCCTCCTGGAGAAGGGCGGCCTGAGCGCCGAGCACGCCCGCACCACCGCCGACGTGTTCGTCTGGGCCGCACAGCGCGGCGTCGACTCGCACGGCACCGCCCGCGTCCCCGCCTACCTGGACCTGCTCACCAAGGGCGTCGCCAACGCACAGCCGCAGCTGACGATCGAGTCGACGGCTCCGGCCGCCGCCGTCCTCGACGCCGACCGGGCCCCCGGCCCGGTGGCCCTGACCGCCGCCGCCGACGAGGCGGTTCGGCGGGCCCGCGAGACCGGCATCGCCTCGGTCGGCGTCCGGCGCACGGTGCACACCGGCGCCATCGGCTACTACGTGTCCCGGATCGCCGAACAGGGCCTGGTCGGGCTCGGGTTCGTGGCCGGCATGCCCAACATGGGCTACACCGGCGTCAAGGGAGCGGCCGTCGCCACCAGCCCCCTGGCCATCGCGGTCCCGGCCCGTGACCATGCCCCGCTGCTGCTGGACATGGCCACCGCCACCATCGCCCTCGGCAGGATCCGCCAGGCGAAGGCGAGCGGCACGCCGCTGCCGGAGGGCGCGGCGGCGACGGAGGACGGCACGCCGACGACCGACCCGGAACTGGCGGTCATGCCCCTGCCGCTGGGCGGCGCGAAGGGCTCCGGCATGTCCCTCGCCTTCGAACTCCTGACCAGCGTCCTGGTCGGCGCACCGATCTTCGCCGCCTTCCACGCAGGCGACCGCAAACACCGCCAGAACGCCCTGCTCATCGCCGTGGACCCGGCGGCTTTCGGCGACCCGGAGGCTTTCACCGCGAACGTCGACGACACCCTGGCCACGCTGAAGGGCCTGCCGGTCGCGGACGGCGCGGACGGGGTGTTCTACCCCGGTGAGCGCAGCGCGGCGGTGGCCGAGGAGCGGGGGGCGAAGGGAATTCCCGTGGCTGCGAAGGTATGGCGCGAACTCACCGAGCATGCCGACCGGTTGGGCGTGACTGCGCCGCGGCTCGAAGGGTAGCCGCTCCACTGGAAGGGCTGTGATCTTCCGACTGCGGCGCCGTCGTGGCTGGTCGCGCAGTTCCCCGCGCCCCTAAAAGAAGGGCCGTGGCAGTGCGCCACGTCAGGTG
>NZ_JBSHBL010000162.1:0-7018 GCF_053611985.1 Streptomyces sp. NPDC054770
ACTCAGCTGCGGGCAGGCGTGCCGCAGGGCGATGGGGGTCCCCCCGCTCGAGCGAAGCCGAGAGTGGGGGAGGGTGGGCGCAGCGGCACCCTGCCGGCGCCGGTAAGTGAAACCCCGGCCCCTGCCTCCACCCCGCCCGCCTTCGAACCCGCCCCCACCGTAGCCGTCGTAGCCCCCGTCGGCGCCGGTGACGCCTTCGCCGCCGGTTTCCTCTCCGGCACCCTGCGCGGCCTGCCCGTCAGGCAGACGCTCCGGCTCGGTCACCTCTTCGCCGCCGCCGCCCTCACCGTCCCCGGCGATCTCGCCCCGCCCCCCGCCCGCGACACCGCCGACGGGCTGACCGCCCTCGACGACACCGCGTGGGAGAGACTTCGACTCGGCCCCGGCTGGACGCAAGCCGACGCGGCCGAAGAGGAGGTACCCACCCCATGAGCCAGACCGTCGACCGAGCGCTCAGCATCCTGCCCCTGCTCGCCGAGGGCCCCGCCGACCTCGGCCAGGTCGCCGACCGCCTCGGCGTGCACAAGTCGACCGCGCTGCGGCTGCTGCGCACCCTCCACGAACACGGCCTGGTCTACCGCCAGTCCGACCAGCGCTACCGCCTCGGCGCCCGCCTCTTCGCCCTCGCCCAGGAGGCGATGGAGAACCTCGACGTCCGCGAGATCGCCCACCCCCACCTGGCCCGCCTCAACGCGGCCTGCGGACACACCGTGCACCTCGCCGTGTTCGAGGAGGGCGAGGTGCTCTACATCGACAAGGTCGAGAGCCGCTACCCGGTGCGCATGTACTCGCGGATCGGCAAGCCCGTCGCCATCACCGTCGCCGCCGTCGCCAAGCTGCTCCTCGCCGACCTGCCCGAGCCCGAGCGGCGGGCGCTCGCCGACAAGCTCGACTACCCGATGTACACGGCCCGTTCGACGCCGAACGCGGAGGCGTTCCTCAGGGAACTGGCCAAGGTGCGCGAACAGGGCTGGGCCACCGACCTCGGCGGCCACGAGGAGTCCATCAACTGCGTCGCGGCCCCCGTCCGCGGTGCCGACGGGCGGGTCGTCGCCGCGATGTCGGTCTCCGCGCCCAACGTCGTCGTCACCGCCGACGAACTCCTCACCCTGCTCCCGCAGGTGCGCCGTACGGCGGACGCGATCAGCGGCGAGTACTCAGGCAGAACACCGATCAAGGAAGCCGGCAACCGATGACCGAGAAGATCGCCCTCACCCCCAGGACCCACACCACCCCGCCCGCCAAGTTCTCGCACGGCGTCCGGAAGGGCAACATCCTCCAGGTCGCCGGCCAGGTCGGCTTCCTGCCCGCAGAGGAGGGCAGGCCCCCCACACCGGCCGGCCCCACCCTGCGCGAGCAGACCCTCCAGACCCTCGCCAACGTCAAGGCCATCCTCGAAGAGGGCGGCGCCTCCTGGGACGACGTCATGATGATCCGCGTCTACCTCACGGACGTGGACCACTTCGCCGAGATGAACGGCATCTACAACACCTACTTCGAGGAGCAGGGCCTCACCGCCCCGCCCGCCGCCCGCACGACCGTGTACGTCGGTCTGCCCGCCGGCCTCCTCGTCGAGATCGACGCCCTCGCCGTCCTCGGCTGACGGGCCACCGGCTCCCGCACACCGTACGTCTGTCACGGCACGGCCCCCGCTCGGGTGCCGTGCCGCGATCCCCCCTGCCCGAAAGCACGATGTCCGCAAGAAGCACAAGAAGAAGAGGCCCCCCACATGTCCCTGCCGCTCGCCGCCACCGCCCCCGCCGCCCCACCCCACACCGGGGGGCTGCTGCTCCTCCTCGACGGCACCGCCGGACTCCTCACCGTCGCCGCCATCGGCATCGCCCTGCTGCTCTTCCTGATCATCAAGGCCCGGCTCCAGCCCTTCGTGGCCCTCCTCGCCGTCTCCATAGCCGTCGGCCTGCTCGCCGGGCTCTCCGTCACCGAGCTCTTCGGCACCGTCCAGCGGTCCGACGCCGTCTCCACCGTCGAGTCCGGGATGGGCGGCATCCTCGGCCATGTCGCGATCATCATCGGCCTCGGCACCATGCTCGGCGCGATCCTCGAAGTCAGCGGTGGCGCGGAGGTGTTGGCGTCACGCCTCCTCAACCTCTTCGGCGAGAAGCGGGCCCCGCTCGCGATGGGCCTCACCGGTCTGATCTTCGGAATACCCGTCTTCTTCGACGTCGGCATCTTCGTCCTGGCGCCCCTCGTCTACGCGGCGGCCAAGCGCGGCGGCAAGTCGATCCTCCTCTACTGCCTCCCGCTCCTCGCCGGCCTCTCCATGACCCACGCCTTCCTGCCGCCGCACCCCGGGCCGGTGGCCGCCGCCGCGCTGCTGCACGTCCAGCTCGGCTGGGTCATCCTCATGGGCATCGTCTGCGGCATCCCGGCGGTGCTGGCCGCGTGGGCGTTCTCGGCGTGGATCGGCAAGCGGATCTTCGTCGCCGTACCGCAGGACATGGTCGAGGCGGCGGAGGAGGCCAAGCAGGCGGTGCTGACGGAGCAGCGGGCGGCCGGGGTGGCGCCCCAGGAGAAGCCGGTCCCCCTCGCGACGGTCCTGGCCATCATCGGCACGCCCCTCGTCCTCATCCTCGCCGCGACCTTCTCCTCGATCGCCCTGGACCCCTCCACCGGCCGCTCGGTGCTGGAGTTCTTCGGCACGCCGATGGTCGCCCTCACCATCGCCCTCGTCCTCGCCTACTACCTGCTCGGCATCCGGCGCGGCTGGTCCCGCAAGTCCCTGGAGACCGTGTCCACCGCGTCCCTCAAGCCGGTCGGCAACATCCTGCTGGTGGTCGGCGCGGGCGGGATCTTCGGCGCCGTACTGAAGGCCAGCGGCGTCGCCCAGGCCCTCTCCGACACCTTCCACGGCGTCGGCCTCCCGGTGATCGTCCTGTCGTACCTCATCTCCGTCGTCCTGCGGGTCGCCCAGGGCTCGGCGACGGTCGCGATCGTGACGACGGCCGGCATCGTCGCCCCGCTCCTCACCGAGGGCGACCACTCCCAGCCCTTCGTCGCCCTCGTCATCATGGCCATCTCGGCCGGCTCCATCTTCGCCTCGCACGTCAACGACGGCGGCTTCTGGATGGTCGCCAAGTACTTCGGCATCAGCGAGCGCGACACCCTGAAGACCTGGACCGTGCTGGAGACGGTGTTGTCCGTGGTGGGGTTCGGGGTGGCGGGTGTGCTGAGTGTGTTCGTGTAGGCGTCTGATAACGAAGTCCGGGGCTGGCTGTGTCCGGCACAGGTTCTTGGACCATACTGCCCGCTGTGGAGCAGCGCATAGGAGCCAACAGCCAGCCCCTGGAAGGCGCCGGATTCGACCCGGCCTTCATCCCCGGGCTCACCTCACCCGCGTCCGCCGAGCCGGAGGACACCCGGCCGGAGAAGGCCGAGGACGTGGAGACGGCGGCGGAGCCGGTGGCCGCGGCCGAGGTCGAGGCCACGGCGGACGAGGACGCCGAGGAGGCCGCGGACGACGAGGAGACCCCCGAGGGGCCCGTCTTCGAGGCCGCCGACCGCCGCGCCCGGATAGCGGCCGACCACCAGGGCGTGCGCCTCAGCCTCGACGAGGAGAAGTGCGAGTTCCGCTGGGACGAGATCGGCGCGATCGAGACCGAGGCCCCGCGCTTCGGCAAGCGCTTCACGATCACCGTCCACACCCCGGACCGCCGCTGGTACCCCATCGAGATCGAGGCGAACTCCCGCTCCCGCTTCAAGGAGTGGGAGGAGCAGCTGGACGCGGTCCTCGACGCGTACTTCGACGACGGCGAGGAAGAGGAAGACGCCCTGGAGGCGGAAGCGGAAGCGGAGACCGAGGCTGAGGCTGAGGCTGAGGTCCAGGCGGACGCCGATGCCGACGACAAGACCGACAAGGTCAAGGCCAAGACCGAGGCCAAGACCGAGGACAAGGCTCTCGACGAGGAGTAGTCGCGGCCTGTTCGCGAGCGAGCCGCTCCGGCCATGGTGGCTGCCCCACGGCCGGAGGGGCTCCGTTGCCCGCGTCCCGGTCGGCTACGCGCAGTACTGCGCTTCCTTCCCGATCGACCGGTACACACAGTCCGCGTTCTCCAGCAGCTGGAACACCGCGTCCCGGTTCCGGGAGGTCTCCCGCTCGATCACCTCGTCGGGCGGGTAGAAGCCGCCCCCGGAACTGGACGTCGGGTACATCTCGAAGGTGTAGTCGAAGATCTTCTGGGTGCCCCACAGATAGTCGTCGATCGAGCCGTCGGTGATGTACAGGTCGCTCGACTGCTCCGGCGTGTACCCGTTGCTCGCCGCCATCTTCTGCCCGAGCGCCTTGAACGCGGCGGCGTCGTCGGCGGTCATCCCGGTGGCCGTGTCGGCGGTCGTGTAGCCGAACGGCCACAGCACCAGCTCGCTGTACGTGTGGAAGTCGATCCCCGCCTTGATCTGCTGCTTGCCGCCGATCACCCGGCTGCGCACGAAGTCGGCGACCACCTTGACCTCGGGTGCCGACTCCGCGGACGCACCCCGGTACGTCTCGGACGACGTCGAGCCCGACGAGCCGCCACAGCAGCCCCACTTGTAGTTCCAGTTCCGGTTCAGGTCCGTACCGACGTACGAGGAACCGGAGTTGGGCTGCCGGTTCTTGCGCCACGACCGGTACGAGCCGGTGGCGATGTCGTACTCGCCGCCGTCGGGGTTGAGGTCGGGGACGATCCAGATCTCCCGGCTGTTGACGATGTCGGTGACCCGGGAGTCCGAGCCGTATCCGGCGCCCAGTTCACGCAGCAGGTACAGCGCCATCTCCACCGTGAGGTGCTCGCGCGCGTGCTGGTGGAAGGTGAGGAGGACCTCGGGCTCGTTCTCGTCCGTCGCCACGTTGTCGCTGACCTTGATCGCGACGATGTCCCGGCCCTGGTACGACTTGCCGATCACCTGCCTGCTCATGATCGAGGGGTAGGCGGCGAGCCGCTGGTCGATCTCGGCGTTCGCCTCGGCGTAGTTGTGGTACTTCGAGTCGGCGGTCGGGAAGTCGAACAGGCGCAACTGATCGGCGGCGGACGACCGGTCCGGGGCCGCGCCCAGGGGCGTGACCTCGTAGCCGAGGCGCTTCAGCGCGGCGATCTGCGCCGGCCGCCCGGAGACGACCACGGTCTCCTCGTCGGCCTCGTCCACGGAGACGCCGGTCCGCTGGATCGCCGCCCGGGTCACCGGGGTGGTGCTCTGGTGGATCTCGTACTGCCGGACGTCGTCGGACGAGGGGGCGGACGGGCGGGCGCTGTCGGCGGTCGCGTGGGTCGCGGTCGCCGTCACGGGGGCCGCGAGGGCGAGAGCCAGCAGGGCGCCGAGCGCGGCGGTCCGTCTGCCGCCGCGGGCATCGGAGCCGCGGGTGCGAAGTCGCATGAAGTCTCCTGGGGAGAGGTGGGGGTGGTTCAGTGCGACGTGCCTGTGCGGGTGTTGTGCGCTTGCTGTGCGGTGCCGCCCATCGTCCAAGAAATGGCATGAACGGGTCAAGAATCTAAAACCGGCCGCGCAGTGTACGCGCGTACCCGCCACCGCACGCGGCCCCCGCCGAAGTGCACCCACTCGCGTGACGTCCGTGTGCGTTCCACCGGTCCGCCGCGAGACCGTGGCCGGACGGCCAAGAGGAAGGCTGGCCGGTCATGGGCGGATCGGCGCCGAGCGGGGGCTGCCCGCTGCCGGCCGAGACGACCGGCTTCGTCGACCGGAGAGACGAACAGGCCGCGGGCCGCGAACTGTTGGCCAGGGCCCGCGTCGTCACGTTCACCGGCCCCGGCGGGATCGGCAAGCTCGGCTGCAGCAACCGCGGCCAGATCGCCGCCCGGGTGACCGCCCGGCGCTGACGCACAGGAGACCCGATGAGTACCAGTACGGGCCGGCGCTCCGCCGCGGCCCAGGGGCAGTTCGACCACCGGATGGCCGTGTTCGGCTCGGACGACGGGTTCGTCGCCGCCGCGCTGCCCTTCCTCGCCGAGGGCCTCGCCGCCCCCGACGAGCCGCCGCCCGTCGCCATCGCCGCCCCCGGCCTCCTTGCCGCGCTGCGTGACGCGCTCGGCACCGACGGCCGGGAGATCGGCTTCATCGACCACACCGACTGGTACACCGGCACGGCCGCCAACGCCGTGGCCCAGGGCGCCGGTTACCTCGCGGCGAACGCCGGGCCGGGCGGCCGGCTCCACCTCCTCATGGAACCCGACTGGGCGGGGCGCGCGGGCCGTTCGCCGCGGGAGAGCGCCGAGTGGATCCGCTACGAGTCCCTCGCCAACCTCCTCTTCGCCCCCTTCGCCACCACGGCCCTGTGCGCGTACGACACCCGGACGGCGGGCCCGGCCGTCGTCGACGCGGCCCGCCGCGCCCACCCGGGTACGGGGGTGTACGAGCAGCCGCCGGTCCTGGCGCGCGAGCTGGACGCCGTACCGCTGCCCCCGCCGCCGCAGTCGGCGGCCCGGCTGCCCGCGCCGGAGGCGGTCCGCGCCTGGGCCGCCGGGCGCGGGCTCCCGGCCTAGGATTCACGTCTCGGCGCCCTCGAGGACGATGCGGCGGCGGCCGCGCGGGGGCGGGTTGTCGTCCGTGGTCGCCGGGCGGTTCGGCCGTGCCGTCGAGGCGGCGGCGGCCGCGCACGGGCCGGTGGTCGAGGTCCTCGCCTGGGGCGAGGCCCCGGGCTGCGTCTGCGAGCTGCGGCTGTGCCGGGCGGTGGCGGATCCGCTGGCCGGCTTCGTGCCGCCGCCCGGCCGGGAACCGGAGCCGGGCCAGGGGCTGTGGTTCACCCGCCAGGTGTGCGCGTACGTCGATGTCCGGGACGGGGTGCCGGGAGACGGGGCGAGGATCCGCGTCCAGTACGCGTGAGCGAGACGCCGTACGCGCCTGCCCCCGCGGCAGCGCATACGCGGGTACCGGATCAGGTGTTCCTCCCCGGGTGCGAGTGGGTCCGCCGGGCGGGCCGCGACGCCTTGCGTGGGTCGCGGCCCGCTTGCGGGCGCAGGCCGGTGGGGGCTGGTCGCGCCGGTGATCCCTACGGCAGTGCGTGCAC
>NZ_JBSHBL010000163.1:0-5946 GCF_053611985.1 Streptomyces sp. NPDC054770
GAGTCGACGGACAGGTAGCCCTGGAGGTAGGGCTGCTGGTCGATGGCCCACTGGATCTTGCCCGACTTGACGGCGCCGACCGCGTCCTTGTTGAGGTCGAAGGTGGCGAGCTTGGCCTTGCTGCCGGCGTCGGCGATGGACTGGATTGCGGTCATCGCGAACGGGGCGCCGAGTGTCGTCACGTAGTCGATGGAGCTGTCCGTCTTGAGCTTGGCGGTGATCGTCGCCCGCACCGAGGGCATGTC
Source organism: Streptomyces sp. NPDC054770 (assembly GCF_053611985.1). Classification (NCBI taxonomy): domain Bacteria; kingdom Bacillati; phylum Actinomycetota; class Actinomycetes; order Kitasatosporales; family Streptomycetaceae; genus Streptomyces; species Streptomyces sp. NPDC054770. Next base: position 246 of record NZ_JBSHBL010000163.1, read on the forward strand.
GGTGCCGTTGACGTAGAGGATGTCGGTCTTGCCGCTGAAGGTCTTCTTCACGCCTGCGCAGCGGGCCTCCAGGGCTACCTGGCCCTGTTCCATGATCACGCAGACCGTGTGCTTGGCGCCGGCCTGGTTGAGCCTGCGCCCGAAGGCCTCGCCGGCGATGGTCTCATCCTGGCCGAAGTACTCGAGGAGACCCTGCTTCTTCCAGTCGTCCACACCGCTGTTGAAGCCGACGACGGGTATACCGGCCTGTTCGGCCTTGGCGACCACGGCCTTCATGGCATCCGGCTTGGCCAGGGTGACCGCGATACCGTCGACCTTCTGGTCGATCGCGTTCTGGACCAGGGTGGCCTGGTTGGGGCCGCTGGGGTCGCTGGAGTACACGAGCTTGACGTTGTCCTTGGCCGCGGCGGCCTCGGCTCCCTTGCGGATGGTGTCCCAGAAGGTGTCGCCCGGGGCCGCGTGGGTGATCATCGCGACCGTCATGCGCGGGGTGCCGGCCTTGCCTGCGGAAACGGCGGCCCCGCCTTCCTCGGCCTGCTTTCCTCCCGAGCTGCTGGAGCATCCGGCGAGGAGCAGTGCGGCCGCCGCTGCGGCTGCGGCGACAGGAACGAATCTGCGGGAGCGGGGGGCGGACGAACGGTCCATCTTTCCGGTACCTCACTGTGCGGCAGAGGGAAGGGTGAGGAGGCTGATCGAGCGAGCGCTCCGGATCACATGCCGTTAACACGGCTGTTGCCTGTGACGGATATCGAACCGTCACGCAACCTCGGGATCAACATGTGTAATGACATCATTTCTCCATCAAGGCAGGATGTCAGAACAATTGCTTGACGCTGGTTGCGCGTGACCTCTACACCTGAAACGAATGGGCGCCCCTGCCCTTTTCCGTCACGCTACCGGCAGTACCGGGAAGGCGCCCGCCACGTACATGAGGGCCTCGAACGGGGAAGTTATTTTGATGTACTGACCATGAATTGAGCGGGGGTCGAACTGCGCGTGCTCGGCCTGCAGAATCAGCGACGTCGTTTTCCCGGCGTTCGTGCCCGTCGGCACCCGAGAATGCCCAGCTGCGCATGCCGGCGTTGTTCCTCAGGACAGAAAGTGCCGTCGCGTCCCCCGATCATCCGGAGCCATGAACGGCAGGGGTGCCCCCTGCCGGTCGACCGTGCCTGCCAGGGTGCCGGTCCCCTGGGTGACCACCCCCGCTGGGCGGCCTGCCACGTTCCGGCACCCGCAGGAAGGGCCCTGGTGATTCAAAACCCGCGACGGCGCCTCGCCGCACACGGAAAGGCTGGACGCGGCTAGATTGAAATATGGTGTTGTATCCAATCGGATGGTCTACATCGCTACAACCTTCGCAGTCGGCTTAGGGGAGTGATCCCGGTGACCGAAGAATGGGGCGACCCGGACCTGGTCACGGCGCGGGCCCGTGAGCGGTTGCTGTCCGGTGAGACCGTCCTGGGAGGCCCGCGCGGGGCCATCCTGAGCTCGTGGCAGCGCTGTCGGCAACTGGCCATCAGCCCCGACCGATGGGCCCCGCCCTATGAGCCGGATCTCGACCTCGACGCCCCCTTGGTCCGCGCAGCCAGGCCGACGCTCGACTGGCTGCAGTCCCGGATCACCGGCACCCGGGCACGGGTGTCGCTCGCGGACCGTCAGGGGAGGAAACTTCTGCGCCGCATCGGCGATGCGTCCATGACCGGCCGTCTCGACGCCGCCTTCGACGCCCCCGGGTTCTGCTTCGCAGAACACGCCGTCGGCACCAACGGAATCGGCCTGGCACTGGTGGAACGGCGCCCCTGCCGCGTCCTCGGCGCGGAGCACTACACCGAGCAGACCCAGACCGACGCCTGCGTGAGCGTGCCCATCCGCAACCCCCTCGACGGGCACCTGGAAGGTGTCATCGACTTCGCGTGCGACGTGGCCGATGCCACCCCGGAGGTGGAATACCTCCTGTACGAAGCGGGCCAGGCGATCGAACGGCGGATACTGGAGCAGGCAACCGAGCGTGAGCGTGCCCTGCTGCGGGCGTACATGGCGGCCGAACGGCGGGCGTACGCACTGGCCCACTCCGCAGGAACGCCGGCGGCCCCTGGCGCGCCGCCTGGTGGCGGGAGCGGGCACGATGCCTCGCTGCTCCTGCGGGAGCGGGCCGCCGAGCTCGTCGCGGAGGGCCGCCGGGCCGCCGTCGAGGTACCCCTGGGACTCGGTGTGACGGCCACGCTGCTGTGCAGGCCGCTGGCGACCCCCTCCGGGGTGACCGGCTTCGCCGTCGAGGCTCTCTTCCCGGACGGCCCACTCCAGCACGTCATGAGAAGTACGACGGATACCGCCCGGGCAGGGCAGCGTCCCGGCAGCCCCCAGAACGCGGGCGCTGACACCCCACCGACACCGCAACACCGTCGTCCGGGCCCGGCAGCCGACCCGGCGTCGCACCCGATGGCCGGCCTGCCCGACGCCATCGGCCCGGCCGGTCCTCGGCGCGCCGCGGTTGTACAGCTGATCGGCGTGGGAGAACAGGGGATCGGCCGTCTCGCGGTGGCGGCACGGCGACGTCTCAGGTTGTTGATCGAGGCCGGCGCGCACATCGGCACCACCCTCGACGTGACCCGCACCGCCGAGGAACTCGTCCGGGCGGCCGTGCCCGAACTCGCCGACTTCGCCACGGTGGACCTTGCAGAGCCCGTCCTGCGCGGGGAGGAGCCGGGCAGCACGGTCGGGGCGGGCACCCCGCTGCGCCGCACCGCCCTGCACGGGCTCCACGAGGGCCTCTCCCTGTACCCGGTGGGTCACGTGGCCAGCTTCGTGGCCACCACGCCACAGGCACGTTGCCTGGCCAGCGGCCGAGCAGTACTGGAAGCCGACCTGCGCGCCGCTCCCGGCTGGAAGGCACAGGATCCCGAACGCATCGAGCAGCTCCTCGCACGGGGTGTCCACTCACTGATCAACGTCCCCTTGTGTGCCCGTGGCGTCACCCTGGGCGTGGCCGGCTTCTACCGCCGGACACAGCCGGAGCCCTACGAGGAGGACGACGCTGCTCTGGCCTCGGAGCTGGCTGCCCGTGCCGCGCTGTGCCTCGACAACGCCCGTCGCTACACCCGCGAACGCGCCACCGCGCTCACCCTGCAGCGCAGCCTCCTGCCGCGGGAGCTTCCCGAACAGAGCGCGGTCGAGGTCGCCCACCGCTACCTGCCGGCCCGCGCCGACGTGGGCGGCGACTGGTTCGACGTCATCCCGCTGTCCGGCACCCGCGTCGCCCTCGTCGTGGGGGACGTCGTCGGCCACGGCCTGCACGCCGCGGTCACCATGGGCCGCCTGCGCACCGCCGTACACAACTTCGCCACCCTCGACCTCGCCCCGGACGAACTCCTCGCCCGCCTCGACGACCTTGTCATCGACCTCGACCGGAGCCGAACCGGCGCCCCGGACGACGCCGATGTCATCGGCGCCACGTGCCTGTACGCCGTCTACGACCCGGTCTCGCAGTCCTGCACCCTGGCGCGCGCGGCCCACCCCCCGCCCGTCGTGGTCCACCCCGACGGCACGGTGGAGTACCCCGACCTGCCCGCCGGCCCGCCCCTCGGGCTGGGCGGCCTGCCCTTCGAAGCCGGCGAGCTGCACCTGCCCGAAGGCAGTCAGCTCGTTCTTTACAGTGACGGGCTCATCGAGGACCGCGACCGTGACATCGACGACAGCCTCGACCTCCTGCGCCGGGCCCTTGCCCACCCCGACCGGCCCCCGGAACAGACGTGCCGGGCCGTCCTGGACGCCTTCCCCACCCCGCACAGCAGCGACGACGTAACCCTGCTCGTCGCCCGAACCCGCGCACTTCCGCCCGCGAACATCGCGACCTGGGACGTGCCCGACGACCCCGCCGCCGTCTCCGACATCCGCGCCGCCGCCGTGCGGCAGCTGTCGGAGTGGGGACTTGACGAAGCCGCCTTCACCACCGAACTCGTCCTCAGCGAGCTGATCGCCAACGCCATCCGGCATGCCAAAGCCCCCATCCAGGTACGCCTGCTCCGCGACCGCACGCTGATCTGCGAGGTCTCCGACAGCAGCAGTACCTCACCCCATCTGCGCCATGCCGCGGACACCGACGAGGGCGGACGGGGCCTGTTCCTGGTAGCCCAGTTCGCCGACCGCTGGGGCACCCGTTACACCGCCGACGGCAAGGTCATCTGGGCCTCACAGCCACTTGTCTGACATGCCTCGCGTCGGGCAAGGGCTGTCGCGGGCTTGAGATCCCCAGGGGTCAGGTGACCGGGTTCCCGGTACCGCGGCAGTGGTCGTTCTGGCGACCGGTCGAGCGGTAGCGGACAGGGGGAGAGGGCGGTACCGGTCAGGTACCGCCCTCTCCCAGATCGGCGTGTGCGGCTACCGATAAAGCGCCGGCCTCTCGATCAACTCGACCTCGACGCGCCGTTTCTGCCGCTGGGACAGCACGCCCGCCTCACACACGGCCGCGACCGCGTAGCCGTCCCAGGCGCTGGGGCCCGTCGTCTCACCAAGTCGTGTGGCGTCCACCCAGGCCTGGACCTCGCGGTCGTAGGCGTCCTCGAATCGCTCCAGGTAGTCCGGGGTGACCGCGCCGCCCCAACGGCCCGCCGCGGTCAGCCGCGGGCCGCGTTCGTCGTCGATGCGTACGATGCCCCGCTCGCAGACCGCTTCGGCGTGCGCCTGGTAGCCGTAGCCGCAGTGGCCGAAGATCTCGACATCGACGAGGGCACCCGACTCGGTCTCGAAGAGCACGAACTGAGGGTCGCTCATACCGGCCGGGGCGTACGACGTTGCGGCGGGTTTGTGCACGGTGACCGCGGTGATCTCCTGGTCGAGGAGCCAGCGGGTCACGTCCATCTCGTGCACCACCGAGTCATTGATGAGCATCTCCTCGGTGAACCCCGACGGCATGGCGGGGTTGCGGTGCCGGTGGTGCAGCATCAGCGTCCTGCCCAGATCCCCACGGTCGAGGAGCCGTTTCAGCTTCATGTACTCGGCGTCGTACCGCCGCATGAAGCCCACCTGGATACGCCGGTGCCCGAGTTTCTGTTCCGCCTCCAGAACACGGAGCGCGGAGGCCGCGTCGGGGGTGAGCGGCTTCTCGCACAGCACCGGCAGGTCACGGCCGAGGGCTTCGAGCAGGGCCGCCTCGTGGGCAGGCCCCGGGGAGGCGATGAGGACGGCGTCCACATCCTGCGCGGCCATCGCCGCCGCGGGTTCGGTGTACGCCGTACAGCCCTCGACCGCGTCCGCGAGCGTCCTGGCGCGCTCCGCCTCGATGTCGACGACGGCGGTCACGCGGGCCCCGCTGACGAGGTGATGGATGCGGCGCGCATGGTCCGCGCCCATCTTCCCGGTGCCGACGACGGCGATGCCGAGGGCTTGTTGGGATGGCATGTTCTGATGTCTCCGCTGCTCGTGAACGTCAGTTGGCCTGCGGTACGCCGACCTGTAGGTCCTCCTCTTCGGGAAGCCCCTCGACGTCGACTCCGCGGACCTGTGACAACTCGTGCTTGAGCGCGGCGAGCTCGGCGCCGCCCGCCATGTGGTTGGTCAGTTCTTCGAGGTCGATCTCCTCGCGGGCGGCGGAGAGTTCCATGGTGCCCAGGCGCAGGACGCTGAAGTGGTCGCCGACCATGTAGGCGTGGTGGGGGTTGTGGGTGATGAAGATGACGCCGAGGCCGCGTTCGCGGGCGGCGGC
>NZ_JBSHBL010000164.1:0-5844 GCF_053611985.1 Streptomyces sp. NPDC054770
CGGCTGAGCCGGTGGCGGGGGTGCCGGCGGGGCGAGCCCAGCGGCCGGCGGGCCGGCGGCGGGCGGACCGCGGCGCGCGGCGCGTCCGGGGACCCCGGGACGTGCTCGCCGCGTCAGCGTGCGGCGGCGGCTCGGAGCGCTGTGCCCGGCAGGTATCCGGGCGCGGCCCACGCCACGTCGTCGACCGCGAGCCACGGCGCCGCGGACACCGCCGCCGGCGTCACCCCGGCGAAGGCCCTGACGTCCCTGTGGAGGTGGGACTGGTCGGCGTACCCGATCTCCGCTGCCACCAGCGCGGCGCTGTGCCCGGCGGCGAGACGGTGGGCCGCGTGGTCGAAGCGGATCAGCTGGGCCGCGCGCTTGGGCGTGAGGCCGGTCTGGGAACGGAAGCGGGACCACAGCCGCTTGCGGCTCCAGCCGATCTCGGCCGCCAGCGGCTCGACCCGGACCCCGCCCAGGTGCGTCGCCATCTGCCCCCAGACGAAGGCGACTTCCGGGTCGACGGACCGGCCGGCCTCGTATCGGCGGCGGAGTGCGGCCTCGGCGATGGCGAACCGGTCCTGCCAGGCTCCGGCGGCCCGCAGCTGTTCCTGGACGCGTGTGCCGTCGCGGCCCCAGAGGTCGTCGAGGCGGACCACCGCGCCGCCCAGCTCCGCGGAGGCGCCGAACACCGCGTGGGCGACGACCGGTGACAGCCTGATCTGGAGGCACTCGATGGCACGGCCCCGCCCGCGCAGGCCGTCGGCCGCGAGTCCGGCGACGATGCTGCCCTGGTGCCGTCCGCCGTCGGGGGCGTCGACGGCGAACGGCCGGTCGCCGAGGTCGAAGGCCACCGTGACGGCCGGGTACGGGACCACGCTCAGGTCGACGGGGTCCGTGGTCCGCGCCCGGAACCCCGCCATGCTGACCCCGGGCAGCCGGCCGGGCCGCGCCGGGGTGGCGATGTCCCAGATCCGCGCGGCGCTCCGAGCCGACCGGACGGATCGCATGGCGCCAGCGTACGGAACATTCGTCCAATACGGAGCGGTGCGGGCGCGCCGAGACTGAGGGCGTTCCCTTAAGCGCCCCGGATCGGAGAGGACCACTCGTGACACACACGCCGACTGCTTCGCCTGACGCGACCGACTTGTACACGCCGGCCGTCGAACTCGCCGCTGCCATACGACGGAAGGAGGTGAGCCCGGTCGAGGTGGCCGAGCGCTGTCTGCGGCGGATGGACGAACTGGACCCCCGGCTGAACGCCTTCTGCCACCGGGCCGACGACGAGGTCCGCAAGGCAGCGGCGGCCGCGGCCGACCTGGTGGTGCGGGCCGCGTCGCCCGACGACCTGCCGCCCTTCCTCGGTGTCCCGCTGCCGGTCAAGGACCTGGTGGACGTGGCCGGTTGGCCGACGACCCGGGGGTCCGCCGGTGCCGGGCGGGCACCGGCCACGGTCTCGGACCCGGTCGTACGGCGGTTCGTGGACGCGGGGTTCGTGCTGCTCGGCAAGACCACCACCTCCGAGTTCGGCGCGCTGCCCTTCACCGAGAGCGAGGCCCTGGGCATCTCTCGGAACCCATGGGACCCGGACCGTACGCCGGGCGGTTCGTCCAGCGGGGCGGGCGTGGCCGTCGCCGCCGGGATGGCGCCGATCGCACATGCCGAGGACGGCGGCGGGTCGATCCGTATCCCCGCCTCCTGCACCGGGCTGGTGGGTCTCAAGCCCACCCGTGGCCTGGTCAGCAACGGGACCGTCGTGGTGGAGGGCCTCGGGACCAGCGGGGTGGTCACCCGGACGGTGGCGGACACCGCGGCCGCCCTGGACGTGCTGGCGCGCCACGATCCGGGCGCCTGGTGGTCGCCGCCGTCCCCGCGCGGATCGTTCGCCGCGGCGACGGCGGCCGAGCCGCCGACCGGGCTGCGGATCGGGGTGCTCACCGAGTCGCCCGTCGACGGGATCGAGGTGGATCCGGCGGGTGTGCGGGCCGTCGAGGTGACGCTCCGGGCGCTCGAGTCGGCGGGGCATCACATCGTCGGCACCGCCCTGCCGCTGCCTCCGGCGGACGAGTTGGTCGCCGCGTTCACGACCATCTGGAACATCGGGGCCGCCGGGATCGACCTCGCGGACCCGGAGCGCGTCGAGCCGCACAACCGTGCGTTGCGTGCGGCGGCGCGGTCGGTGGACTCGTGGGCCTATGTGGAGGCGGTGCAGCGGGCCCAGCATCTGTCGCGGCGCATCGTCGAGGGCTTCGTCGCCGGTTTCGACCTCCTGGTCACGCCGACGATGGCCTGTCTCCCGCCGCGTATCGGCGCCTGGCGGGCGGGTACCGAGGAGCATCCGCTGGCGGCCGTGCTGAACAGCTATCCGATGGGGGTGTTCACCTCGGTGTTCAACGTGACCGGCCAGCCGGCGGTCTCACTGCCCGTCCACCACGACGAGGCCACCGGGCTGCCGGTCGGCGTCCAGCTCGTCGCCGCGCCCTGGCGGGAGGACCTGCTGCTCCAGGTGTCCCGCACCCTGGAGCTCGCGCTCCCCTGGAACGGCCGCCGCCCGCCGGTCGGCTGACGACTCCTCAGCTCGCGGTGCGCCGGATCCGCCCGGCGTACCGCTTCTCCAGTTCCAGGTTGCCCTCGAAGCCGCCGGGCACGTTGGCCGAGACGTAGACCGGGGGGCGGTCCCCGGACGCGAGCAGGAGGCCGGCCGCCTCGGCCACCGCCATCTGTACGAGCATGACCCCGGTCAGCGTGGACAGCGCGCAGACCGCACCGCCGCCGGGGAGTTCGAGAAGGGCGTCGCCGCGCGGGGCCGCGTTGTCGAGGACCACGTCGGCCAGGTCCGCGAGCTTCTTGCCGCTGGGGTGGCCGGCCGGGACCGCGCGGGTGTGGGCGAGGGAGGTGAGGGCGAGGATCCGGTGCCCGCGTTCCCTGGCGTGCAGGGCCATCTCCACGATCACGTTGTTCACCCCGGAGTTGGAGATGACGACGAAGAGATCCTGCGGGTGCGGGGCGGCGAGCTCGTAGAGGCGGGCGGCGACGCCTGGTTCGCGTTCCAGGAGCGGGTCGTCGAGGACGCTCGGGTGTTCGCCGCCGTAGAGGACGAGGTCGGCGATGCCGATCCGGTTGGTGGGCACCAACCCGCCCGCACGGCCGGCGACTTCGAGGACCATGGCCTGGGAGTGTCCGGTGCCGAAGGCCTGCACGACTCCGTCGGTGCGGACGCAGTCGGCGATCAGTCCGGCGGCCCTGGTGACGTCGGCGCGGGCGGCCCCGGTGAGTCGGTGGAGGGCGGCGAGGCCCTCGCGGGCGAAGCGTTCGGCGTTCACCGGCTCGGTCCCGGACTCGCCGGCGGACTCGACGGACACGTGCGCACTCCCCACTGCCGGAACGACCGGGTGGATTGAACCGGATGGATTGAACCGCCTCGACTTCACCTTTATTGATGAATAAATAAATCATGTGTGCCGTACACCGTGCAATGGCGCGCCCATCCGGTCCTGATATCCAACTGACGGCCCATGAGGTGGCTGCTACCTTCCCCTCATGCCCTCGACCGACGTCACCGCACTCATCCGGACCGAGCTGCCGCGCCTGGCCGGCTCCCTGCGGAAGGTCGGCGAGCTGATCCTGGAGGACCCGGCCGCCGTCACCCGCTGTTCGGCCGCGGAGCTGGGGCGCCGCACCGGTACCTCCCAGGCGACCGTGACCCGGTTCTGCCGGGCCGTCGGCCTCGACTCCTACCAGCACCTGCTGATCGCGCTCGCGCAGGAGCTGGGCCGCGGGGAGGTGTCCGACTGGGGCACGGCCGAGATCGGCCCGGACATCTCCCCGGACGACAGCCTGGAGCGGGTCGTGAAGGTGGTCGGCACCGCGGACCTGCGGGCCGTCCAGCAGACCCTGGACCGGATCGACCTGGACGCGGTCGAGCGGGCCGCGCAGGCCATGGCCCGGGCCCGCCGTATCGACGTCTACGGCGTGGGCGGCAGCGGTGCGGTGGCACAGGAGACCGAGACCCGGCTGTTCCGGATCGGCTGCTCGGTGCGCGGCTGGACCGAGGTGCATGCCGCGGCCACCTCGGCCGCCCTGCTCACCCCCGCCGACGTCGCGATCGGCATCTCCCACTCCGGGGCGACCCGCGAGACGACCGAGCCCTTCGACACGGCCAAGGAGCGCGGCGCGACGACGATCGCCCTCACCGCCGACCCGCGTTCCCCGCTCGCCCGCGCCGCCGACATCCGGCTCATCTCCTCCACCCCGGAGACCAGCTTCCCCACCGGCATCATCGGCGCCCGCCACTCGGTACTGCTCCTCATCGACTGCCTGTACGTCCGGGTCGCCCAGCTCTCCTACCAACGGGCCAGCGCCTCACTGGCGTTGACCGACCACATCGCGGGACAGCACGCGGTGAAGTCCCGGCGGTCCCGCTGAGCCGACGCCCTCCCGGCCCGGAGGTTCTGTATCAATGAACCATCAATGAAGCATGTCTACGGTTGATTGAACCAACACACGATGTCAGGATGAGGCTCCGCCGAGCACTCGTAGGAGCCCCATGCGTGTGACCTCTGTCGAGTCGACCGAGATCTTCACCGGCACCCCTGAGAAGCCGCTCCAAGTGGTCGTCGTCCGGGCCGAGCACATCCCGGGCCGCCCGGTGCTGCTGACCGTCGAGGGACCGGGGGTGCGCAGCGTCGGTGAGCTCCCGGCCACCGCCGGCGAGGACGGAACGGTACGCGCGGAGGTCCCCGTGTCCGCCGAGCGGCTCGCGCCCGGCGACCGGCGCAGGATCACGGTGACCGTCGAGGACGCGGGCGCGGGCCTGCTCCTGCACCACTCCGCCGAGTTCACGGCCGTCGAGCCCGGCCGGACCACGTTCATGGACGGCCACCTCCACCACGAGACCGGGGACACCGCCGACGACCCGGCCGGCAGCGGGCGGCCCGCCCACTGCGACCCGGTCCGGCGCGGCCCCCTGTACTGCGACGAGCCGACGCTCTCCGTCTTCGGCGAGGAGCCGCGCGATGCCGGGCGGATGCGGTGCGGGGGGACGCCGTGAGCGAGCACGCCGCTGTGGTGGACGGGGCGTCCGTGCCGGTGGAACAGGTGGAGGCGCGGTCGGAGCGGCAGCGCAGACGGTGGGCGACGCAGGTCGTCGTCACCGATGAACTCGCCCGGCGGGCCTGCTCGGAACGCGGCCTGGCACCACGCCCGGAGGTCTCGCCCGAGCGTGTCCTGGCCGTGGCCGGGACCGACGTCGCCGACCTGGGCAGCATCGTCGCGGTGGCGCTCGCCCACTCCCCCGCCGCCCGCGCCCTGCTGGCCGTGCTGGAGGCCGAACAGCGGGTGCCGGAGGAGGCGGTGCGTGACTACTACGTCCGCAACCGGGACCGGTTCCTCACCAAGGACGCGCTACGGCGCGGTGTCGACGCCTTCACGACGACGACGGCCGGGGACTTCCAGCCGTACGAGCGCGTACGGGAGGACGTGGCAAGGGAGTTGCGGCGGGCGCGCGGACGCCAGGCCTTCTTCGACTGGCTGGACCGGGCCCGGTCCGGCGTCGAGGACACGGACGGGCACGAACACCCCGGCGACGCGGCACATCCGGACCACGAACACCGGCGCTGAGCCCGCCCGTCGGCGCACGGAACCGCGCAGGATCATCCGGGCGGCGGTCGGGTTGCCGTAGGTGACGGGGACTGACGGGGTCAGCGGCGGGTGGTGAGGAGCCGCGCCAGCGCCACGGCGCCCGCGCGGCCGTCGGTCACCGGGGTGATCGTGAGGTCGAGGTGGGAGAGCCGCTCGGTGAGCGGGGTGAGCAACGGGCCCTCCGGGGCGAGCAGTCCGCCCGTGACGACCAGGGCCGCACCCGGG
>NZ_JBSHBL010000165.1:0-5641 GCF_053611985.1 Streptomyces sp. NPDC054770
GCACATATGTGGTGGCCGCGGTGGGAGCGGTGGGTGCCGTCTCCGCGCTCGCGCTGATCACCGGCCTTCCCTTCTCCTCCTCGCCGGGCGACGGCACGCAGGGCGGCCAGGACCGGACGAAGCGCACGGCCGGCGAGTCGTCGGCCGCGGCGGCGCCCGAGCAGAGTCCGCGCACCGCGTCCGGCACCGCCTCGCAGACGTCGGCCGCCCCTGCCGCACCGGTCACGACATCGCCGTCGGCCCGGCCCGGCGCGTCGGCGAGTGCCTCGCCCAGTGCCTCGCCGAGCGCCACCGCGACCCGCGGGGCGAGCACGACACCGTCGCCGACCGCCACCGCCGGCGCGACGGCGACCGTGACTCCCACGGACGGGGGTCACGGGTGGGGGCACGGAAGGGGTGGCGGCGGCAGACCCCATTAGAGGGGCAGGCCGCCAGAGAGCGAGGTCCGCGGGCGTCGCGCGCGGTCCGCCGCCGGCGGCGGCCGTGTTCCGGCCACGTCCAGGTCGGCGGACGTTCGGCGCAACCGGCCAACCCGGCGCGGCAGTTCGTCGTCATCCGTGTCGGGAGGCCCCGACAGCTGAAGTCGTACGGTCCTGCTCGTCGTCCCCGCGAACCCCCTCTGCGCGCGGGACGCTCCGCCGGCGCGGGATCGCGCCAACATGCCGACCGGAAACGACTCCTTGCCCGCACGGCGGGTTGTGATGAGAATGTGCATGACAAAAACGGGTGGCCGGAAGATCTCCGGTCACCTCGTCGTATAGAGGGGACCCCCACATGAACAAGCCTCTCGTCGCCGCGCTCGCCTCCCTGGCCATCACCGGGATGGGCGCAGCACCGGCGGTCGCCGCACCGCAGACGGCAAAGCCCGCGGCGGTGACCGTCAACTTCGCGGGCACCGTCTCGCTCAGCAACTGCTCGGGCTCGGTCATCCGCTTCCCCAACTCCGCGGACAGCGACCCCGCGCTGGTCCTCACCAACGGCCACTGCCTGGAGACCGGCTTCCCGGAGCCCGGCGAGGTCATCACCGGCCAGTCCTCCAGCCGTACCTTCGGCCTGCTGAACTCCGCCGGCACCAAGGTCGCCACGCTCCGCGCCAACCAGGTCGTCTACTCGACGATGACCGACACGGACATCACGATCTACCGCACCACCACGACGTACGCGGCGATCAAGAGCGCCTACGGCATCAGCCCGCTCACCGTCAGCGCCTCCCACCCCGTCGCAGGCAGCGCCATCAAGGTCGTCTCCGGGTACTGGAAGACGATCTACAGCTGCAACATCGACGGGTTCGTGTACCGGCTGGAGGAGGGCGACTGGACCTGGAAGGACTCGGTCCGCTACACCTCCGCGTGCAACACGATCGGGGGGACGTCGGGGTCGCCGGTGATCGACACCAGCACGGGGCAGGTCGTCGCCGTCAACAACACGGGCAACGAGGACGGGGAGCGGTGCACCGTCGACAACCCGTGCGAGGTGGACGAGAACGGGACCGTGACGGTTCGGCAGGGGATCAACTACGCCGAGGAGACGTACATCATTCCGGCGTGCTTCACGACGGGGAATGTGCTGAGCCTGAGTGCGAGTGGTTGCACCCTGCCCAAGCCGTAGGGGGTGGCGGGCGGTTCGTTTTCGGGTGCGGGTGGGTGGGGGCTGGTCGCGCAGTTCCCCGCGCCCCTTTCGGGCGCTCCAGTGCGGGGCGCCTAAGGGGTGCGGCGGATTGCTCGGCCTGCCAACTCGTCCGTCCTGCGGCCGTTCTCGATCACGAAGCGGCCGTTGATCAGGACGTGCGGGATGCCCGTGGGGAGGGTGCGCGGGTGCTCGAACGTCGAGCCTGCCGCCACCGTCCGCGGGTCGAAGAGGACGATGTCGGCTCGGTAGCCCTCGCGTACCAGGCCGCGGTCCGGCAGGCGCAGCCGGGCCGCGGGGCGGGCGGTGAGGTGGGCGACGCAGTCCTCCAGGGAGAGGACTCCCAGCTCCCGTACGTAGTGGCCGAGGTAGTGCGGGAAGGTGCCGTAGGCGCGCGGGTGGGGCTTCGTGCCCTGGAGGATGCCGTCCGAGCCGCCCGTGTGGACCGGGTGCCGCATGATCGTGCGGACGTTCTCCTCGTGGCCCACGTGCTGGAGGATCGTGGTGCCCAGGCGGTCGGTGACGAGCAGGCGGCGGGCCGTCGTCCAGGGGGACTCGCCCCGGGCGTCCGCCGACTCCTGGACCGTACGGCCGACGAGGTCCCCGAGGGCCGGGTCGGCCACGCCCGAGATCTCGATCGTGTCCCACTCGACGGGGACGCCGTGGCAGCCGTCGGAGCCGACGGTCTCCAGGTGGTGGCGGACGCGTTCGGACGTCCCGTCGTCCGCCAGCCGCACCAGGGCCGCCGCCGGGCCGCCCTCGTTCGCCCAGCTCGGCAGCATCGCCGCGAGGGTCGTGCTGCCGGGGGTGTAGGGGTAGGTGTCCAGGGTGATGTCGGCGCCGGCGGCGAGGGCCTCGTCGAGGAGGGCCAGCAGCTCGGGGGCCCGGCCCTTGTTCACGCCGAAGTTCATGGTGGCGTGGGCCAGATGGAGCGGGCAGTCCGCCTCGCGGGCCAGGGCCACCATCTCCGCGTACGCCTCCAGGGCACCGGCCCCGTACGAGCGGTGGTGCGGGCAGTAGTAGCCGCCGTACTCCGCCACCACCCGGCACAGCTCGGTCAGTTCGGCGTCCGGCGCGTACATGCCGGGGGTGTAGGTGAGGCCGGAGGACAGGCCGACCGCGCCCTGTGCCATGCCCTCGGCCACCAGCCGGCGCATCTGGTCCAGTTCGGCCGGGGTCGCCGCGCGGTCCTCCCAGCCGATCGCGAGCGCGCGGACCGTGCCCTGGGGGATCAGGTAGGCCGCGTTGACGGCGATGCCGCGGTCGAGGCGGTCCAGGTACTCGCCCACCGACCGCCAGTCGAAGTCGATGTCGTCGCCGGAGCCGTTCCAGCCGGTGATCGCCCGGCGGACCTCCGCCAGCGTGCGGTCGTCGACCGGGGCGTACGACAGGCCGTCCTGGCCCAGCACTTCCAGGGTCACCCCCTGCGCGGCCTTGGCGCTGTGGTCGGGGTCGCGGAGCAGGGCCAGGTCGCTGTGGGCGTGCATGTCGATGAAGCCGGGGGACAGGACCAGGCCCTCCGCGTCCAGCTCGCGCATCGCGCGCGGCCGCTGGCAGCCCGCCGCCGCGGCCTCCTTGACGATCGACACGATCCGGCCGTCGTCGACGACCACGTCCGCGCGGTAGGAGGGCGCACCGCTGCCGTCCACGACGTCGGCGTCCCGGATGACCAGATCCTCCACGACAGGCTCCCTGGAAGTCCTAGAAGTAGGTGCGGATGTAGTCGACGACCGTGCCGTCCGCCTCGGTGACCGGGATCAGCTGCCACTTGTCGAACGACGTGCACGGGTGGGAGAGACCGAGGCCGATCCAGTCCCCGACCTCCAGGTCCGCCCCGGGGTCCGTGCGCAGCCAGGCGTGCTGGTCGGACAGGCCGGTGACCGAGACCCCGCTCGCCGGGCGCTCGGTGCCCGCCCGCCGGATCACCTGGGCGAGGGGGAGGTCGAGGTCGTACGCCGCGTCCCGCTTGCCCGCGTTGGCGAAGGCCTGCTCGGGGGAGGGGCGGGAGACGATCTGCGCCCAGAGCCGGAAGGCCGGCTCCAGAGCGCCCTCCTCGGGGACGCGGTTGAAGGGGGTGACCTCGCGGTAGCGGCCGTCGTCGTGCGAGACGTAGGCGCCCGAGCGCAGCAACTTCAGTACGGGGGCGGACAGTTCGGGAATCCCGGCGAAGACGTCCGCGACCGCGTCGAACCAGGCGCTGCCGCCGGCGGTGACGACGATCTCGTCCAGACCGGCGAACCGGCCCGCCTTGTCGAACTCGGCGGCGAGGGCGACCAGCCGGCGCAGATAGGCGTGCACCCGGTCCGGGTCGGCCTGCGGGACCTCGCCCTCGTACCCGGCCACCCCCACCAGCCGCAGGGTCTGCGTCCCGGCCACCGTGTCCGCGACCGCCGCGCACTCCGCCTCCGTACGGACGCCGGTACGGGCGCCCTCCCCGGCGGCGAGCTCGACGACGACGTCCACGGGACGGCCGGCCCCGCGCAGCGCCGCGTCCATCAGCTCGGCCCCGCGCACGGAGTCGACGTAACAGATGAAACGGAAGTCCGCGTCCCGCTCCAGCTCGGCGGCGATCCAGCGCAGCGCCGCCGCGTCCACGAGTTCGTTCGCGAGGAAGACCCGCCGGGTGCCGAACGCCCGCGCCACCCGCACCTGGTGCGGCACGGCGAGGGTGATGCCCCACGCCCCGCGCTCGGTCTGCCGGTGGAAGAGCTGCGGGGCCATCGAGGTCTTGCCGTGCGGGGCGAAGGCGAGGCCGTGCCGTTCGGTGTACGTCTCCATCAGCGCGAGATTGTGCTCCAGGCGCTCGGCGGAGAGGGTCAGCACCGGGGTCGCGAAGCCGTCCGTGAACAGGTTGCGGCGCTGTGCGGTCAGTTCGCCGACGGTGAGGCCGTCGGCGTCCGGCGGGAGGCCCTTGAAACGGTGGTCGACGCGTTCGTCGGCGAGCCGGGCGAGTGCGTCGGTGCCGGTGTCGAGGGACACGGAACCTCCCTGGTCAGGTCGGTTGCACTAGGTGCAACGTCCATTGCGTATATCGCTTACCGCTGTCTAACATCCACGCCAACGCCGGGTCAATGGAGCCCGCAGCGCCCCGGACGACGAGGAGCCACCACCATCGTGAAGGCCACGGACGCCATGGACGTCGTGAACGTCGTGGACGTCGTCGCGCTCGGCGAGTCCATGGTCACCTTCCTGCCCACCCGGCCGGGACGCCTCGCGGACGTACCGTCCTTCGACCGCGCGATCGGCGGTGCGGAGTCCAACGTGGCATGCGCGCTGGCCGCCGCCGGGCACGCCGTGCGGTGGGTCAGCCGGGTCGGCGCGGACGGGTTCGGCGACCACCTGGTGGAGACGGTCGCCTCGTACGGCGTGGACGTCTCCTGCGTGGGCCGCGATGCCGTGCGGCCGACGGGGGTGTACTTCCGTACGGCGGGGGACCGGGCGACGGACGCGCACGAGGTCGCGTACTACCGGGCGGGGTCGGCGGCGTCGGCGATGTCCGGGGCGACGGTGGATCTGGCGGCGGTGCGCGCGGGCCGGATCCTGCACCTGTCGGGGATCACGGCGGCGTTGTCGGAGGGGTGCCGGGGGTTGCTGCGGGAGCTGACGGCTCCCGCCGGGGGGCGCCCGGTGGTGTCGTTCGACGTGAACTACCGGGCGGGGCTGTGGGGTTCGGGCACCGGCCCGCACGTCCTGCTGGAGCTGGCACGGCGGGCCGACATCGTCTTTGTGGGGGAGGACGAGGCGGAGGAGGCGTGGGGGGTGACGGGAGGACCATCGGCGGTGCGGGAGTTGCTGCCGGAGCCGGAGGTGCTGGTGGTGAAGCAGGGCGCGGTGGGGGCGACGGCATTCGTGTCGGGTGCGGGTGGGTGGGGGTTGCTCGCGCCCACGCGGCGGCAGCCGCAAATCAAAAACAGCCCCGCGCCCCTTACGGGGCGCTGCCCAGCCGCGTCCCGTCGAGCCACTCAGCTGCGGGCAGGCGTGCCGCAGGGCGATGGGGGTCCCCCCGCTCGGGCGA
>NZ_JBSHBL010000166.1:0-5487 GCF_053611985.1 Streptomyces sp. NPDC054770
GCACACGCGCGTGTGCCGCCCCCCTTCGCCGTCCTGCTGCGCACCGTTCTGGTGCCCGGTCCTGCTGCGGGTCAGCTCGTGCCGGCGCTGCCGATGCCGAGCACGGACAGGACGGCGTCCTTGGGGTGCTTGTCGTCGGCGGCGAGTTCCCGCCTGGCGAAGAAGACCCTGCCCTGTTCCACCACGATGTCCGACTGCGTCGGGTCGCTGAGCTCGCCCTGGTCGTCGGGCGGGAGCCCGAAGAGCAGGTACGGGGTCTGCCTGCCGGTGCGCGGGTCCCAGCTCAGCACGGCGGAGGGTTCGATGTCGCTGACGCTGCTGCGGAGGACGAGCAGCCGGTCGCCGCTCATCCGCAGCGGGACGACGGGTTCGAGGGACCGTCCGTCGAGCTTGCCCTCGGTCTTGCCGGTGGTGCGGTCGAAGGCGACGATCCAGTTCTCCGGCTGGTCGATCTCCGACTGGTCCTTGCTGGTGACGAAGACCTGGTCGGGCCCGACGACCACGCCGTCGCAGTTCTCCAGGTCGCCGAAGAAGCCCAACCCGAAGTAGCGGTCGCCGCACCGGGGGTCGTAGGCGTCGCCGCCCATGGGGATGGTGGCGAGTTTGCCGCCGTCGTCGCCGTCGAGGGTGATGAGGTCGGTCACCAGGGTGTCGCCGGCGGCGACCGCGAGCACCGGCGGATCGGCGGAGGGCAGGTAGACGTCCTGGACACCGGCGGCGACCTGGTACGTCCACCGGGCCTTGCCGGTGCGCGGGTCGAGCCGCTGCACCCGGTAGGTGGTGGCGGTCCCCTCGCCGCAGCTCTCCAGGGCGAGCAGCGCGCCGCCGCCGGCGAAGCCCTTGTCGACGCACTTGGCGCCGGTCGTGCTGTTCCAGAGCCGGTCGCCGCTCGCCATGTCGTACGCCACCGAACCATGGTTCCAGGCCACGGCGACGACGCCCTTGGCCAGCGTGAGGTTCGTGTTCGTGACGTAGGCCTCGCGCGCCGAGGGCATCCGGGCCGACCACAGCTTCTTGCCGGTGTTCAGATCGACGAAGACGACCTCGTCGCAGATGCCGGCGTCCTTGGTGCCCTTGCGTGCGGCCGGCTGCACGACGACCGCCGTCCGGCCGTCGACGGTGACATGGCCGCTGGTGGCACAGAGATGACCGTCCAGCTGGAGGGTCCAGGCCGTCTCGTCGGCGCCGGGTTCTATTTTGACACCGATGATCTTCGTGCCGATGCCCTTGGCCAGGATCTTGCCGGTGGCCCAGGTACCGGGCGCGTAACGCGGGCTGGGATCGCTCTCCTTGGGGAGGTCCTCCTCGTAGTGGTCGACCACCACCTGCCCCTCGGGCGAGGCCGGGACCTTCTCGACGGTCTGCCGTATCGCGTCCGGGGCCGAAGCGGCGGTCTGCCCGGTGCCGGACGACGTGTCGTCCCCCGCGGTCAGCACCAGCGCGCCGCCCGCGACCGCCGCGACGACCACGACGGCGGCCGCCACCGCGCCGAACAGGCGCCTGCGCCGCTTCCTGCGCTCACCGTCGGCGGCCAGCGCGGACTGCGTGTAGATGGATGGAGGTGGGCCGAAGCTCACGCCGGACAATCCCTTCGCTGTCTGCTCCGCGATCCGCGCACGGCAGAACTTCCGGGAAGGTAGCGGCGTTCGCCGTGCTCACCTCGTACTCCCCCGTCCATGTCCCCCGTGGCATCCGCGTGCAATGTCCCGTTTTCCGGGGCCAGTTCATCTGTGTCATCTGTGCTCACGCGAACACGGCCTCACCCTAGCCCGCCGCATCACAGGGGACTCATGGCGAGGGCGGGCAGGATGGCAGCCGCCAACTGGTACCCGAACTGGCGGTTCTTGCCCGTTTTGTTCATCGGTTGTTCGGCAATACGAAGGCCCCGCACACCACTTCCGGGCAGGGTATGACCAGGCGGACCTCTGACGAGAGGCGGACGGGCCTGCCGAGGTGCGGCTCGTGGTGATTAGGCTGGGAGGGGGGTGCGACGTCCGGACCGTGAACAGGACGTCGGTTTCCCGAGGGGGAGAGCCGGTGGATCGGACTACCTCACACGAATACGGATGCTGAGAACGACACGACATGGTCGTCGCGCCGGCACGGCATGAGGGTGCTCGACCACACCAGGAGGAACTGTGAGCAGCGATCGGGACGGGATCCGCGGGGGCTGGGCCACACCCGGCGATGACCAGCCCGACGCGGAGTCCCTCAACGAGATGACGGGCGAGTTCACGATCGACTACGCGCCGCCCGCCTGGTACACGCAGAACGCGGCCGACGGCCCGGGCGGCGCCGAGGGCCCCGCGGGTGCGTCCGGCCCGACCGGCACGTCCGGCACGGCGAGCGGGCCGGGGGCCGCCGCGGGTGCCGGTGCTGCGGGTGCGGGTGCGGGTGCGGGTGCCGCAGGTGCCGGTGCGGGTCCTGCCGCCCAGCCTCGTTCGCCGTTCCCGCCGGGGACGCCGATCCCCGGGCTGACCCCTCCTCCGCACGCCCAGCAGGGGGGTGCGAAGCCGGGTCCCGGGCTGCCGTTCACGCCACCGCCTCCGGCTCCGCCGACATCGGCTCCGGCTCCGGCTCCGCCGACATCAGCCCCGGGTGCGCCGTTCACCCCGCCGCCCGTTTCGACGCCGGGTGCGCCTTTCACACCGCCGCCCGCGTCAACTCCCGGAGCGCCCTTCACGCCGCCGCCCGCTTCGACGCCGGGTGCGCCTTTCACGCCACCGCCCACGTCAACTCCCGGAGCGCCCTTCACGCCGCCGCCCGTTTCGACACCGGGTGCGCCTTTCACGCCACCGCCCACGTCAACTCCCGGAGCGCCCTTCACTCCCGCGCCCGCGTCAACGCCGAGCGCCCCCTTCACCCCTCCGCCTACCTCCACGCCGGGTGCGCCGTTGACGCCGCCGGCGCCGGCCGCCCCGCCCACGGCGCCGTTCACCCCGGCCGCGCCGCCCGCCGACGGCCCGGCCGCCGTACCGAAGCTGCCGGTCGGGTTCGAGCCGCAGCCGGCCGTCGTCGAGGAACCGGCGCCGGAGGCCGAGCAGGACAACGGTGACCTGGAGAGCGGTGCGACGATGCGGTTCTCCGCCGTCGCGCTGAAGCGTGAGCTGGCCGAGGCCGCCGCGCCGGCTGCCGCCGAAGAGGGGGAAGCCGAAGCCGAGTCCGAAGTCGACGGGGAGGCCGAGGTCGTCGCGCTTCCGGTGAGCTCCGAGGCCGAGGAGGACGAGGAGACCGACGAGGCGCCTGAGCCGTCCCCGTCGGCCGACGGGGGCGTTGAGCCCGAGGCCGTCGATGCCGATGCCGATGCCGATGCCGATGCCGATGCCGACGGTACGGCCGAGGCGGACGAGCCCGTCCAGGAAGCCGTCCTCGTGGACGATGCGGAAGAGGACGAGCCCTCGTCCGAGGACGTGGTCGTCGTCGACGCCCAGGACGACAACGGCACCGAGCCTCGTTACGAAGCCGAAGCCGAAGCCGACGACGCCGTAGCCGTAGCCGTAGCCGTCGTGGACCCCATCGAGCAGCCCGAGGACGCGCCTCCGGCCCCGCCGCACGAGGCACCGCCGGCTCCCGAGGACGCCGTACCCACCACCTGGGCTCCCCCGCCGACCCCGCCGACGCCTCCCGCGCCTCCCGCGGTGGTCCCGCCGCTGCCGCCGTCGTACCAGCCCGCGGCCCCCGCGGCCGCTGCCCAGTGGCCGGTCCAGCCGGCCGCACCGGAGCCGGCGCCCGCTCAACCGCAGCCGCAGCCGCAGCCCGCCGTCCCGCAGAGCCCGCCGCCGTTCCAGCCGCAGGCCCCGCAACCCGCGCCCGCCGCCTGGCACCAGCCCGCGCCTCCGCAGCCCGGCCAGCCGTACGCCCCGCAGCCCCCCGCGCCCGACGCGCAGGGCGGTTACGGCTTCCCGCAGCCCGGCGCCCCCGTCCCGCCGCCGCAGGCACCGGGCGGCTACGGCTTCCCCCAGCCCGGTGCACAGCCCCCGGCGCCTCCGGTCCAGCCCGGCGGCTACGGCTTCCCGCAGCAGCCCCAGCCACCGCAGCCGGCCGCCCCTCAGGATCCGCGCGCCGCGCAGGCGCCGCAGAGCCCGCAGGCACCTGAACCGCAGGCCGCGCAGCCCCAGCCCCAGCCGCCCGTCGATCCCCGGGCCGGTGCCGCCTGGCCGCAGCCCATCCAGCACGACCAGCGGCAGATGACCAACCCCGGTGCCGCGCCCCTGGGTTACACCGCCGCCGTGGAGCTGTCCTCCGACCGGCTGCTCAACAACAAGAAGCAGAAGGCGAAGAGCGGACGCCCTACCGCCGCGTCCTCCCGGTTCAAGATCGGCGGGAAGAAGGAGGAGGCCGAGCGGCAGCGGAAGCTGGAGCTGATCCGTACGCCGGTGCTGTCCTGCTACCGGATAGCGGTGATCAGCCTCAAGGGCGGGGTCGGCAAGACCACCACGACCACCGCGCTCGGCTCCACGCTCGCCACCGAGCGGCAGGACAAGATCCTCGCCATCGACGCCAACCCGGACGCCGGCACGCTCGGCCGCCGCGTGCGCCGCGAGACCGGGGCCACCATCCGTGACCTGGTCCAGGCGATCCCGTACCTCAACTCCTACATGGACATCCGGCGGTTCACCTCGCAGGCCTCGTCCGGCCTGGAGATCATCGCCAACGACGTCGACCCGGCCGTCTCGACCACGTTCAACGACGAGGACTACCGGCGCGCGATCGACGTGCTGGGCAGGCAGTACCCGATCATCCTCACCGACTCCGGCACCGGTCTGCTGTACAGCGCCATGCGCGGGGTGCTCGACCTCGCCGACCAGCTGATCATCATCTCGACGCCGTCGGTGGACGGGGCGAGCAGCGCGAGTACGACCCTGGACTGGCTGTCCGCGCACGGGTACGCCGACCTCGTGTCGCGGTCCATCACCGTGATCTCCGGGGTCCGCGAGACCGGCAAGATGATCAAGGTCGAGGACATCGTGCAGCACTTCGAGACGCGCTGCCGGGGTGTCGTGGTCGTCCCCTTCGACGAGCACCTGTCCGCCGGTGCCGAGGTCGATCTCGACATGATGCGGCCGAAGGTCCGGGAGGCGTACTTCAACCTCGCGGCGATGGTCGCCGAGGACTTCGTACGGCACCAGCAGATGCACGGCCTGTGGACCAGCGACGGCAACCCGCCGCCGGTCGCCGCCCCGCCGATGCCCGGCCAGCCCCTGCCGGGCCAGCAGTACTACGCACCCGGTCAGCAGCAGCCGTACGCTCCGGGCCAGCCGCAGCCGTACGCGCCCGGACAGCCGTACCCGCAGCAGCCGTACCCTCAGCAGCCGCCGCAGGGACCGCCGCCGCAGGAGCAGCTGTACGGCCAGCCCCAGCCCGGCGCCCAGCCCTACCCGCAGCAGCCGGGACAGCCGTATCCCCCGCAGCCGCAGCCGCAGCCGCCACAGGCTCCGCAGCCGGGATACGGCTACCCCCAGCAGCCGCCGCAGCCCCCGCAGGGAC
>NZ_JBSHBL010000167.1:0-5472 GCF_053611985.1 Streptomyces sp. NPDC054770
GTGCCGGACCGCGCCGTCGGCGGTCATGTCGGTGGCTCAGAGCCCGTAGCGCTCCCGTGCTTCCTTCACCGCGGTCGCCTTGACCTCGCCGCGCCTGGTCAGCTGGGCCAGGGCCGCCACCACGATCGACTCGGCGTCGACGCCGAAGTGGCGGCGGGCCGCGTCACGGGTGTCGGAGAGGCCGAAGCCGTCCGCGCCCAGCGAGGACCAGTCCTGCTCGACCCACTGCGCGATCTGGTCGGGGACCTGGCGCATGTAGTCGGAGACCGCGAGGACCGGGCCCTCCGCGCCGTGCAGCACCTGGCGGACGTACGGCACCCGCTCCTCGCCGCGCAGCAGGGCCGCGTCCGCCTCCATGGCGTCCCGGCGCAGCTCGGACCAGGAGGTCGCGGACCAGACGTCGGCGGCCACGCCCCACTCCTCGGCGAGCAGCCGCTGCGCCTTGAGCGCCCAGTGGATCGCCGTACCGGAGCCGAGCAGCTGGATGCGCGGGGCGTTCGCCACCACGGACAGCCCGGCCGACTCCGCCGTGTTGAAGCGGTACAGGCCCTTGACGATGCCCTCGTCGATGCCGAGCCCGGCCGGTTTGGCGGGCTGCGGGAGCGGCTCGTTGTAGACGGTCAGGTAGTAGAAGACGTTCGGGTCCTCGCCCGGCGCCGCCTCGCCGTACATCCGGCGCAGACCGTCCTTGACCACGGCCGCGACCTCGTAGGCGAAGGCCGGGTCGTACGTCAGCGCGGCCGGGTTGGTCGCGGCGATCACCGGAGAGTGGCCGTCGGCGTGCTGCAGGCCCTCACCGGTCAGGGTGGTACGGCCGGCGGTCGCGCCGACCAGGAAGCCGCGGCCGAGCTGGTCGCCGAGCTGCCACATCTGGTCGGCGGTCCGCTGCCAGCCGAACATCGAGTAGAAGATGTAGAACGGGATCATCGCCTCGCCGTGCGTCGCGTACGCGGTGGACGCGGCGATGAAGTCGGCCATCGAACCGGCCTCGGTGATCCCCTCGTTGAGGATCTGGCCGTTCTTGGCCTCCTTGTAGTACATCAGCTGGTCACGGTCGACCGGCTCGTACGTCTGGCCCTTGGGGGAGTAGATGCCCAGCGAGGGGAACAGGCTCTCCATACCGAAGGTGCGCGCCTCGTCGGGCACGATCGGCACCCAGCGCTTGCCGGTCTCCTTGTCGCGGACCAGGTCCTTGATCAGCCGGACGAAGGCCATCGTCGTCGCCACGTTCTGGGAGCCGGAGCCCTTGTCGAAGGAGGCGAACGCCTTGTCGGCGGGGGCGGGCAGCGGGGCCAGGGCCTGCGTACGGCGGGCCGGGGCCGGACCGCCGAGGGCCGCCCGGCGCTCCTGGAGGTAGCGGACCTCGGGGGAGTCGGCGCCGGGGTGGCCGTAGGGCACGACACCGTCGGCGAAGGCGCTGTCCGGGATCGGCAGCTCCAGCAGGTCGCGCATCGCCTTGAACTCGTCCACCGTCAGCTTCTTCATCTGGTGGTTGGCGTTCTTGGACGCGAAGCCGCTGCCGAGGGTGAAGCCCTTGACCGTCTGGGCCAGGATCACGGTCGGCGCGCCCTTGAACTCGACGGCGGCCTTGTACGCGGCGTACACCTTGCGCGCCTCGTGACCGCCGCGCGAGAGGTGGAAGCACTCCAGGATCTTGTCGTCGCTCAGCAGCTTCGCCATCTCGGCGAGCGCCGGGTCCTTGCCGAAGAAGTCGGCGCGGATGTAGGCGGCGTCGCGGGTCTGGTACGTCTGTACCTGCGCGTCCGGTACCTCGCGCAGCCGCCGTACCAGCGCACCGGTGGTGTCGAGCGCGAACAGCTCGTCCCAGGCGGTGCCCCACAGCGACTTGACGACGTTCCAGCCGGCGCCGCGGAACTGGGCCTCCAGCTCCTGCACGATCTTGAAGTTGGCGCGCACCGGGCCGTCGAGGCGCTGCAGGTTGCAGTTGATGACGAAGGTCAGGTTGTCCAGACCCTCGCGGGAGGCGAGTGCGAGGGCGGCCGTGGACTCCGGCTCGTCCATCTCGCCGTCGCCGAGGAAGGCCCAGACGTGGGAGGCGGAGAGGTCCTTGATGCCGCGGGCCGTCAGGTACCGGTTGAAACGGGCCTGGTAGATGGCCGAGAGCGGGCCGAGGCCCATGCTCACGGTCGGGAACTCCCACAGCCAGGGCAGGCGGCGGGGGTGCGGGTACGAGGGCAGGCCGTTGCCGCCGGCCTCCTGGCGGAAGTTGTCGAGGTGCGCCTCGGTCAGGCGGCCGTCGAGGAAGGCACGGGCGTAGATGCCGGGGGAGGCGTGGCCCTGGATGTAGAGCTGGTCGCCGCTGCCGGGCGAATCCTGGGATTCCTTGCCCTTGAAGAAATGGTTGAAGCCGGTCTCGTAGAGCCAGGCAGCGGAGGCGAAGGTGGCGATGTGGCCGCCGACGCCGTACTTGCTGCCCCGGGTCACCATCGCGGCCGCGTTCCAGCGGTTCCACGCGGTGATCTTCCGCTCCATCTCCTCGTCACCGGGGACGGCCGTCTCGGCGGCGGTGGGGATGGTGTTGAGGTAGTCCGTCTCCAGCAGCTTCGGCAGCGCGATGCCGCCCGCCTCGGCGCGCTCCAGCGTGCGCCGCATCAGGTACGCGGCGCGGTGCGGCCCGGCCTCCCTGGCCACGGCGTCCAGAGAGGCCTGCCATTCGGCGGTCTCCTCCGGGTCCCGGTCCGGGAGCTGGTCGAGCGCGCTCGGCTGGATGGCGTTGGGGTCGGTCATGTCGCCGCCTTCCTCAGTCGAAGGGGGTTCCCTCATCGGTAAGGGTTCGGGGGTGCCCTTTGTCTTTGGCAGGACAGGGCGGAGGGCCCGGGTGCGAGCCCGTCGGCGACTCTAACTCCCTGATCGATGATCGATCAAAGGGTTGAAGGGCAAAACCTCTCGATTCCGAGAAAGTCGGCACGGCGTGCCTTCGACGGTGGCACCGGGTGACGTGATCGGAATGGGGTTTGCGCAGGTCGGACGGGGTTTTGAGCGGGGGTGCGCTCTTGTGTTCCGACGGCCCGGGAGGGGGCTGCGACACCTCGGGCCACGAGGCTTTGATCTACGACGAAAGGGTCGCCGGACCGGCGGCCGCCGGCTCCCGCCCGCGCAAGGACAGCAGGACCGCCAGGGCGCTGCCGCAGGTGATCGCCCAGTCGGCGAGATTCATCACACTGAAGTCGCGGACCGCGATGAAGTCGACCACCGCGCCCTGCATGCCGCCCGGAGCCCGGAAGACACGATCCGTCAGGTTGCCGAGCGCCCCGCCGAGCAGCAGCCCCAGCGAGATCGCCCACGGTGTGCTGGCCAGCCTGCGGGAGACCCGGACGACGGCCACGGCGACGGCCGCCGCGATCAGGGTGAACACGAACGTCGTCGCATGACCGACACCGAACGCAGCACCGGGGTTGCGCTGCACCCGCAGCTCCAGCCAGGTACCGAGCACCGGGACCGGGGCGCGCCCCTCCAGCCAGGCGACCACGGCCGTCTTGCTCCCCAGGTCGACGGCGTAGGCGAGGCCCGCCACCCACCACAGCACCCGCATCCGCCGCCTTGCCGCAGGCCTGTCGCTCGCCGTCACGCTCGGTCCTCCCGCTCTCTTCGCGGAGCCCTCGTCACGGCCGCGGCGCGCACCCCAGCACGTGGGCCTTCACGATATCGGCGATGCGCGGATCGCGGCGCCGGAAGGCGGCGACCAGTTCCTCGTGCTCCTCGGCGTACGACTGCTGGACCGTGCCCAGCCAGCGGATCGACAGCGCCGTGAAGACCTCGATGCCCAGGCCCTCCCAGGTGTGCAGCAGCACCGAGTTCCCGGCCGCCCGGACCAGCTCGCGGTGGAAGCCGACCGTGTGCCGGACCTGGGCGGTGCCGTCGGCGTTCCGGTCGGCGTCGTACAGGGCCGCCACATGCGGTTCGAGCGCCGAGCAGTCCTCGGCCAGCCGCTCCGCCGCCAGCTCCGCCGCGATCGCCTCCAGGCCGGCCCGCACCGGGTAGCTCTCCTCCAGGTCGGCCGCCGTCAGGTTCCGTACCCGCACGCCCTTGTTCGGTGCCGACTCGATCAGCCGCAGCGACTCCAGTTCCCGCAGCGCCTCCCGCACCGGCGTCTGGCTGACCTCCAGCTCCGTCGCGATCCGTCGCTCCACGATCCGCTCACCCGGCTGCCAGCGCCCGCTGACGATTCCCTCCACGATGTGCTCGCGGATCTGTTCGCGCAGCGAGTGGACGACGGGCGCGGTCATGGGAGCTCCTTAAGGGCGTTTGACGTTTAGACAATAAGGCCGAACCGCCTTTCGGGAGGGGCGCGCGGGGGCGCTTTCGTGCAGGTGAGACGAGACTTACATGCCCCACCTCGACCGGGTGAGACGACGGTGCCCCGCCCGGAAGAACTCCGGGCGGGGCACCGTACAGGACCGCAGGAGGCTTACAGACCGAGCTCGACCTCGAACTCGCCGGCCTCCAGGATCGCCTTGACGGCCGTCAGGTAACGGGCCGCGTCGGCGCCGTCCACCAGGCGGTGGTCGTAGGACAGGGTCAGGTACGTCATGTCGCGGACGCCGATGACCGTGCCCTCCTCCGTCTCGATGACGGCGGGGCGCTTGACCGTGGCGCCGATGCCGAGGATCGCGACCTGGTTCGGCGGCACGATGATCGTGTCGAACAGCGCGCCGCGCGAGCCGGTGTTGGAGATGGTGAAGGTCGCGCCGGACAGCTCGTCCGGGGTGATCTTGTTGGCGCGGACCTTGCCGGCCAGGTCGGCGGTGGCCTTGGCGATACCGGCGATGTTGAGGTCGCCGGCGCCCTTGATGACCGGGGTCATCAGGCCCTTCTCGGAGTCCACCGCGATACCGATGTTCTCGGTGTCGAAGTAGGTGATGGTGCCGTCGGCCTCGTTGATCCGGGAGTTGATGACCGGGTGGGCCTTCAGCGCCTGGGCGGCGGCCTTGACGAAGAACGGCATCGGGGAGAGCTTGACGCCCTCGCGGGCCGCGAACGAGTCCTTGGCCTGGGTGCGCAGGCGCATCAGGCGGGTCACGTCGACCTCGACCACCGAGGACAGCTGGGCCTGCTCGCGCAGCGCCTTGACCATGTTGTCGCCGATGACCTTGCGGATGCGGGTCATCTTGACGGTCTGGCCGCGGAGCGGGGAGACCTCCAGCGCGGGGGCCTTCTTGGCAGCGGCGGCGGCAGGGCCTCCGGCAGTCACAGCGGCGGCCACGGGGGCCGGGGCAGCGGCGGCGGCCTTCGCGGCCTCGGCGGCGGCGAGCACGTCCTGCTTGCGGATCCGGCCGCCGACGCCGGTGCCCTTGACGGCGCCCAGGTCGACGCCGTTCTCGGCGGCGAGCTTGCGGACCAGCGGGGTGACGTAGGCACCCTCGTCGACCGGAGCCGCCGGAGCGACCGGAGCCGGTGCCGCGGCCGGGGTGACCGGGGCCGCAGCCACCGGCGCGGGGGCCGGGGCCGGGG
>NZ_JBSHBL010000168.1:1887-5245 GCF_053611985.1 Streptomyces sp. NPDC054770
TTCCCTCGATGCCGGCCCCAGTGAACTCCAGCTTCGGTTGGGGGTGATGGGTGGCTGGTCGTTGTTTGAGAACTGCACAGTGGACGCGAGCATCTGTGGCCAAGTTTTTAAGGGCGCACGGTGGATGCCTTGGCACCAGGAACCGATGAAGGACGTGGGAGGCCGCGATAGTCCCCGGGGAGTCGTCAACCAGGCTTTGATCCGGGGGTTTCCGAATGGGGAAACCCGGCAGTCGTCATGGGCTGTCACCCGCTGCTGAACACATAGGCAGTGTGGAGGGAACGAGGGGAAGTGAAACATCTCAGTACCCTCAGGAAGAGAAAACAACCGTGATTCCGGGAGTAGTGGCGAGCGAAACCGGATGAGGCCAAACCGTATGCGTGTGAGACCCGGCAGGGGTTGCGTATACGGGGTTGTGGGATCTCTCTTCTGTCGTCTGCCGGCGACAGGACGAGTCAGAAACCGTTGATGTAGGCGAAGGACATGCGAAAGGTCCGGCGTAGAGGGTAAGACCCCCGTAGCTGAAACATTGACGGCTCGTTTGAGAGACACCCAAGTAGCACGGGGCCCGAGAAATCCCGTGTGAATCTGGCGGGACCACCCGCTAAGCCTAAATATTCCCTGGTGACCGATAGCGGATAGTACCGTGAGGGAATGGTGAAAAGTACCGCGGGAGCGGAGTGAAATAGTACCTGAAACCGTGTGCCTACAAGCCGTGGGAGCATCCTTGTGGTGTGACTGCGTGCCTTTTGAAGAATGAGCCTGCGAGTTTGCGGTGTGTTGCGAGGTTAACCCGTGTGGGGTAGCCGTAGCGAAAGCGAGTCCGAAGAGGGCGATGGAGTAGCACGCTCAAGACCCGAAGCGGAGTGATCTAGCCATGGGCAGGTTGAAGCGGAGGTAAGACTTCGTGGAGGACCGAACCCACCAGGGTTGAAAACCTGGGGGATGACCTGTGGTTAGGGGTGAAAGGCCAATCAAACTCCGTGATAGCTGGTTCTCCCCGAAATGCATTTAGGTGCAGCGTCGTGTGTTTCTTGCCGGAGGTAGAGCACTGGATAGGCGATGGGCCCTACCGGGTTACTGACCTTAGCCAAACTCCGAATGCCGGTAAGTGAGAGCGCGGCAGTGAGACTGTGGGGGATAAGCTCCATGGTCGAGAGGGAAACAGCCCAGAGCATCGACTAAGGCCCCTAAGCGTACGCTAAGTGGGAAAGGATGTGGAGTCGCAGAGACAACCAGGAGGTTGGCTTAGAAGCAGCCACCCTTGAAAGAGTGCGTAATAGCTCACTGGTCTAGTGATTCCGCGCCGACAATGTAGCGGGGCTCAAGCGTACCGCCGAAGTCGTGTCATTGCGATATATACCCCCAACGGGGATCGTGATGGGTAGGGGAGCGTCGTCTGCCGGGTGAAGCAGCACCGGAAGGTAGTTGTGGACGGTTGACGAGTGAGAATGCAGGCATGAGTAGCGATTCACACGTGGGAAACGTGTGCGCCGATTGACTAAGGGTTCCTGGGTCAAGCTGATCTGCCCAGGGTAAGTCGGGACCTAAGGCGAGGCCGACAGGCGTAGTCGATGGATAACCGGTTGATATTCCGGTACCCGCTGTGAAGCGTCAAACATCGAACCAGGCGATGCTAAGTCCGTGAAGCCGTTCCGGACCCTTCGGGGAAAGGAAAGTGGTGGAGCCGACGGACCAGACTTGTAGTAGGTGAGTGATGGGGTGACGCAGGAAGGTAGTCCAGCCCGGGCGGTGGTTGTCCCGGGGTAAGGGTGTAGGCCGTGCGGTAGGTAAATCCGTCGCACATTAAGGCTGAGACCTGATGCCGAGCCGATTGTGGTGAAGTGGATGATCCTATGCTGTCGAGAAAAGCCTCTAGCGAGTTTCATGGCGGCCCGTACCCTAAACCGACTCAGGTGGTCAGGTAGAGAATACCGAGGCGTTCGGGTGAACTATGGTTAAGGAACTCGGCAAAATGCCCCCGTAACTTCGGGAGAAGGGGGGCCACACCTGGTGAGAGAGTTTTCCTCTTGAGCTGGGGGTGGCCGCAGAGACCAGCGAGAAGCGACTGTTTACTAAAAACACAGGTCCGTGCGAAGCCGTAAGGCGATGTATACGGACTGACGCCTGCCCGGTGCTGGAACGTTAAGGGGACCGGTTAGCTCCATTTCGGTGGGGCGAAGCTGAGAACTTAAGCGCCAGTAAACGGCGGTGGTAACTATAACCATCCTAAGGTAGCGAAATTCCTTGTCGGGTAAGTTCCGACCTGCACGAATGGCGTAACGACTTCTCGACTGTCTCAACCATAGGCCCGGTGAAATTGCACTACGAGTAAAGATGCTCGTTTCGCGCAGCAGGACGGAAAGACCCCGGGACCTTTACTACAGTTTGATATTGGTGTTCGGTTCGGCTTGTGTAGGATAGCTGGGAGACTTTGAAACGTGGACGCCAGTTCACGGTGAGTCGTCGTTGAAATACCAGTCTGGTCGTGCTGGATGTCTAACCTGGGTCCGTGATCCGGATCAGGGACAGTGTCTGATGGGTAGTTTAACTGGGGCGGTTGCCTCCTAAAGAGTAACGGAGGCGCCCAAAGGTTCCCTCAGCCTGGTTGGCAATCAGGTGTTGAGTGTAAGTGCACAAGGGAGCTTGACTGTGAGACCGACGGGTCGAGCAGGGACGAAAGTCGGGACTAGTGATCCGGCGGTGGCTTGTGGAAGCGCCGTCGCTCAACGGATAAAAGGTACCCCGGGGATAACAGGCTGATCTTCCCCAAGAGTCCATATCGACGGGATGGTTTGGCACCTCGATGTCGGCTCGTCGCATCCTGGGGCTGGAGTCGGTCCCAAGGGTTGGGCTGTTCGCCCATTAAAGCGGTACGCGAGCTGGGTTTAGAACGTCGTGAGACAGTTCGGTCCCTATCCGCTGCGCGCGCAGGAATATTGAGAAGGGCTGTCCCTAGTACGAGAGGACCGGGACGGACGAACCTCTGGTGTGCCAGTTGTTCTGCCAAGGGCATGGCTGGTTGGCTACGTTCGGGAGGGATAACCGCTGAAAGCATCTAAGCGGGAAGCCTGCTTCGAGATGAGTATTCCCACCCACTTGATGGGGTAAGGCTCCCAGTAGACGACTGGGTTGATAGGCCGGATCTGGAAGCCCAGTAATGGGTGGAGGTGACCGGTACTAATAGGCCGAGGGCTTGTCCTCAGTTGCTCGCGTCCACTGTGTTGGTTCTGAAACCACGAACAGCCCCACGTTGCCACAGCGTGGTGCGGCAGAGTTCTACAGTTTCATAGTGTTTCGGTGGTCATAGCGTGAGGGAAACGCCCGGTTACATTCCGAACCCGGAAGCTAAGCCTTA
>NZ_JBSHBL010000169.1:0-5091 GCF_053611985.1 Streptomyces sp. NPDC054770
GGGTCCAGGGGGCGGAGCCCCCTGGGCGGTCACCCCGGCGGACGGTCACCGGTCCCCCACGGCCAGCCCAACCCACCCCACCGGCGGTAACCTGACCGCACGCGAACATCCACCCCCGAAGGGAACCCCCATGCCGCTCGAAGCCGGCCTCCTGGAGATCCTCGCCTGCCCGGCCTGCCACGCCACCCTCAAGGAGCAGGACGCCGAGCTGATCTGCACCGGCCAGGACTGCGGCCTGGCGTACCCCGTCCGTGACGGCATCCCCGTCCTCCTCGTCGACGAGGCCCGCCGCCCGGCGTAAGCACCAGGCACGACACCCGCAGAACATCAGGACCCCGGCAACCGGAGGCCGCTCCATGCTCGACGAATCGCTGCTCGACACCCCGGAGGGCCTCGCCGAGGCCGACCGCCGAGGTCTGCTGCGCGGAGCAGCCGAGGCCGGCGCCCGCGTCCGTACGGCGGCCCGGCAGGCCAACGAGGCAGGTGTCCAGGAGCTGAAACCGGACGGCCGCCCGCGCGCCGTCCTGATCGCCGGCCCCGGCGTCGCCGCCACCCACGCCGCCGACCTCCTCGGCACACTGGCCGGACCCGGCAGCCCCGTCACCCGCCTGGCCCCCACCGGCGTCGCCCCGGCCGCCGGCGCCCTGCGCTGGGAGCTCCCCGGCTGGGCCGGCTCCGTCGACCTGCTGCTGATCGCCACCCCGGACGGCACCGAACCCAGCCTCTCTCTCCTCGCCGACCAGGCCTACCGACACGGCTGCTCGGTCGCCGCCGTGGCCCCCGCCGACACCCCGCTCGCCGAAGCGGTGGCCGGCGCCCACGGCCTGTTCATGCCGATGGCGACAGCCCCGTACGACCACGGCGAGCCGCTCGCCGGCTCCTCCCCGGGCGTGCTGTGGGCGCTGCTCACCCCGCTGCTCGCGCTCCTCGACCGCATCGGCCTGGTCACCGCCCCGCCGGACGCCCTGGAGAAGGTCGCCGACCGCCTCGACCACATCGCCGAGCGCTGCGGCCCGGCCATCGTGACCTACAGCAACCCGGCCAAGACCCTCGCCGCGGAACTCTCCGACTCGCTCCCCGTGGTCTGGACGGAGGGCGGATCGGCGGGCCCGGCCGGCCGCCGCTTCGCCGCCGCCCTCGCCGAACTGGCCGGCCGCCCCGCCCTGGTCGCCGAACTCCCCGAGGCCCTGGCAGCCCACACCGCCGTGCTCGCCGGGCCGCTCGCCGCCAGCGCGGACCCCGACGACTTCTTCCGTGACCGCGTGGACGAGCCGCCCGCGCTGCACGCGCGCGTGGTGCTGCTCCGGGACCGCCCCATCGGCGGCCTCACCGCCGCACCCGCCGCCCGCGACCTCGCCCTCGGCCACGACACCCCGATCAGCGAGCTGGAGCCCGAGGAGGGCGACGAGCTGGAGACCCTCGCGGAACTGATCGCCGTCACGGATTTCGCCGCCGTTTACCTGACGCTCGCTTCGGGGGCCTGAGGTGGACACCGGCACCGGTCCCGCCGTACGAAGGACGACCTGAGGGCCGTACCGAAGGTGAACCGGCGGGAGAACACGCGGTGAACACGTGAGCCGTGCCACGCCGTTGCCCACGCTCGCCTCCGCACGCACAGAGAACCGGCAGAGAGAAGTCATGGACCGCCTCGACAACACCATCCGCCCCTACGCCTGGGGTTCCCCGACCGCCATCCCGAAGCTGCTCGGGGTCGAGCCGAGCGGCGAGCCGCAGGCGGAGATGTGGATGGGCGCGCACCCGGGCGCCCCCTCACGCACCGCGCGCGGCACGCTCGTCGAGGTCATCGACGCGAACCCGAAGGCCGAACTGGGCGAGGCGGCCGTCGCCAGGTTCGGCCCGCGCCTGCCCTTCCTGCTCAAGATCCTCGCCGCCGGCGCACCCCTCTCCCTCCAGGTGCACCCCAACCTGGAACAGGCCAGGGAGGGTTACGAGGACGAGGAGCGGCGCGGCATCCCGGTGGACGCCCCGGACCGCAACTACAAGGACGCCAACCACAAGCCCGAACTGATCTGCGCGCTCACCGAGTTCGACGGCCTGTGCGGCTTCCGCGACCCGGAGCGGACGGCCGAACTCCTCGACGGCCTCGGCGTGGACTCCCTCAAGCCGTACGTCGACCTGCTGCGCGCGCACCCCGAGGACGCCGCTCTGCGCGAGGTCCTCACCGCGATCCTCACCGCCGACCGCGAGGAGATGGCCCACACGGTCGCCGAGGCCGCAGCCGCCTGCACCCGCCTCGGCGGCGACTACGCGCCCTACGCCGACCTCGCCCACCACTACCCGGGCGACCCTGGCGTGATCGCCGCCATGCTCCTCAACCACGTCCGCCTGCAGCCCGGCGAAGCCCTCTTCCTCGGCGCCGGCATCCCGCACGCCTACCTCGACGGCCTCGGCGTCGAGATCATGGCCAACTCCGACAACGTCCTGCGCTGCGGCCTGACCCCCAAGCACGTCGACGTCCCCGAACTCCTGCGCGTCGTCCGCTTCGAGGCGGGCGACGCGGGCGTGCTGCGCCCCGAGGCGGCCCCGGACGGCGAGGAGGTCTACGAGACGCCGATCGACGAGTTCCGGCTCTCCCGGTACGTCCTCCCCGAGGGCACCGCCGCCCACGACCTGACCCTCCCCACCCCGCAGATCCTGCTCTGCACGGCCGGTACGGTCCGCGTCGGCGAGGACGACCTGGCCCCCGGGCAGTCGGTGTTCGTCCCGGCGGGTGAGAAGGCGGAGGTGTCGGGCGCGGGCACGCTCTTCCGTGCCACGGTGATCGTCTGAGGGGGGTCCTCATCTCTCGCTGAGGGGCTGCAAGAATGGCCCACCGGCAAAGCACGGGCAAAGACGAGTACCGGCGAAGACGAGAACGAGAAGGGGCAACGCGAACTCATGAGCGCGTCAGGCGGCACCAGGGCGATCGTGGCG
The DNA here is from genome assembly GCF_053611985.1 of Streptomyces sp. NPDC054770. Lineage (NCBI taxonomy): Bacteria > Bacillati > Actinomycetota > Actinomycetes > Kitasatosporales > Streptomycetaceae > Streptomyces > Streptomyces sp. NPDC054770. The sequence goes on from NZ_JBSHBL010000169.1 coordinate 2,935, forward strand.
GCACTCGGCGCCAACCTCGCGATCGCGGCATCGAAGTTCGTGGCGTTCGCGTTCAGCGGTTCCTCGTCGATGCTCGCCGAGGGCGTCCACTCGCTCGCCGACTCCGGCAACCAGTTCCTGCTGCTCATCGGCGGCAAGAAGGCCCAGCGCGAGGCGACCCCGCAGCACCCCTTCGGCTACGGCCGCGAGCGGTACATCTACGCCTTCCTCGTCTCCATCGTGCTCTTCTCGGTCGGCGGCATGTTCGCCATCTACGAGGGCTACGAGAAGATCAGCCACCCCCACCAGGTCGAGCACTGGTACTGGCCGGTGGGTGTGCTGTTCTTCGCGATCATCGCCGAGGGCTTCTCATTCCGCACGGCCATCAAGGAGTCCAACGAACTGCGCGGCAAGCTGTCCTGGTCGCAGTTCATCCGCCGCGCCAAGGCCCCCGAGCTCCCGGTCGTCCTCCTCGAGGACTTCGGCGCCCTCATCGGCCTCGTCCTCGCCCTCGGCGGCGTGGGCCTCGCCCTGCTCACCGGCGACGGCGTGTGGGACGGCGTCGGCACGGTCTGCATCGGCGTCCTGCTCGTCATGATCGCCCTGGTCCTCGCCGCGGAGACCAAGTCCCTCCTGCTCGGCGAGGCCGCGGGCGTCGAGGAGGTCAAGAAGATCGAGGCCGCGATCGTCGACGGCGACACGGTCACCGGCATCATCCACATGCGCACGCTCCACCTCGGCCCCGAGGAACTCCTCGTCGCCGCCAAGATCGCCGTCCGGCACGACGACACGGCCGCCGAGGTCGCCAGGGCCATCAACGCCGCCGAGTCCCGCATCCGCACCGCGGTCCCCATCGCCCGGGTGATCTACCTGGAACCCGACATCTACAGCGAGGCGGAGGCCGCCAAGGGCCCCGACCCGCAAGCCACCCCGGGCGGCCCGAACCCCCTCCCCGCCGACCACTGACCCGCCCCGCCGCCCACGCTCACTCTCCTCGAACGGCGTGATCTGTTCGGAGGCGGACTGGGGACGGCCCGCTCCTGCGGTGTAACTTGGGACGGAGCCAGACGTCGCTGCTGATGGCGGTCGGGCGGTCCCGTACGGACCGTCCGAGGGAGAGAGGGCCTCCGACGGACTGCGCTGCGCGTACGTGGGCATGCCTGTGTCCTTTTCTCGGCACCCCCTTGTCCGCCGCCGCGCAGACCAGCCGTACCCACCCTCGACCCAACCCGAGGAGCAGCTCCCCATGACGACTGTCGACAGCCGACAGGACTTCAAGGTCGCCGACCTCTCCCTGGCCGCGTTCGGCCGCAAGGAGATCACCCTGGCCGAGCACGAGATGCCCGGCCTGATGTCCATCCGCAAGGAGTACGCCGACGCGCAGCCCCTGGCCGGCGCCCGCGTCACCGGCTCCCTGCACATGACCGTGCAGACCGCCGTCCTGATCGAGACCCTGGTCGCCCTGGGCGCACAGGTCCGCTGGGCGTCCTGCAACATCTTCTCCACCCAGGACCACGCGGCCGCCGCCATCGCCGTCGGCCCGAACGGCACGCCCGACAACCCGCAGGGCGTCCCCGTCTTCGCCTGGAAGGGCGAGACCCTGGAGGAGTACTGGTGGTGCACCGAGCAGGCGCTGACCTGGCCGGACAGCCCCACCGGCGGCCCCAACATGATCCTCGACGACGGCGGTGACGCCACCCTCCTCGTCCACAAGGGCGTCGAGTACGAGAAGGACGGCAAGGTCCCCTCGGTCGACACCGCCGAGTCCGACGAGCACCGCGTCATCCTCGAACTCCTGCACCGCACCATCACGGACGGCTCGCAGAAGTGGACCCAGCTGGCCTCCGAGATCCGCGGTGTCACCGAGGAGACCACGACCGGTGTCCACCGTCTGTACGAGATGCAGCGCGACGGTGACCTGCTGTTCCCGGCGATCAATGTCAACGACGCGGTCACGAAGTCGAAGTTCGACAACAAGTACGGTTGCCGGCACTCGCTGATCGACGGCATCAACCGTGCCACCGATGTCCTGATCGGCGGCAAGACCGCGGTCGTCTGCGGCTACGGCGATGTCGGCAAGGGGTGTGCGGAGTCCCTGCGCGGGCAGGGTGCCCGTGTGATCGTCACCGAGATCGACCCGATCTGCGCTCTGCAGGCGGCGATGGACGGTTACCAGGT
>NZ_JBSHBL010000170.1:0-5056 GCF_053611985.1 Streptomyces sp. NPDC054770
CCCCTAAAGGGGCGCTGAGCGCCCCGAAGGGGCGCGGGGAACTGCGCGCTCAGCCCCCACGCACCGGCACCCGGCCGACGGCCTCTCACGGCAGCTCCTTCCGCCGCCGGAACCCCACCGCCGCCCGCTCCCCGCCCCGGGCCCGTGTCCCGGACCGGCGTGGCGGTGCCCCCTCGGCCGTCCGTACCAGTCCCAGCTCCCCGGCCAGCCCCCAGATCGCCTGCTTCACCGTGCTCCGTGAGTCCAGTTCGTGCATGCGGCCCGCGTCCACCGCGCCCTGGAGCTCCTTGAAGTTCGCCGGGATCGGGGTCCCCGCCAGTGCCGTCCCGGTGATCCGCTGGATCAGCGCCGGCTGGATCTCCGTGGCGCGGGTGTACCGGTTGACCACCACCGTCGTCTCCTCGGCCTTGCGGATCTGCAGCCGGTCCCACATCCGCACCGTCCGCTTCGCCGCCCGTACGGCGACCACGTCCGGCGTGGTGACCAGCAGGGCGAGGTCCGCGGTCTCCACGGCCGCCGCACCCGCCCCGCCGAGCTGTGCGCCGCAGTCGACGATCACCACCTCGTAGCGGGAGCGCAGGGAGCTGAGGATCTGGCGGGCGGCGCGGTCGGTGACCTCCTCGCCGCGTTCGCCCTCGGCGGGTGCGAGGAGCAGGGCGAGCCCGGAGTCGTGGCGGAAGACGGCCTCGGCCATCACCCGCGGGGAGATGTCGTTGACCGCGGCGAGGTCGGCGACCGAGCGGCGGAACTGGACGTCCAGGTAGGAGGCGACGTCCCCGGTCTGGAGGTCGAGGTCGACGAGGGCGGTGGAGTGGCCGGAGGCCTGCGCGGCGAGGGCGATCTGGACCGCGACGAGGGTCGCGCCGGTGCCCCCCTTCGCGCCGCTGACGGTGACGACGGTGCCGCCCACGCCGGCGAACACGTCGGCGCCGTGGCCCAGATGGCGTCGTACGCCCGTGGACCACTGGGCGACGGCCTGGACGCGGCCGGCCAGTTCCTCGTAGCTCAGCGGGAGTCCGACCAGGCCGCGGGCGCCGGAGTCCATGGCGGCGGCGAACAGGCCGGGGCTGGTGTCGGTGGTGACCAGGACGACGCCCACGGCGGGGAAGCGCAGGGCGACCTCGCGGATCAGTTCGAGGGCCGGGACGGGGCCGATGCGTTCGTGGACGACGACGACCTCGGGGAGTTCGTCGACGGACTCGGCCGCGGACCGGGCGAGGGTGTCGACGAGCTGGGTGGAGTCGACGACGGGGGCCAGCGGCTCGGCGTCCGGGAGCTGGCTGAGCAGGGAGACCAGGGAGCGGACGGCGTCCGCGTCACCGACGGCGGGGAGGATCCTGATGGGCATGGAGGGCGCCTCTCACTTGTCCGTCGCGAGTTCGTAGGTACGGTCCTTGTCCGGCACGGTGGTCGTGGTGCCGGGGGCGACCAGGGCGAGCCGGACCCGCTGGGCGAAGGACTCCGCGTAGGTGAGGCGCTGGGCGTCGAGCGTGGACAGCGCGAAGGTGATGGGGACGGCGTCGGTGGGCTGCTGGTTCTTGTTGTCCGGTTCCAGCGCGGTGATCTTGCCGACGTCCAGGACCCGGGCGTTGGTGACGATGATCTTCGACTGGTCGGGGTCGGTCTGCTGCTTGCCCTCGAAGGTGGCGTAGACGTTGACCAGCGAGCCCGGGGTGATCTTGCCCGCGACCCCGGTGGCCGCGTCGATCATGATCGCGACCTCCTGCTGGCCCGCCTTGAGCGCGGGCTGGTCGACGATCATGTCGGTCTGGAGCAGGGAGCCCTGCTTCAGCGTGGTGACCGCGATCTTGCCCTGGATCTGGCCGAGGCTGGTGACGGCGTTGGGTGACAGCCACCGCTCGGGCATCGAGATCTTCTTGAACTGGCTCGCGCTCAACGTGGTGTACGGCGCGACGTCGGAGCGGAGTTCGTACGCGGTGACCTTGGGGCCGACCTCGGACTTCGCGTTGTCGATGACCGACAGCACGCCGGCGAACGCGCCGAGCGCGCAGATCACCGACAGGATCAGGAGTATCACGCCGCGGCGCTGACGGGAGTTCATGGACCGTGCGACCTCATCGGGGAAGCGGGGGGAAGTGGGGGAACCGAGCGGTGGCGGTGCGTGGTGCGTGGTGCGGGTCAGGCGGGCGTCCGTTGTTCCAGCGCGCGGGGCGCCGGCGGGTCGTAGTCGGGCGGGGTGGCGGAGCAGAAGACACAGCGGTCGCCGATGACGTCGATGCCGCACCAGTGGCAGCTGGTCTGCCGTACCGAGGTGACCAGTTGGTAGAGGACCGACAGGTCGGCGAGGTAGCTGGTGAACTCGATCATCCGGCCGGTGCCCCACCACACGGAGGACTCGGCGGGCAGCGGGGTCTCGCGCAGGCCGTGCGCGCCCCAGGCCTTGGCGAGGCCGCCGATCCAGTCCGACTGCAGCTGCCCCCTGGCGACCAGCATCCAGGTGCTGAACTCGGGGCCGGTCAGGACGGCGTCGGGGGCGATCCGGACCAGCTGCGGCTCGGGGTGGGCGACGACCCCGAACTGGGTGCCGGGCATCCAGGACTTGGCGTGCGCCTTGAGGCCGACCGGGACGCGGTCCAGCTTGGTGACGGAGCCGAGGACGGCGCCGGAGTGGATGTAGTGGGTGAGCAGCCGGCCGGCCGACGCGAGCACGCCGGGGCTGAGGTCGCAGGAGGCCAGCTGCCGCAGCTGCCGGGCCAGGACGGCGATGCCGAGCGGCGGCAGGTCGGGGCGGAACAGCGCGATGCGGTCGCTCTCCAGGAGGGAGCGCAGGGTGTGCAGGCGCCGGACCACGGCCTCCGGTACGGCGTCCGAGTACAGGACGACCACGTGCCCGTACTGCTCGATGAGGGCCACGAACTCGGCGAGGGTCTGTTCGAGCGGGCGCTGGTCGAGGTCCCGGAGCACGACCGCGGGCATGGTCCGCTCGTCCTGGACCGGCAGGGCCATGTCGGCACTGGTCACGGCAATGGCAGTTGGCACGCGCAGCTCCCCGCTCTTCACACCCGGCGGCCCACCGGTGTTACTCCAATGAGCCGGGACGACTTCATTGCGTGACTTCCTCAGCACTGTATCCACGCGTCTGTGACCGGAGAACAGCGTTTGTGTAGCTGTCTGGGATCCGTGACCACACAAGTGGCGTCAAATCGGGACAGGTTGAGCATATGAACAAGGCGAGTTCCGTACTACCGACCTTGCCCCCCACCCCCGGCCGCCCAACCCTTTGAATTTGGTCCAGACCTATTGACACTCGAATTGGTCTGGACCACCTTGATTGTCATGCTCAGACTCATCCCCCGACTGGCGTCCCCCCACACCGGACGTCGACGCATCCGAACCTGGTCGGCCGTGGCCACCCTCGCCACGGCCCTCGCGATGGCGGGCCTGGCCTCCGCACCGGCCTCCGCCGCCGACGTCAACAACGTGAAGAACCCCGGCTTCGAATCGGGCCTGTCCAACTGGACCTGTTCCGCGGGCAGCGGTACGACGGTCTCCTCCCCCGTGCACTCCGGCGCCGCCGCGCTGAAGGCGACCCCGGCCGGGCAGGACTACGCCCAGTGCAGCCAGACGGTGGCGGTCAAGGCCAACTCGACCTACACGCTGAGCGCGTGGGTGCAGGGCTCCTACACCTACCTCGGCGTGACCGGCACCGGCACCACGGACGTGTCCACCTGGACCCCCAACACGTCCTGGACACAGCTGTCGACGACCTTCACCACCGGCGCCTCGACCACCTCGGTGACGGTCTGGACGCACGGCTGGTACGGCCAGGCCGCCTACTACGCCGACGACGTCTCGGTCTACGGCCCCGACGGCGGTGGCGGCTCCGACCCGGCCCCGACCGTCCCGGCGACCCCGACCGGCCTCGCGGTCTCCGGTACGACGTCGTCCTCCGCGTCGCTGTCCTGGAGCGCGGTGTCGGGCGCGACCGGCTACAACGTCTACCAGAACGGCACCAAGGTCTCGGCGGTCAGCGGCGCCTCGGCCACGGTCACCGGGCTCGCGGCCTCGACGTCGTACTCCTTCCAGGTCACCGCGACCAACTCGGCGGGTGAGTCGGCGAAGTCGTCGGCGGTGACGGCGACGACGACCGCGACCGGCGGCAACGGCGGCGGCTCGCTGCCCAAGCACGCGGTGACGGGCTACTGGCAGAACTTCAACAACGGCGCCACCGTCCAGAAGATCTCGGACGTGCCGTCCTCGTACGACATCATCGCCGTCGCCTTCGCGGACGCGACCAGCACACCGGGCGCGGTGAGCTTCACCCTCGACTCCGCCGGGCTCGGCGGGTACACGGTCGACCAGTTCAAGGCCGACATCAAGGCCAAGCAGGCGGCCGGCAAGAAGGTCATCATCTCGATCGGCGGCCAGAACGGCACGATCTCGGTGAGCGACTCGGCGTCCGCGACGAACTTCGCCAACTCCGTCTATTCGCTGATGCAGACGTACGGCTTCGACGGCGTCGACATCGACCTGGAGAACGGCATCAACGCCACCTACATGAGCCAGGCGCTGCGCTCGCTCTCGTCGAAGGCGGGCTCCTCGCTCATCATCACGATGGCCCCGCAGACGATCGACATGCAGTCGACGTCCAACGGGTACTTCCAGACGGCCCTGAACATCAAGGACATCCTCACCGTCGTCAACATGCAGTACTACAACAGCGGTTCGATGCTGGGCTGCGACGGCAAGGTGTACAGCCAGGGCTCGGTGGACTTCCTGACCGCGCTGGCCTGCATCCAGCTCCAGGGCGGCCTGAGCCCCTCCCAGGTGGGCCTCGGCCTGCCGGCGTCGACCAGCGCGGCCGGCAGCGGCTACGTCTCGCCGACCGTGGTCAACAACGCCCTGGACTGCCTGACCAAGCTCACCAACTGCGGCTCCTTCAAGCCGTCGACGGCGTACCCCGACCTGCGGGGCGCGATGACCTGGTCGACGAACTGGGACGCGGCGGCCGGCAACGCGTGGTCGTCCTCGGTGGGCGCCCACGTGCACGCACTGCCGTAGGGATCACCGGCGCGACCAGCCCCCACCGGCCCGC
>NZ_JBSHBL010000171.1:0-4442 GCF_053611985.1 Streptomyces sp. NPDC054770
TGACGAGCCCGCTGATGCAGCGTCTCCAACGACAGCTCGGCATCCTTCAGGAAGATCTGCCGATCAGCCCAGTACCGCACCCGCGTACCACTGCGGGTCTTGGGCACCCTCTTGGTCTTGCGCAGCCCGCTCCCGGCCTCGAACTTGCCGTCCGGGCCGACACCGGTGAAGGCACCCGGCACGCCACGGCGGAAGCTGATGGCGTGCACACTGCCGTTGCGGTCGACCTCGACATCGAGACGCGCGGAGAGCGCGTTCACCACAGAGGCACCGACGCCGTGCAGACCGCCGGAGGCCGCGTAGGAGCCACCGCCGAACTTTCCGCCGGCGTGCAGCTTGGTCATGACGACCTCGACGCCGGACAGGCCGGTGCGAGGTTCGGTGTCCACGGGGATGCCCCGGCCGTTGTCCCGGACCTCGACAGAGCCGTCGTCATGGAGGATGACCTCGATGTGGTCGCAGGCGCCGGCCAGGGCCTCGTCGACGGAGTTGTCGATGATCTCCCACAGGCAGTGCATCAGACCGCGACTGTCGGTCGATCCGATGTACATGCCGGGACGCTTGCGCACGGCTTCGAGGCCCTCAAGGACGAGCAGGTGCCGCGCGGTGTAGTTGGAGCCGTCCCGGTCTGCTCCTGCCAGCAGCGCAGTGGACGGCACGGACGTATCGGCGGTCACGCGGTTCGCTCCTCGCTGAATTTCAATGGAGCCCCTTTTGGGTAAGGGGTCGGCTTCGGTCGCCGCTCAGAGGGTACCGAGGCCTGGTAGAGCCGTTGTAACGCCACCCTCGTCGTGAACTCACCCTAGTCCAAGGTCGCATACGTGTTCGATCCCTCGATGGAGTGAAGTACATATCACGTTCCCTTCGAGGCATGAACCATTTAGGCTCCGGGCACGTCCTCACAAACAACCGGCAACCCGGCCGGGAGGATGAGACCGATGAACCGCGCGAACCCGTAAGCACTCAAAAGACGCAATACGGCACATTCGCCGCCAACCGGCAGCAGACGGCCACCTCGAAAGATTTTTTTCGAGGAGAAGCCCCGAGCGGGAACGTTTTCGGGCTGGTTGGATGTTGACCCTGGTACGACAGCTCGTCGAGCTAGAGAAGAGGCGACGTGACTACTGTTCTGACCCCCGCGAGCCACCTGACGGCCGCCGATCGCTGCGACCGCTGCGGCGCCCAGGCATACCTGCGCGTCGTGCTGCTCAGCGGCGGAGAACTGCTCTTCTGCGCCCACCACGGTCGCAAGTTCGAGCCGGAACTCAAGAAGATCGCCGCTGAGATACAGGACGAGACGGAGCGGCTGACCACCGTTCCGGCCACCGCCTCGGAAGATGAGCGCTGACCTCTCGCATTTACGACGAGCCAGCTCCGGCACAGGCCGGTGAAGGGCGGCCGCTCCTCCAGGGGAGCGGCCGCCCTTCGTCGTAGCCGTACAGAGGCCCTCAGGAGCGCGTGTGGGGCCGGCGTGAGCCGCTGAAGGCACCGCCGGGGCCCAGCGCCCTGACGACCTCGGAGACGCGCGTGTAGACGCCGGGATTCCCCGGGCGCCCGCAGCCACTCCCCCAGGACACGAGCCCGATCAGTTTCCCGTGTGCGACCAGCGGCCCACCGCTGTCGCCCTGGCAGGCGTCGGGGCCGCCCCGGGTCTCGCCCGCGCACACCATGGAGCCCGCCCGGTAGGTGCCGTCGGCGCCGCCTGGATAGGCCCGCTCGCAGGTCTCGTCGGACAGCACATGGAGCCGCGCCGCGTACAGCCGGCGCGAGTAGTCGCCGCCGCCCGTGATGTCACCCCACCCCGAGACCAGGGCGCTGGTGCCGGGCGCGTAGGCGGCGTCCCCCCGGGAGGCCATCGCGATGACCGTGCCGCTCGGCAGGGGCTCGGCAAGGGTGAGGACGGCGAAGTCACCGGTGTTGGCGTCCGGGTCGTAGCCCGGATTGACGCGGGCGACGGTCACGGGGATCTCCTGGCCCTGCGTCGCGAGCAGATCCGTGCGGCCCGCGATGACCTTGAGGTCGCGGACCCGGTCCGAGGGCCCGCCGATGACCTCGTCGGCCAGGCAGTGGGCGGCTGTGAGCACTTTGGTCCGGCCGATCGCCACTCCGCCGCAGAACTGACCGGCCCGCGTACCCCCGAACCGGTCACGGCTGGACAGCGCGACCGTCCACGGGGTCTGGGAGACGTCGACGGGGAAGCCACCGACCACAACACTGTCGGCGGCTGCGGGAGGCGTGGTGGCCAGCGGTATGGCCGTGGCGACGGCCGCCAGGATCAGCGGCCGGATCAGGGCCGGGGCAACAGAACGGCGCATGCACGCTCCTCACTCTGGGTGGTACCGGGACACCCAGAGTCATTCAGCGCACCGCGACCCGCAGCACGAAGGCCCGGCCTCCGCGGTGGGAGACCAGGCCTTCGACGTCGTACGACCGCGACCTAGTCGAGGTAGTCGCGCAGCACCTGGGAACGTGACGGGTGGCGCAGCTTCGACATGGTCTTGGACTCGATCTGGCGGATGCGCTCACGCGTGACGCCGTAGACCTTGCCGATCTCGTCGAGGGTCTTCGGCTGACCGTCGGTGAGACCGAACCGCATGGAGACGACGCCGGCCTCGCGCTCGGACAGGGTGTCCAGCACCGAGTGCAGCTGCTCCTGGAGGAGCGTGAAGCTGACGGCGTCGGCGGGGACGACGGCCTCGGAGTCCTCGATGAGGTCACCGAACTCGCTGTCGCCGTCCTCACCCAGGGGGGTGTGCAGCGAGATGGGCTCACGGCCGTACTTCTGGACCTCGATGACCTTCTCCGGGGTCATGTCGAGTTCCTTGGCCAGCTCCTCCGGGGTGGGCTCGCGGCCCAGGTCCTGGAGCATCTGGCGCTGCACGCGCGCGAGCTTGTTGATGACCTCGACCATGTGCACCGGGATACGGATGGTGCGGGCCTGGTCGGCCATGGCGCGGGTGATCGCCTGACGGATCCACCAGGTGGCGTACGTGGAGAACTTGTAGCCCTTGGTGTAGTCGAACTTCTCGACCGCGCGGATCAGACCGAGGTTGCCCTCCTGGATGAGGTCCAGGAAGAGCATGCCGCGGCCGGTGTACCGCTTGGCCAGGGAGACCACCAGACGGAGGTTGGCCTCCAGGAGGTGGTTCTTGGCGCGGCGGCCGTCCTCGGCGATGATCTCCAGCTCGCGCTTGAGCTTCGGGGCGAGCTTGTCGGCGTTCGCCAGCTTGTCCTCGGCGAACAGACCGGCCTCGATGCGCTTGGCGAGTTCGACCTCCTGCTCGGCGTTGAGCAGGGGGACCTTGCCGATCTGCTTGAGGTAGTCCTTGACCGGGTCGGCGGTGGCACCGGCCGCGGCGACCTGCTGCGCCGGCGCGTCGTCCTCGTCCTCGTCGGACAGGACGAAGCCCGCGCTCTCGGCGCCCTCGGGCTCCTCGCCGCCCGCCTTGGCCTCTTCGAGGACCTCGTCCTCGAGGATCTCGGCGTCGTCCTTCTTGGCGGCGGTCTTCTTGGCCACCGTCTTCTTGGCGGCGGCGGTCGCGGTCTTCTTCGCGGCCGTCTTCTTGGCGGCGGGGGCGGCCTTCTTGGCAACGGCCTTCTTCACGGGCGCCGCCTCCTCGGCCGGATCATCGGCGACGGCGGCGGGCACCACGGCCGGGGCGGCCGTGGCGGTGGCCTTCCGGGTGGTCACGGCCTTCGCCGCGACCGTCTTGGTGGCGGTGCGCTTGGCCGGACTCTTCGCTGCGACGCTCTTACGGGTGCGCTTGGGCTCCGCGGCACTGACCATCAGCGTCACACCCTCTTCCTCAAGGATCTGGTTGAGGCTGCGCAGTACGTTCTTCCACTGAGTGGCCGGAATCTGGTCAGCTTCGAAGGCCCGACGCACATCGTCGCCGGCGATCTGCCCCTCAGCCTTTCCCCGCTCAATGAGAGCCATGACAGAGACGGACTCGGCGATCTCCGGCGGGAGCGTACGGGATGTGCTGGCCGACACGAACAACCTCTCGGAACGTTGGAAAACGGCTTCCGGCCCCGTCCGGGACGGACTGGAGCCGACCGCCGGCTTGGGGATGGGCCGACGGCGCGGGCGGGGGCCGGGGAGATACACAGCGCCATGAATGGCGTCCGTATTCCCTCCGCGGCTGTCACCTCTTAGGTCATCGCGTTGTTCGCAAGAGCGTTACGCCCAATCTACGTGGCCCGAGTCACACCCCGTAAGCGCTCAAAAACGGTCAGACGCGGACAGAGGTTGCCGTTGATGATCTCTTTGGGTCGTTCGGACCATCACAGAGCCTGTCGTACGACCGCCGTGGCATCGATCGTACGACCACCGAGGAACCTGTCGCACGACCGGTCACCGCGCGCCGCCCCGGCCCCACCGCACCGCCGGGCCCACCGTCGCGCCGCCGGACCCCGCCGGAGCCCTGAGGAGGGATCCGGCA
>NZ_JBSHBL010000172.1:0-4355 GCF_053611985.1 Streptomyces sp. NPDC054770
CCGTTCGTGCTCCAGTCGGCCGAGGTGATGAAGTCCGCGGTCGCCCACCTGGAGCCGCACATGGAGAAGTCGGACGCGGAAGGAAAGGGCACCATTGTCCTGGCCACCGTCCGCGGCGACGTCCATGACATCGGCAAGAACCTCGTCGACATCATCCTGTCGAACAACGGCTACAACGTCGTCAACCTCGGTATCAAGCAGCCCGTCTCCGCGATCCTGGAGGCCGCCGACGAGCACCGGGCCGACGTCATCGGCATGTCCGGGCTGCTGGTGAAGTCCACGGTGATCATGAAGGAGAACCTGGAGGAGCTCAACGCCCGCGGGCTCGCGCAGCGCTTCCCGGTGATCCTGGGAGGTGCCGCACTCACCCGCGCCTATGTGGAACAGGACCTGCACGAGCTCTACGAGGGCGAGGTCCGCTACGCCCGGGACGCGTTCGAGGGGCTGCGCCTGATGGACGCGCTCATCGGCGTCAAGCGCGGGCTGCCCGGCGCCGTGCTGCCCGAGCTGAAGCAGCGCCGGGTGCGGCCCGCCGCCACCGTCGAGGTCGAGGAGCGGCCCGAGGAGGGCCACGTCCGCTCGGACGTCGCCGTGGACAACCCGGTGCCGACCCCGCCGTTCTGGGACACCCGAGTCATCAAGGGCATCCAGCTCAAGGAGTACGCGAGCTGGCTGGACGAGGGCGCCCTGTTCAAGGGCCAGTGGGGCCTCAAGCAGGCCCGTACCGGCGAGGGGCCGTCGTACGAGGAACTGGTGGAGACCGAGGGCCGCCCCCGGCTGCGCGGCCTCCTGGACCAGCTCCAGACGGAGAACCTGCTGGAAGCGGCCGTGGTCTACGGCTACTTCCCCTGCGTCTCCAAGGACGACGACCTGATCATCCTGGACGACCAGGGCAACGAGCGCACCCGGTTCACCTTCCCCCGCCAGCGGCGCGGCCGCCGGCTGTGCCTCGCCGACTTCTTCCGCCCGGAGGAGTCGGGTCAGACGGACGTGGTCGGCCTCCAGGTCGTCACCGTCGGCTCCCGCATCGGCGAGCAGACCGCGAGGCTCTTCGAGTCCAACTCCTACCGCGACTACCTCGAACTGCACGGCCTGTCCGTCCAGCTGGCCGAGGCCCTCGCCGAGTACTGGCACGCACGCGTGCGCTCCGAACTCGGCTTCGCCGGCGAGGACCCCAGCGACATCGAGGACATGTTCGCCCTGAAGTACCGGGGTGCCCGCTTCTCCCTCGGCTACGGCGCCTGCCCCAACCTGGAGGACCGCGCCAAGATCGCCGACCTGCTCCGGCCCGAGCGGATCGGCGTCCACCTGTCCGAGGAGTTCCAGCTGCACCCCGAGCAGTCCACGGACGCCATCGTGATCCACCACCCGGAGGCGAAGTACTTCAACGCACGATGAGCGGTACCGCCGCCCACCACGAACGCCGGCACGGCCCGAGACGTGTCCCACAGAGCACACTGATCGGATAAGTCGTACACTGGTCGGTCCACAGCAGGCCGGTTCCCCGCATGGGAACCGGCCTGCTCGTCCCTCAAGGAGGTACGTGGATGACCAGCACGGTCCCCACGCTCGGAACCCGTACGGCCGAAGGCTCGGCCCTCCAGGCGGTGCTCCTCGACATGGACGGCACCCTGGTGGACACCGAGGGCTTCTGGTGGGACGTCGAGGTCGAGATCTTCGCCCGCCTCGGCCACACCCTCGACGAGTCCTGGCGCCATGTCGTGGTCGGCGGCCCCATGACCCGCAGCGCCGGGTTCCTCATCGAGGCCACCGGCGCCGCCATCACACTCGCCGAGCTCAGCGTGCTCCTCAACGACGGCTTCGAGGAGCGCATCGGCACCGCCCTGCCGCTGATGCCGGGCGCACAGCGGCTGCTGGCCGAGCTCTACGAGCAGCAGATCCCCACCGCCCTGGTCTCCGCCTCGCACCGGCGCATCATCGACCGCGTCCTGACCTCCCTGGGTCCCCAGCACTTCGCCCTGTCCGTCGCAGGCGACGAGGTCTCGCGCACCAAGCCCCACCCGGACCCGTATCTGCTCGCCGCCGCCGGGCTGGGGGTGGATCCGGCCAGGTGCGCGGTCGTCGAGGACACCGCGACCGGGGTCGCCGCCGCCGAGGCCGCCGGCTGCCAGGTGGTCGCCGTCCCGTCGGTCGCGCCGATCGCCCCGGCCGTGCGGCGTACCGTGGTGGCCTCCCTGGAAGAGGTCGACCTGGCTTTTCTGCGCGGCCTGATGGCAGTGTGATGACGGAAATGCGCTAGCCGTTCACCCAGCGTGCAAAGTCCATTGGTCGAAATCCCGGCGCAGCTCATTCAACGGAATTCGCAACTGTTCAACCGGCTGAATTCCGATACCCCATCACAGAAATGCGCGTGTGACGTTCCCCACGCGTCAGGAAGCTCGACAACGTTGCCCGTCTGTGCAGCCCGCCCCCGTTCGGGGGGAAACGGGGTGACCTTGTGTCCCGATTGGGGAGACGCTGCACTAATCCTGCCGCTGTCGGGCTTTCAGTCTGTCCACAAGCGGTTCCCCTGCGTGATGGGCCCTCAACTCGGGCCGCTGCCAACCCTGCTGCGGGCGCCGACTAATCTCGTCGCGAGAACATCGCCGTAACCCCCGTGATCCGCTTCGACACCCCATGTATGCGGGCTACACGGACACGAACAGCTCTGGAGAACTTCGAGCATGAACCGCAAGACTTTGGTGCTGCCGGCCGTGGTCGGCCTGCTCGCTCCGGTGCTCGCCGCATGCGGTGGATCCGACAGCGGGAGCAGCAGTAGCGACGCGATCGTCGTAGGCACCACTGACCAGTTCACCGCCACGAAGGACGCTCCGGCGCCGGTCGACCCCGCGTACTCCTACGACGTCGGCGGCTGGAACATCCTGCGCCAGACCGTGCAGACCCTCATGTCCCAGCCCAAGGGCGAGGGCGACCCGGTCCCGGACGCGGCCGAGAGCTGCTCCTTCACCGACAGCGGCAGCGAGCGCTACGCCTGCAAGCTGCGCGAGGGCCTGAAGTTCTCCGACGGCAACGCAGTCACCGCCGACGACGTCAAGTGGTCCATCGAGCGCGCCCTGCGCATCAAGTCGGACAGTGGCGTCTACGGCCTTCTCACGAACATCGACACCATCGAGACCCAGGGCGACCGCGAGGTCATCTTCCACCTCAAGACCGCGGACGCCACCTTCCCGTACAAGCTGTCCACCCCGGTCGCGGGCATCGTGAACCCGAAGGACTACGAGAAGGACAAGCTCCGCGACGGCTTCGACATCGACGGCTCCGGCCCCTACACCTTCAAGGCCGACGTCAAGGACGACGCGATCGTCTCCGCCACCTTCACCAAGAACCCGAATTACAAGGGCAGCGTGAAGGTGAACAACGAGCAGGTCGTCATGCGCTCCTACAAGGACGCCACCGCCATGGGCGAGGCGATCGACAAGGGCGACATCGACGTGATGACCCGCACCATGTCGCCGGCCCAGATCAACAAGCTCGACGCCGGTACCGACAAGAACGTCGACCTCGTCGAGATGTCCGGCCTGGAGATCCGCTACCTCGGCTTCAACACCGACGCCCCCTCGGTCAAGTCCAAGGCCGTCCGCCAGGCCATGGCCCAGGTCATCAACCGCGACGAACTCGTCGCCAAGGTGTACGGACAGCAGGCCGAGCCGCTGTACTCGCTGGTCCCGGCCTCCATAACCGGCCACTCGAACTCGTTCTTCAACAAGTACGGCGACCCCAGCGTCTCCAAGGCCAGGACCCTGCTGACCGCGGCGAACATCACCACCCCGGTGAAGCTCACCCTGCACTACACGACCGACCACTACGGTCCGGCCACCAAGCAGGAGTTCGAGGTCCTCAAGCAGCAGCTCAACGGCAGCGGACTGTTCGACGTCAGCATCGAGGGCACTGCCTGGTCGTCGTACCAGACCAACGAGCGCAAGGGCGACTACGACGTCTACGGCATGGGCTGGTTCCCCGACTTCCCGGACGCCGACAACTTCCTCGCGCCGTTCCTCGACAAGGACAACTTCCTGAAGTCGCCCTACGTCAACAACCGGATCATCAACACGCTGATCCCGGACTCCCGCCGCGAGGCCGACCGCGCCAGCGCCACCAGCAGCCTGACCGAGATCCAGGACGACGTCGCCAACGACGTCCCGGTGCTGCCGCTGTGGCAGGGCAAGCAGTACGTCGCCGCCCGCGACGACATCACCGGCGTCGCCTACGCCCTCAACTCCTCCGCCAGCCTCCAGCTGTGGGAGCTCGGCCGCGGCACCAGCAGCTGACGCCCGGTCACACGGGCCACACCGCGTCATACGGCAGGAAGGGCGCCCCACTCCACGGAGTGGGGC
>NZ_JBSHBL010000173.1:0-4268 GCF_053611985.1 Streptomyces sp. NPDC054770
GTGCTTCGGTGGGTGTGTGGGGGTTGGTCGTGCCCGCGCGGCGGCAGCCGCAGATTTGACACGGCCCCGCGCCTCTTTGGGGCGCGTTGTGGTCGGCGTCGTGAGGTGCTTCGGTGGGTGTGTGGGGGTTGGTTGTGCCCGCGCGGCGGCAGCCGCAGATTTGACACGGCCCCGCGCCTCTTTGGGGCGCGTTGTGGTCGCCCCTTTCAAACAGCCCCGCGCCTAGCGCATTGCGCAAGGTGTCGGCGAACAGGTCGGCGTCGTTGTCGGCGACCAGGATGCGGGTGCGTACTTCCCCGAGGGGGACGGCGTCCAGGCGTGCCCCTCCCCATGTCACGTCCGAGTGGGTGTAGCGGCCCAGGCGGTCCACCACCGTGCTTGTTTCCGTCGGGCTGGCGCCTACCAGGGCGGTCAGGCGGCCCGGGCGTACTCGTACTCCCGAGTGCGGGTCGTGCAGGACGGCGGGGTCGGTGGGGGCCTGTTCGGTGGCTGTGTCGGGTTGCGGTTCGTGGCGCAGCAGGCGTACCACCCTGCGGGCGGCGACCACGCCCCGGCTCAGCTGGTAGCCCATGTCCAGGAGGAACGCCACCGGGCCGACCAGGACCGCGACATAGCCGTACACCGAGACCAGCTGGCCCACCGTGATGTCGCCGCGCGCCGCCATCCGGGCCGCGATCCAGGTCACCACCGCCAGGAACACCGTCGGCAGGCCCATGCCCAGCGCCTGGACCCAGCTGGCGACCGCGCCCACCCGGTAGCCCTGGGCGCGCAGGTGCTGGGAGTCGCGGCGGAAGGCGTCCGCGAACAGGCCTTTGCCGCCGAGGCCGTTGAGGACGCGGAGGCCGCCCGCGAGGTCGCCGATGCGGGCGGTGAGCACGCGCTGGCGTTCCCGGTACTCGGTCTCCCTGCCCTGCAGCCGCCGGGCCAGCGGGCCCGCGAGAAGGGCCACCACCGGCACCCCGAGCAGCACCACACCGGTCAGCAGGGGCGAGATCGTCATCAGGAGGCCGGCCACCACCGCGTACACGACGACCGCGCCCACCCCCGGGCCGACGACGGTCAGCGCCTGGGCGATGGTCTGCACGTCGCTGACGCCGATCGTGACGACCTCCCCGGCGTCGGCCCGGCGCGGCAGCTCGGCGCCGAGCCGTACCGCCTGCCCGACGAGCACCTTGATCGTGCGGAAGTACGCGTCCATCCGCACCCGGGTCATCGTGCGGTGGCGCATGATGCTGATCCAGGCGTTGACCGCCCCGAGGACGAAGATCGCCGCCGTCCAGCCGGCCAGCACCGCCACATGGCCCGGCACCAGGCCGTCGTCCACCGCCCGGGCCATCAGGTACGGCGTCACGGCCATCAGCGTCAGCCAGACACTGCCCAGCAGCGCCCCGGCGAGCGAGCGGCCCGGCTGGCAGGCCACCAGCCACCACAGATAGGACCACCCACCGCGGGTGTCCGGCGTGCCCGGATCCTCGTACGCGTCGATCACCCTGCGATCCCCGTCCTCTCGACCTGTCGGCTACGCCAGACTGTCCCGCCACGCCCGGTGCAGATCCGCGAACCGACCCGTTCCCGCGATGAGTTCGGCCGGGCGGCCGTCCTCGACGATCCGGCCGTGTTCCATCACCAGCACCCGGTCGGCGATCTCCACCGTGGACAGCCGGTGCGCGATCACCACCGCCGTACGGCCCTTGAGCACGGTCGACATCGCGCGCTGCACGGCCCGTTCGCCGGGGATGTCCAGGGAGCTGGTCGCCTCGTCGAGGATCAGCACCGCCGGGTCGGCGAGCAGGGCGCGGGCGAACGCGACCAGTTGGCGCTGCCCGGCCGAGATACGCCCGCCGCGCTTGCGGACGTCCGTGTCGTAGTCGTCGGGCAGCGCGGCGATGAACTCGTGGGCGCCGATCGCCTTGGCGGCCTGCTCGATCTCCTCGCGGGTGGCGTCCGGGCGGCCGATGGCGATGTTCTCGGCGACCGTGCCGGAGAACAGGAACGCCTCCTGGGTGACCATCACGACCCCGCGCCGCAGCTCGGCCACGGTCAGTTCGCGCAGGTCGACGCCGTCCAGGAGGACCCGTCCGTCGGTCGGGTCGTAGAAGCGGGCGAGCAGTTTGGCGAGCGTCGACTTGCCGGCGCCGGTGGAGCCGACGACCGCGACCGTCTGCCCGGCCGGGAGGGTGAGGCCGAAGCGGGGGAGCACCTCGCCGCCGGTGCGGTAGGCGAAGCGGACACCGTCGAAGACGACCTCGCGGCCCGGGAGTTCGGTCCGCGGCGGGGGCAGTTCCCTGGGGACCGAGGGCTCCGGCACCGACGGGGTCTGGGCCAGCAGGCCCGCGATCTTCTCCAGGGAGGCCGCGGCCGACTGGTAGGAGTTGAGGAACATGCCGAGGCGGTCGATCGGGTCGTACAGCCGTCGCAGGTAGAGGACGGCGGCGGCCAGGACGCCCAGCTCCAGCGAGCCGGACGCCACCCGGTAGGCGCC
Organism: Streptomyces sp. NPDC054770; assembly: GCF_053611985.1. Taxonomy (NCBI): domain Bacteria; kingdom Bacillati; phylum Actinomycetota; class Actinomycetes; order Kitasatosporales; family Streptomycetaceae; genus Streptomyces; species Streptomyces sp. NPDC054770. Next base: position 2,483 of record NZ_JBSHBL010000173.1, read on the forward strand.
CCACAGCACGATCACCGCGACCGAGGTGTTGGCGACCAGCCGGGAACCGACCACGTACCGGGCCATTTCGAGGAGCGCATTGCCGTTGGTGCGCTCGTGGCGCCCGTTCAGCACGGCGAACTCGGCGTCGTTGGCGGCCTCCCGGCGGAACGCACGCACCGGGCGGATGCCGTTCATCGTCTCCACGAACTTCACGATCACCGTCGCGATCGCCGTGGACCGTGCCTTGTACACCCGTACCGCGCGCCGCTGGTACAGCCGCACCAGCAGGTACAGCGGGACGAAGCTCGCCACCGCGACCGCACCGAGACCGAGGTCCAGCCAGAGCAGCATCGCGGAGATGTAGAGGAAGGAGAGGATGACCGTGACCAGTTCTTGCAGGCCCTCGCTGAGGAGCTCGCGCAGCGACTCGACGTCCGTGGTGGAGCGGGAGATGAGGCGGCCGGACGTGTAGCGCTCGTGGAAGTCGATGCTCAGCGCCTGCGCGTGACGGAAGATACGGCCGCGCAGGTCGAGGAGCACGTCCTGGTTGACGCGCGCGGAGGCCCGGACGAACGCGTACTGGAGGCCGCCGGAGAGCAGCGCGCTCAGGCCGTACCCGACCGCGACCGCGATCAGCGGACCGTGGTCGTGGCGGCGGAACGCCGGTACGGCCGTGTCGATGGCGTACGCCACCAGCAGCGGGCCCGCCTGGACCGCCGCCTGCTGGAGCAGCAGGAGGAACGAGGTGAACGCGACCCGCGCCTTCATGGGGGTGAGGAGCAAGCGCAGCAGGGTGCCCGTGGCGCCGGGCGGGGTGGGCAGGACGTCCCGGTCGAAGGGGTCGCCGCCGGCCGTGCCGGCCGTCTGCGGGTGCGGGTGTTCGTCGTCCTCGTCGGGGGCGGGGAGGGAGGTGGCGGCGGTCATCGGCGGTGATCCTCCCCGGACATCAGGTGGGCGTACTCGGCGTTGCCGCGCAGCAGTTCGTGGTGGGTGCCGACGGCGGTGACCCGGCCGCCGGAGAGCAGGGCGACGCGGTCGGCGAGCAGGACGGTCGAGGGGCGGTGGGCGACGATCAGCGCCGTGGTGTCGGCGAGCACGTCGCGCAGGGCCGCCTCGACGGCGGCCTCCGTGTGCACGTCCAGGGCGGAGAGCGGGTCGTCGAGGACGAGGAAGCGGGGCTTGCCGACGACCGCCCGCGCGAGCGCGAGGCGCTGGCGCTGGCCGCCGGAGAGGCTGAGGCCCTGCTCGCCGACCTGGGTCGCGGTGCCCTGGGGGAGGGCGTGCGCGAAGTCCGCCTGGGCGACGGCGAGGGCGCGTGCCAGCTCGGGCTCGCCGGCGCCTTCCTCGGCGCCCATCAGCACGTTCTCGCCGACGGAGGCGGAGAAGAGGGTGGGTTCCTCGAAGGCGACGGCGACGAGTGCGCGGAGTTCCTCGCGGGGCATGGCGGTGATGTCCCGGCCGTCGAGGGTGATCCGCCCGGAGGTGGCCTCGTGCAGGCGGGGGACGAGGGCGGTGAGGGTGGTCTTCCCGCTGCCGGTGGCTCCGACGAGGGCCATGGACTCGCCGGGGCGGATGTGGAGGTCGACGAGTTCGAGCGTCGGGGGCGAGTCGGGGGCGGCGTCCGGGTAGCGGAAGGAGACGGCGTGGAAGCGGATGCCATCGTTGTCGGGAGCCGGGGGTAGGGGGCCGTGGTCGGGTGCGGGCCGGTGGGGGCCTGTCGCGGGGGTGCCCGCGCCCCCCGGCGGGGGCGGGGCCGCCCCGGCCAGGAGACCCCACGCCCCAGACCTGTATGGCGCCCGCGCCG
>NZ_JBSHBL010000174.1:0-4237 GCF_053611985.1 Streptomyces sp. NPDC054770
GTCTTCCGGGTGCGGCGGGGCTTGGCCTCGACGGCCTCGGCGGTGTCCACCGCGGTCTCGGCGGGGGCCGCGGTCTTGCGGGTCCGGCGCGGCTTGGCCTCGGTGGCCGCTTCGGCCGTCTCCGTCTCGGCGACGGTCGCGGCGGTCTTCCGGGTGCGGCGGGGCTTGGCCTCGACCGCCTCGGCGGTGTCCACCGCGGCCTCGGCGGCTGCTGCCGTCTTCCGCGTGCGGCGCGGCTTGGTCTCGGCCACGGCTTCGACCGCCTCGACGGCTGCCGCGGGGGCGGCCGTCTCAGGGGCCTCGGCCGTCTTGCGGGTGCGGCGACGGGTCGGGGCCACCGGGGCCTCGGCCGCCTCCGCCGGAGCCTCGACGACCTCCGTCACGGGCTCGGCGGCCTTGCGGGTACGGCGGCGCGGCTTGGCCTCGACGGTCTCGGCGGTGTCCACCGCGGCCTCGGCGGCTGCTGCCGTCTTGCGGGTCCGGCGCGGCTTCGGCTCGGCCACGACGGCTTCGACCGCCTCGACGGCTGCCGCGGGGGCGGCCGTCTCGGGAGCCGCGGCCGTCTTGCGGGTACGGCGGCGTGCCGGGGCTGCCGGTGCCGCTTCGGCCTCCGGGGCCTCGGCCACCGGCGTCGTCGCCTCCGCCACCGGCGCGGTCTCCGCGGACCTGCGGGTGCGGCGGCGGCGCGGCTGCTCCGGCGCGGCCGGTTCGACCAGGGCCTCGACCGTCTCGACGACGGCTTCCGGTGCCACGGCTTCCGGCGTCACGGCCACCGGGGCGGCGACCGTCACCGGCTCCTGCGACGCGCCGTTGCGGGTACGGCGACGGCGGCGCGGGGTGCGGGATGCCGTCGGCTCCGACGCGGCGAGGGCGTCGTCGGCGGCGACGGGCGACGCGGACTCGGCGGCCGGCGCCGTGGACGCCGTACCGGACGCCTGCTCCAGGGCCGTACCGGCGCGCGTGCGACGGCGGCGGCGCGGAGTGCGGGCCGGGCGCTCGCGCTCCTCGGAACGGGCCTCGGTGCGGGGCTCCGGGCGACCGCCCCGGCCACCGCGACCGCGGCCACCGCGACCGCCGGTCTCGCCCAGGTCCTCCACTTCCTCCGCCGCCAGCCCGGCGCGGGTGCGCTCCGAGCGCGGCAGGACACCCTTGGTGCCCGCGGGGATCTTGAGGTCCTCGAAGAAGTGCGGGGAGGTCGAGTACGTCTCCACCGGGTCGGGGAACTTCAGGTCCAGCGCCTTGTTGATGAGCTGCCAGCGCGGGATGTCGTCCCAGTCGACGAAGGTGATCGCCGTACCCGACGCGCCCGCGCGGCCGGTGCGGCCGACCCGGTGCAGGTACGTCTTCTCGTCCTCGGGGGACTGGTAGTTGATGACGTGTGTCACGCCCTCGACGTCGATGCCGCGCGCGGCGACGTCGGTGCAGACGAGGACGTCCACCTTGCCGTTGCGGAACGCGCGCAGCGCCTGCTCGCGGGCGCCCTGGCCCAGGTCGCCGTGGACGGCGCCGGAGGCGAAACCGCGGTGCTGGAGCTGGTCGGCGATGTCGGCGGCGGTGCGCTTGGTGCGGCAGAAGATCATCGCGAGTCCGCGGCCCTCGGACTGCAGTATGCGCGCGATCATCTCGGGCTTGTCCATGGAGTGCGCGCGGTAGACGAACTGCGCGATGTTCGCGACGGTCGCGCCCTCGTCGTCCGGCGCGGTGGCGCGGATGTGGGTGGGCTGGCTCATGTACCGGCGCGCGAGGCCGATGACCGCGCCCGGCATGGTCGCCGAGAACAGCATGGTCTGGCGCTTCGCCGGAAGCATGGCGATGATCTTCTCGACGTCGGGCAGGAAGCCCAGGTCGAGCATCTCGTCGGCCTCGTCGAGGACGAGCGACTTGATGTGCTTGAGGTTGAGCTTCTTCTGGCCCGCGAGGTCGAGCAGCCGGCCCGGGGTGCCGACGACCACGTCGACGCCCTTCTTGAGGGCCTCGACCTGCGGCTCGTAGGCGCGGCCGCCGTAGATGGCGAGAACGCGTACGTTGCGGACCTTGCCGGCCGTCAGCAGGTCGTTGGTGACCTGGGTGCAGAGCTCGCGCGTGGGGACGACGACGAGCGCCTGGGGGGCCTCGGTGAGGGCCTCGGGGGCGGCGCGGCCGGCCTCCACGTCGGCGGGGACGGTGACGCGCTCCAGGAGCGGCAGACCGAAGCCGAGGGTCTTGCCGGTGCCGGTCTTGGCCTGGCCGATGACGTCGGTGCCGGACAGGGCGACCGGGAGTGTCATCTCCTGGATGGGGAAGGGGTTGATGATGCCGACGGCTTCCAGGGCCTCGGCGGTCTCGGGAAGGATTCCGAGTTCACGAAACGTCGTAGTCAGGGTGCTGCCTCTTCTGTGTGGCGCGGCGCGAGGCGAGCGCGGGGGTCTTTGACGGACCGTGCCGGGGGACGTCGGCTGCCTTACGTGCGGGCCGTGGGGGGCACGCCGTAGTGCACGGGACCTCTGCCGACGCTCTAGCGCTCGTACCGCTGAGGGTGTCTCCCTCCGGTCGTCGTACGCACAGTGCCGTACGAGCCGGGAGGGCTGTCAGGTCGGAGCCGATCGGGCCACCGACCGGGCATCCTCATACGTGCGGCCTGTCGAGATACGTCGGAATTCGACGGCGTACCAGCAGGCGCATTACCACCATACCCCGGAATCGTGCACATGCGATGGCCGATTTGGTCACGTCGTGGTAGTCACAGTGGCTGACCAGGGACTTCGCCGGGACTTCGGTCGGCCCCTCCGGGACTTCCCGGAGCTCGAGCGGGACTTTCCGAGGGCTTCCCCAGGGCTTCCCCGAGGCGGCGGGCGAGCTATTGTGCGCTTCATGACGAGCTCTGACAAGCCTGAGACCGCCTCCGCCGAACCGACCGGTGTCGCCGCCCAGGACTGGGCGCAGGCAGCCGCCGACCCGCACTACCGTGCCGCGGTGGTGGACCTGCTCGGCGCGCTCGCGTACGGCGAACTCGCGGCGTTCGAGCGGCTCGCGGAGGATGCCAAGCTGGCGCCCTCGCTGGTGGACAAGGCCGAGCTGGCGAAGATGGCGTCGGCCGAGTTCCACCACTTCGAGCGGCTGCGCGGCCGGCTGACGGAGATCGGCGAGGACGCGACGCAGGCGATGGAGCCGTTCGTCGCGGCCCTCGACGGCTTCCACCGGCAGACGGCGCCGTCGGACTGGCTGGAGGGCCTGGTCAAGGCGTACGTCGGCGACTCGATCGCCAGTGACTTCTACCGGGAGGTCGCGGCGCGCCTCGACTCCGACACGCGTGAACTGGTGCTGGCCGTCCTCGACGACACCGGGCATGCCGGGTTCGCGGTGGAGAAGGTACGGGCGGCCATCGACGCGGACCCGCGGGTGGGGGGCCGACTGGCCTTGTGGGCGCGGCGGTTGATGGGGGAGGCGCTGTCGCAGTCGCAGCGGGTGGTCGCCGACCGGGACGCGCTGTCGACCATGCTGGTCGGGGGCGTGGCCGACGGGTTCGATCTCGCCGAGGTGGGGCGGATGTTCTCGCGGATCACCGAGGCGCACACCAAGCGGATGGCTGCGTTGGGGTTGGCGGCGTAGCGCTCTGTGGGGGGTGGTTGCGGGCGTTGCGCGGCCTGAGGTCGGTGGGGGCTGGTCGCGCCCCGCGGCGGAGCCGCTGATCGATACAGCCCCGCGCCCCTTTGGGGCGCGCCTCCGCCAGGGGCGTATGAGGAACTACGCCGGGATCGATCGTCGGCGCAGTCGGCGGCCCGCCGGGCGGAGCAGCAGGGACAGGGACGCCGCCGAGACGATCGCCGCGCCCAGGAGAGTGACCAGGACCGCGCCGGGGCCGAGTGCGCTGTGGGTGACGAAGTCGCCGAAGAGGGCTCCCGCGACGCCTGTCGAGAACACCAGGGGACGGGCCGGGAGCCGATGGGACAGGCGGCTGATCGCGGCCCACGACAGGGCCAGGCCGAGCAGGGCGGATCCAAGGACTTCCAGGAGCATCACGCGGGGTCCCTCCCACGGCCGGCCGGTGGTTCACGGTCGTAGCCCGTCATACCCGTGACCTGCGGAATGCAATCCTCCTCTGTGGACGACTTGTGGGCCACATGTGGAGGGGCGGCCCGGCGGGCCGGGCATGCCGGAGGGGCCCGGGGGCCCCAAGTACGCCCGGCCCCCACCAGCAGGAGCGCAGCGGCCGTGAAACCGCCCTTGTTACGACCATGAGCAACCGAGGGGCCCCCAG
>NZ_JBSHBL010000175.1:0-4193 GCF_053611985.1 Streptomyces sp. NPDC054770
ATGTGCTTTGAGCTCGCGGCTTCGGATATTAGTTTAAGCGACAGCCCCCCCCCCGCCAACGACACCCACGAAGCCCGCCCCGCCCCCGCCCCCGCCCACCGAAAACCCGCCCCGCCCGACGACCGCCCCCGCGTCCGGCGCCCCGCCGCGTCCGGCCGGCCCTCCGGCCCCCGGCACTTCACCACGTCCGACGGAGCCCGCGACGCCCGGCATCCCGCCGCGTCCGCCGGCCACCCCGGCATCCGGCACCCCACCGCGTCCCGCCGGGCCTCCGGCAGCCGGCACGCCGTCGCGTCCGGCAGGCCCCCCGGCGCCCGCCGGTCCACCGCGTCCGACGGAGCCTCCGGCGCGTCTCGACAGGACGCCGGGGACCGACGCTTCGAATCAGCCCGGTGCCCATCGGCCCGGTACCCAGGCGCCCGCCGCGCCGCCGCGTCCGGCCGAGGGTCCGGACAGCGGTGTCCGGACGCGTTCCGCGGCTTCGGCGGCGACCGGTACGGCGTTCCCCGGCGTCGACGGCCCCGCGCGCCCGGTGCCGGGAGCGCCGCCGCGGCCCTCGGCCGCTCCGGCCCCGGCCGCTTCCGCGCAGCCGTCGGCCCCGGCCCGCCCGGAGTCCGGCACTGTGCCGCATCCCGCCGCCGCTCCTGCCTCCTACCGCGACACCGCCCCGTCCGCCCACCCCCTCGGGCCCGCCCCGGATCCCTCGATGTCCTGGAGCTCCTCCGTGGGAACTCCCGGCCGGGACCGGCCCGTTGTGACGTTCGGTGAGCCCGAGGGGTACGACGAGCGAGGGCGGGGGCTGTCGTTGGCCGGTCGCGTGGCGCCTCGCACCGCCGCTGCCGCCGCCTGCGTGGTGCTCGGCCTCGGCCTCATCGGCGGCGCGGTGACCGGGGGCTGGATCGTCGACGACGGCGGTGACACCACCACGGCGACCAGCTTCAGCTCCGCCGCCGGCCTGTGGCACAACGTGCCCGTCGACGAACTCTTCCCGCCCACCGTGCAGGGCAACGGCGCCGGCCCCGGCGGAGCCGACCGCACCTGGACCCGGATCGCCGTCGCCCCCGCCACCGGCTGCACCGGCGCCTTCGACCCGCTGCTGCGCAAGGCACTCGCGCCCGTCGGCTGCCAGCGCCTGATCCGCGCCACCTACACCGACGCCACCCAGAGCTACGTGACGACCGTCGGCCTGCTGTTCACGAAGGCCGACCCGGCCGGGATGGCCGCCCTCGCCAAGCGGTTCACGACCGAGCGCCTGGACCGCCGTACCGACCTGGTGCCCCTCCCGTACGCCGCGAAGGGCACCGCCGCCGAGGGGTTCGGGCCGCACCAGCGCGCCTCCTGGACGATCTCCGTGCTCGACGACGCCCCGGTCGTCGCCTACGCCGTCTCCGGCTGGGCCGACGGCCGCAGCGTCGACACCCCGCAGCCCGCCGCCGACGCCGAGGTGTCCGGCGCCACCACGGCCGCGGCCCAGGCCGGCCTCGGCAACGAGGCGCAGGGCCTGGCCGACCGCATCGAACGGCGACTGCGCCAGAGCATCGCAGGACCGGCAACGGAGAAGCCCTCATGAAGCGCCGCGCAACCGGGGCCGCGGTGAGCCTGCTGCTGGCCGGCTCGCTCGCCCTGCTGCCGTCCACCACCGCCTACGCGGACAGCATCCGCGCCCAGCAGTGGGGCCTGTCCGCCCTGCACCTCGACGAGGCCTGGCAGACCACCAAGGGCAAGGGCATCACCGTCGCAGTCCTGGACACCGGTGTCGAGGCCGATCACCCGGACCTCGTCGGCAACGTCCTGGCCGCCAAGGACATGATCGGCTTCGGGGCCAAGCCCGGCGACCGCACCTGGGCCCGGCACGGCACCGCCATGGCCGGCATCATCGCCGGTCACGGCCATGGGGTCGGCGACCAGGACGGTGTGATGGGAGTGGCACCCGAGGCCAGGATCCTCCCCGTCCGGGTCATCCTCGAAGACGGCGACAGCGCCCGCGGCAAGGCCCGCTCCACCCGGGGCAACGCCCTCGCCGAGGGCATCCGCTGGGCCGCCGACCACGGCGCCGACGTCATCAACCTCTCCCTCGGCGACGACTCCAACTCGGCGCACCCGGAGCCCAGTGAGGACGAGGCCATCCAGTACGCCCTGAAGAAGGACGTCGTGGTCGTCGCCTCGGCCGGCAACGGCGGCGACAAGGGCGACCACATCTCCTACCCGGCGGCCTACCCGGGCGTCATCGCCGCCACCGCGGTGGACAAGTTCGGCACCCGCGCCGACTTCTCCACCCGCCGCTGGTACGCCACGGTCAGCGCGCCCGGCGTCGACATCGTCATCGCCGACCCGGACCACAAGTACTACGAGGGCTGGGGCACCAGCGCCGCCTCCGCCTTCGTCTCCGGCGCCGTGGCCCTGGTCAAGGCCGCCCACCCGGGCCTCACCCCGGCCCAGATCAAGAAACTCCTGGAGGACACCGCCCGCGATGCCCCGGCCGGCGGCCGCGACGACTCCCGGGGCTTCGGCATGATCGACCCGGCGGCCGCGATCAAGGCCGCGACCAAGCTGAAGACCCAGAACCTGACATCGGCGTCGTACGACAAGAAGTACTTCGGCTCCGGCCCGGACCCGGAGGAGAAGCCGTCGAGCGCGACGGACTGGGCAGCCCCGCAGGCCGCCGGCGCGGGCGGCGTCCTGCTGGTCTCGGCGGTGGTCATGTGGCGAGGCCGCCGCAGGAATGTCTGAATCCGCCCTGACTTCTTGAGATGCCCCAGGGGAATCGCGCCCCAAAGGGGCGCGGGGAACTGCGCGCCCAGCCCCTACGCACCAGCACCCGCCCGCGAACCCCTGAACCCTCCCCCTACCGCGAAGCCGCAGCGGACGCCGACTCGGAAGACTCCGTGAACGCCCCCACCGCCGCCTTCGCAGCCGCCTCCACCAGCGAAATCCCCTTCGCCTGACTCACGGTCCCCTTCGACAGCACGGCGACCAGACAGTCCGTCCCGTCCGCCGTCACCCGCCCGATGCTGTTGACGTCCCACAACCCCGTCGTGCTCCGCGCCAGCCACCCGTTCTTCAGCGCGAACCCCGAACCGTCGGCGGCGGCCGACACCCCCCACCGCTGGTCCGACTCGACCGTCTTCATCAGCCCCTGGACGTAGGCCCGCGAGGCCGCGCTCAGCTTCGAGTCGTCCCCGAACACCTGCTGCAGCAGGGTGAGTTGATCGGCGGCGGTGGTCTGTGTGAGCCCCCACAGCGCCCCGTCGCCGCCCTCCGTCCCGGTCAGCCCGAAGCGCTTGTTCGCCGCGTCCAGCCCCGCCGCCTTGCCGATGACGTCCCACAGCTCGGACGCCGACGTGTTGTCGCTGTTCTCGATCATCTTCGTGGCGTACGCCTTCTCCGTCGCCGTCAGATGCCGGCCGGCGTCCTGCGCCTGCAACAGCAGCGTCGCCAGGATGTCCACCTTGACGATGCTCGCGGTGTCGAAGGCCGAGTCGCCGTAGACCGCGCTGTCGCCGGAGTCCAGGTCGAGGACGGCCGCCGAGACCTTCGCCCCGGACGGCACGGTCACCTTTCCCATCGCCGAGCCCAGCAGCGCGTCCCGGTCCACGGCCGGCTCCGTCACGGGTTCCACCGATGTCTCCCCACTCGCCGAGGCCGATGCCGATGCCGAGGGGGACGGCGACGGCGACGCCGCCGAGGATACGGCGTTGTCGCGCGCGTGCGCCTTCACGTACACGGTGCCCGCCGCGGTGACACCGACGACGGCGACCGTGGCGAGGGAGACGTAGAGAAGGGCCCGGCGCCGGGGCCGGGCGCGGCGGGCCCGGCGGGATCCTGAGGTGGCTCTGGGGGAGTCCATGCCCGCGATGCTCGGGCCGGGGACTGTGTGAGCCGTTTGCTGGAAGTTAGAAGTAGGTCAGGGAAATCTGAGATTCCCGTGAAACCCGTGTCGAAGCGGTTTCGGGGGCCGCACAACCGCAGCAGCATCCCACCGATAGAGTCGGGGACCGTGGCGAACAAGAACATTCCCGACTCCGGCTACTCCGACGACGACGGCTCCGCCGACCCCCGGCTGTCCGCCGCGCTGGCCGCCTGGGCCGCGGACCGCGGCGCCGTCGGACCGGTCCTGGAGGCGCTGAAGGGCGCCCGGCTCCTGGTTCCGGTGGTCGCCGTGCTCGGTGAGGCGGAGGAGGACGAGAACGGGC
>NZ_JBSHBL010000176.1:0-4049 GCF_053611985.1 Streptomyces sp. NPDC054770
GTTCCCCGCGCCCCTGAAGGGGCGCCCTGCAGCGCCCCTTCTTTTAGGGGCGCGGGGAACTGCGCGACCAGCCACGACGCACCCGCAGCCGACGGCGCTACCTCGACGGCCGCGACAGCACGATCAGGCTCCGCGCCTCCAGACGCAGCCTCGTGCCCGCCTTCCGCTCGCGTTCGTCCGGCATCCCCTCCGCGTCGGCCGTGTCGAAGAGAATCGTCCAGTGCTCGCCGTAGGAGTCGTCGGGAAGCCGGAAGTCGACCGGTTCCCAGTAGCCGTTGAGGAGCAGCAGGAACGAGTCGTCGACCAGGCGCCGCCCGTAGGGGTCCCGTTCGGCGATGGCGTCGCCGTTGAGGAAGACGCCGACCGAATGCGCGTCGGCGCGCTGCCAGTCCCGGTCGGTCATCTCGCGGGCGTCGGGCAGCAGCCACACCAGGTCGGGCAGCGGCTGCCGGGGATGCGTCGCGGTCTCGCCCAGGAAGAAGCGCCGCCGGCGCAGCACGGGGTGGGCGGCGCGCAGCCCGATGACGTACCGGGTGAAGTCGGTGAGGCTCTGCTGCTCCTCGGTCAGCTCCCAGTCGATCCAGGAGACCTCGTTGTCCTGGCAGTAGGCGTTGTTGTTGCCGCCCTGGGTCCGGCCGAGTTCGTCGCCGTGGCTGAGCATCGGGATGCCCTGGGACAGCAGCAGGGTGGCGAGCAGGTTGCGCTGCTGGCGGGACCGCAGTTCGAGCACCCCCGGGTCGGTGGTCTCGCCCTCCGCACCGCAGTTCCAGGACCGGTTGTGGCTCTCGCCGTCCCGGTCGCCCTCGCCGTTGGCCTGGTTGTGCTTGTCGTTGTACGACACCAGGTCGCGCAGCGTGAAACCGTCGTGCGCGGTGACGAAGTTGACGCTCGCCCGCGGCCGTCGCCTGCTGGCCTGGTACAGGTCGGAGGAGCCGGTGAGCCGGGAGGCGAACTCGCCCAGCGAGCCCGGCTCGGCCCGCCAGAAGTCCCGTACGGCGTCCCGGTAGCGGCCGTTCCACTCCGACCACAGCTGCGGGAAGTTGCCGACCTGGTAGCCGCCCTCGCCCAGGTCCCACGGCTCGGCGATGAGCTTGACCCTGCTGATCACCGGGTCCTGCTGGATCAGGTCGAAGAACGCCGAAAGGCGGTCCACCTCGTGGAACTGCCTCGCCAGGGTGGCCGCGAGGTCGAAGCGGAAGCCGTCGACGTGCATCTCGGTCACCCAGTACCGCAGCGAGTCCATGATCAGCTGGAGCACGTAGGGGTGCCGCATCAGCAGGCTGTTCCCGGTGCCGGTGGTGTCGTAGTAGTGCGCCCAGTCGCCGTCGACCAGGCGGTAGTAGGAGGCGTTGTCGATGCCCCGGAAGGACAGCGTGGGGCCCATCTCGCTGCCCTCGGCGGTGTGGTTGTAGACCACGTCGAGGATGACTTCGAGGCCGGCCGCGTGCAGCGCCTTCACCATCGCCTTGAACTCGTTGACCTGCTGGCCCCGGCTGCCGAAGGCGCCGTAGGCGTTGTGCGGGGCGAAGTAGCCGATGGTGTTGTAGCCCCAGTAGTTGGACAGGCCCCGGTCCTTGAGCACCCCGTCCTGCACGAACTGGTGCACCGGCATCAGCTCGACCGCCGTGACGCCGAGCGAGGTCAGGTGGTCCAGGATCGCCGGGTGCGCGAGACCGGCGTAACTGCCCCTGAGCCGTTCGGGTACCTCCGGATGGGTGAGGGTCAGGCCGCGGACATGGGCCTCGTAGATCACCGAGTCGGAGTACGGCCGCCGGGGCGGGCGGTCGTCGCCCCAGTCGAAGTAGGGGTCGGTGACCACGCCGAGCATGGAGTGCCTGGCGCTGTCGGCCGGGGAGGGCCCGCCGGGGGTGCGTTCGTAGAGCGAGGCGTGGTTGTCGATCTGGCCGTCTATCGCCCGGGCGTACGGGTCCAGGAGCAGCTTCGCCGGATTGCACCGGTGTCCGAGGTCCGGGTTCCAGGGGCCGGTCACCCGGTATCCGTAGCGCTGCCCCGGTCCGACGCCGGGCAGGTAGGCGTGCCAGACGAAGCCGTCGACCTCGGTCATCGGCACCGTCGTCTCGGTGGCGGCGTCGTTCACCAGAACCAGGTCGACCCGCTCCGCGACCTCGCTGAACAGGGCGAAGTTGGTGCCCTGCCCGTCGAAGGAGGCCCCCAACGGGTAGGGGTGCCCGCTCCACACGGGCACCCCTTTCCGGGACTTCCTCGCGGTCACCGGGCGGCTTCCAGAACAGCGTCGGCGGATGCGGCCAACTGGGCGACCGGCAGGTCGCGCGGCACCCGGAGGACCCGGCGCAGCCGGGGCGCCGGCCCGGTCCGGACCAGCGGGACACGTTCCCCGGACCGGGCCCGCTGCGAGAACCAGATGATCTTGCTGCCGGTCTCCGAGGCACAGCAGCCCCAGCCGTCGCTGGTCGCGGCGAGGTGCGCCAGACAGGGGCGCAGGTCCTGGTCGGGGCGGAGATCCCGGTCGTCGTCGCCGATGGCGGTGATGAGGTGCTGCCCGTTCCACCACATCTCGATGGACGTGCGCTTGTCCGTCGCGTGCTGGTCGATGGCGGTCAGCAGCAGTTCGGCACCGCGGCAGACGGGGTCCACGAGGTTGTCGAGATCCCAGTAACGCAGATGGGCGGCCAGTATGCGGCTGACCTGTCCCACCCGTTCCGGGCTGACCTCCACGTCGAGGTGGTAGTAGCAGGGCACTGCGGTCTTCATTGTGGCTGGCTCCTCACCCGCGAAGCTCCCGCTCCCCCTCGCCCGCCCGGAAACGTTCCGGACGCGCAGCGTGAGCGTTGGTCGCTCCTGAGTCACCTTCACTGTGCGGGCGCTACGCCATTCGTGCAACACGAGAGCCGCCTGAGGTGGTTGAAGATCCAACAAGACGCTCGGTCGTCATCCGTGCACCATGAGTGAAAGCCTCGATTCGCCGTAACGGCTCCGTGCCCTTCCGTGCCCGGACGCTCCCCCGCCCCGGGGACACGTGCCCACTCGAGAGCGTCGGAAGGAAAGACACGGCCATGCTGCTACCCGCGAAGGCCGAGGTGGCCCGGCAGCTGCGGCGCTACCGGGCGTGGGAGCGCGTCATGCTCGCCTCGCCGCAGGACCGCGAGGTGCGGTCCACCTTCGAGGACTCGGGCTACACGCTGTGCGTGCTGATGGGCAAGCGCTGCGCCCGGGAGGCGGTGGACGCGGCCGAGCGCTACCTGCGCACCAGCCTCGTCACCTATGTGCGGGAACAGCGGGAACAGGGTGGGCGGCCCCGGCTGACCGAGACGGTCCGGCAGGGCCCGCCGGCGGACCGGCGTTCCGCGAGGCAGTGATCCCGCAGTCGGACCCCGCGGGAGGACAGCGGTCTTCCGGCACACTACGGACCGCGGAGCCGGGCCCCGGGCCCGGCTCCGCGCACGGCGGAGGTGAGACCCATGAAGGCGACGGAGGCCATCGGCCGCGTTCCGGTGCGTGACGTCCGGCCGGCCGTGGAGTGCGGCAGGCGGCCGGTGAAGGCGGTCCCCGGCGAGACCTTCCAGGTCACCGCGACCGTCTTCCGCGAGGGTCATGACGCCGTCGGCGCCAACGCGGTGCTGTGCGACCCCGAGGGCCGGCCGGGCCCGTGGACGCCGATGCGGGAACTGGTCCCCGGCACCGACCGCTGGGGCGCCGAGGTCACCCCGGACGCGACGGGCCGCTGGACGTTCCACGTGGAGGCCTGGAGCGCCCCGCTGGCCACCTGGCGGCAGCACGCCCGGGTGAAGATCCCGGCGGGCATCGACACGGGCCTGGTCCTGGAGGAGGGTGCCGAGCTGTACGAGCGGGCGGCCGCCGGGGTCCCCGAAGGACCCGGGCGCGAGCGGGTGCTTGCGGCGGCCCGGGCCCTGGGCGACGACTCGCTGCCCCTGCACACACGGCTGGCGAAGGCCCTCGCTCCCGAGGTGGACGAGGTGCTGGCGCGTCATCCGTTGCGGGAGCTGGTCACCGTCTCCGAGCCGCTGCCGCTGCTCGTCGAGCGTGAACGGGCCCTGTACGGCTCCTGG
>NZ_JBSHBL010000177.1:0-3679 GCF_053611985.1 Streptomyces sp. NPDC054770
TTCACCTGGACGCCGCCGATGTCGAAGGACGACGCGAAGACCTTCTGCGCCTGGGAGAAGCCGTCCATGTTGCTGATGTCGTCGGTGGCGACGTTTCCGGTGACCAGCTTGGTCACCGCGAGGTTCATACCCTGGAGGATCAGGAAGGTGCCCAGGGTGATCAGGAAGCTGGGCAGTCCCGTCTTGACCACAAGCCAGCCGTTGAGGAACCCGATGGCCAGAGACACGACGAGCGCGGCGATCACACCCACCCACACGTTGAGGGTGAGCTGGTAGCTGAACATGGCGGCGGTGAGCGCCGAGGAGATCACGGCGACACCCGAGGAGAGGTCGAACTCGCCGCCGATCATCAGCAGCGCGACCGGCAGCGCCATGATGCCGATGGTGGACGACTGGTACAGGATGTTCGCCATCGAGGAGCCGTCGCGCACCGGCGGAGCCGCGATCAGAAAGAAGACGTAGACCGCCGCGGCGCCGAGGAAGACGCCCACCTCGGGGCGGGCCAGCAGCCGGATGGCCGGCGACCGCTCGGACGTGCGGCCGTCCTTCTCCTGGGCCGGCGGGGCCGGCGACGGGGAGGTCGTCGCCGGCGCAGCCTGCTGGGTCATAGTCATCACCGGGTGCCCTTCGCGGCGAAGGCGGCGACCTTGTCGATGTTGGTCTTGTCGACGATGGCCGGGCCGGTCAGCACGGCCTGCTGACCGCCGCCGCTGTAGTTTCCGTTCGTCTTGTAGAGCCACAGGGAGTCGACGGACAGGTAGCCCTGGAGGTAGGGCTGCTGGTCGATGGCCCACTGGAGCTTGCCGGACTGGATGGCGCTGACCGCGTCCTTGTTGAGGTCGAACGTCGCGAGCTTGGCCTTGCTGCCCGCGTCGGAGATCGACTGGGTGGCGATCAGCGCGATCGGCGCGGCGAGGGTCGCCACGAAGTCGATGGAACTGTCCTGGCTGAGCTTCGCGGTGATCGTCGACTTCACGGACGGTGCGTCGGTGCCGTTGACGTAGAGGATGTCGGTCTTGCCCTTGAAGGTCTTCTTCAGCCCGTCGCAGCGCTGGGTGAGGCCGATGTTGCCCTGCTCCTGGATGACACAGACGGTGTGCTTGGCGCCGGCCTTGTTGAGCTGGTTGCCGAACGCCTCACCTGCCACCGTCTCGTCCTGCCCGAAGAACTCCAGCAGACCGAGCCGCTTCCAGTCGCTCACACCGGAGTTGAAGCCGACGACGGGTATGCCGGCCTGCCCGGCCTTGGCGACGACGCTCTTCAGCGCATCCGGCTTGGCCAGAGTGACGGCGATCCCGTCGACCTTCTGGTCGATCGCGTTCTGCACCAGGTTGGCCTGGTTGCCCGCGTTCGGGTCGGACGAGTAGACCAGCTTGACGTTGTCCTTGGCCGCGGCGGCCGCGGCGCCCTTGCGGACGATGTCCCAGAAGGTGTCACCGGGCGCGGCGTGCGTGATCAGGGCGACCGTCATGCGGGGCGTGCTGGCCTTGCCGGCGGAGACGGCGGCCCCGCCCTCGTCGGCCTTCTTTCCACCCGAGCTGCTGGAGCATCCGGCGAGGAGCAGTGCGGCCGCCGCAGCGGTTGCGACGACAGGAGCGATTCTGCGCGAGCGGGGGTGGGACGAACGGTCCATCTTTCCGGCACCTCACTGTGCGGCTGGGGAGGGTGGAGGCGGCTGACCGGGCGAACGCTCCGGAACACATGCCGTTAACACGGCTGTTGCCTATGACGGAGATGGAACCCTCACGCCACCCTGAGGTCAACGCTTGTAAAGACATCATTTGTCCATCAAGGCAAGATGTCAGGGCAATTGCTTGACGCTGGTTGTGCGCGCCCTCTACACCTGAAATGACCAGGGCTCTCAAGCCCGTCCCCTCGCTTTCTCGGCCGTGACGGGAAGATATCTGCCGCATCGAGGGGAGTCTCGAATGGGCGGCCCATTTGATGTATTAACCATGGATCGAGCGAGGGTCGACGAATTTCTGTTCCGGACCAGAGTGTCTCTGCATAGAGAACGGTGAATCGCGCCGTCCGAAGGAGGCTCCCGCCATGACCCGTTCGCCCGAACCGCGTGGTCGGGACCACTCGTGTCACCTGCCCGCGGGCAGGACCGCGAGTGCCTTGTACACCGTTGACGTCACGCCCCGGACCGCGGGCTGGGAGTTCTCCAGCCTGCGCGTGGTCGACCTGCCGCCGGGTGGCTGGCACGACTTCGACACCGACGACAGCGAGTGGTTCGTGGTGCCGTTGTCCGGCTCGTGCACGGTCGCCCTCGGCGGCCGGACGTTCCGGCTGTTCGGACGGCAGAACGTCTTCAGCGGTGTCACGGACTTCGTGTACATGCCGCGCGACGCGCACGTCGCCCTCGCCACCCGAGGCGGCGGCCGCTTCGCGCTCGTCGGAGCGCGCTGCGACCGGCGTCTGCCTGCCCGTTACCAGCCCGCCGCGGCTGTTCCTGTCGAAGCGGACGGCAGCGGCCGCCACAGCCGCCTGATCAACAGCCTTACCGCGGCAGGGGGCTTCGAGTGCGACAGGCTCAGCGTCGTCGAAGTCCTGACGCCCGGCGGCAACTGGTGCTCCTTCCCGCCGGACGCGCACCAGCAGGACCACCCGGACGGGAACCGACGGGAGGAGATCTACTACTTCGAGTCCGCCGGAGACGACGGGGCCGCCCACCGGCGGGTCTCCGTCGGCAGTGGCCGCGAGTCCGGCTTTCCGGCGGAGGTCCGTGACGGCGACGTCGTTCTCGTACGCACCGGCTGGTGCGGTCCCTTCGTCTCCGCGCCGGGCCACGACATGTACTACCTCAACGTCATGGCGGGCCCCGGCGTACAGCCTCCGGCCGTCGTCTGACTACCCCCTGCCGGACCGGGACTCGCGGGTCCTGACACCGCCGGCCGACCCTCGCCTCCTCCGCACCGCACCCGACAGCCGCCTCGGCCACACCTGAGTCCGGCCGCCCGAAAGGAAACCCGCATCCGATGAAGCGCCTCAGCCACTGGATCAACGGCAAGCCCCGCGAGGGTTCGTCCGAGCGTTACGGCCCTGTCCACGACCCGGCCACCGGGCACCTGGAGAAGCAGGTCCCCTTGGCGTCGGTCGACGAGGTGGACGCGGCGGTCGCGGACGCCAAGGACGCGTTCGTGGCGTGGGGTCAGTCCTCGCTGGCCAAGCGCACGGAGATCCTGTTCCGCTTCCGCGCCCTGCTTGACGCCAACCGGGACGCGATCGCCGAGCTGATCACCGCCGAGCACGGCAAGGTGCACAGCGACGCCCTGGGTGAGGTGGCCCGCGGTCTGGAGATCGTGGACCTGGCCTGCGGTATCAACGTGCAGCTGAAGGGCGAGCTGTCCACGCAGGTCGCGTCCCGCGTGGACGTCTCCTCGATCCGGCAGCCGCTCGGCGTCGTCGCGGGCATCACGCCGTTCAACTTCCCGGCGATGGTCCCGATGTGGATGTTCCCGATGGCCATCGCGACCGGCAACACCTTCGTCCTGAAGCCGTCCGAGAAGGACCCCTCCGCGTCCGTCAAGATCGCCGAGCTGCTGGCCGAGGCCGGGCTGCCCGACGGCGTCTTCAACGTGGTGCACGGTGACAAGGTGGCCGTGGACCGGCTCCTGGAGCACCCGGACGTCAAGGCGGTCTCCTTCGTCGGCTCGACCCCGATCGCCCGCTACAT
>NZ_JBSHBL010000178.1:0-3472 GCF_053611985.1 Streptomyces sp. NPDC054770
GGCCGGCACCCCGGATGGGTGCCGGCCCGCCGCTCGTGGTGGCTCAGACGTATTCCACGGCCGCGTCCAGCAGCCAGTCCACCAGGTAGCCGGCGAAGGACGAGCGCACCAGGACCCAGAAACCGGCCCTGGTCTCGTCCCGGGCGACCAGGACCACCTGGGCGCGGGACAGTGTGGTCTGGGCGCAGCGGCCGGGGCCGAAGGCCCGGGGGTGGAGGTCCAGGGCGCAGCCGTGGGCGAGCAGGTCGCGGGCGCGCGGGCCGCCGACCAGCAGGGTGGTGCGCTGGGCGGACACGTCGGTGACGGCGAGCGGTTCGTCCCCGGCGGCCGTACGGATCCCGCTCTCCAGGTCCCGCTCGGTGCCCGGCCGGCCCACCACCAGCCATTCGTCGGGGCCGAGCCACACCGCGGTCACCTCCCCCGCGTGCACCACGGTGTCGGGTTCCAGGGGGAGTTGGAGTCCGAGGGCCAGTCCCACGGCGTCCGCCGCCGGGCTCTTGGCGTCGAGGCGGACGTTCACCTGGGCCAGGAACGGGAGTTCGGCCAGCCGGAGCGCGCCCTTGGAGGCGCGGGTCACGGCGGCCAGGCGGGGCGCGGCGGCGGCCAGGGGGCTGCGCGGCCGTGCGGTCGGGGCGGTGTCAGCCATCGCGGCGGGCTCCCTCGGGGTCGTAGAGGACGGGACCGGCGACGGTCACCGGCAGCAACTGGTCGCCGACGGGGGCGTAGAGGCGTTCGCCGATGCGGTCCCGGCCGCCCTTGACCAGGGCGAGTGCGAAGGTCCGGCCGAGCGCGGCGCTGCGGTAGCTGGAGGTGACGTGGCCGAGCATCGGCACCGGCGGGGCGGGCAGTTCGCCGTCGGCGACCAGGTGCGTGCCCTCCGGGAGGAAGGCGCCGGGGTCGTCGGTGAGCAGGGCGACCAGGTGCTTGCGGTCGGGGCGGACGGCGTCGGCTCGGGCGTAGGAGCGCTTGCCGATGAAGTCGGGCTTCTTCTTCGACACCGCCCAGCCCATGCCGAGGTCCTGCGGGGTGACCGTGCCGTCGGTGTCCTGGCCGACGATCGGGTAGCCCTTCTCGGCCCGCAGCACGTGCATGGTCTCGGTGCCGTACGGGGTGATGCCGTACGGCGCCCCCGCCTCGTGCAGTGCCTCCCACAGCGCGACGGCCTGCCAGGGCGACACGTTGATCTCGTAGGCGAGTTCGCCGGAGAAGCTGATCCGGCACACCCGGGCGGCGATGCCGGCGACGGTGGCCTCCCGCCAGGCCATGAAGGGGAAGTCCGCGTTGGACACGGCCAGTTCGGGTGCGAGCGAGCCGAGGACCGCGCGGGACTCGGGGCCGACCAGGGCGACGGTCGCCCAGTGCTCGGTGACCGAGGTGCAGTGCACCCGCAGCTCCGGCCACTCGGTCTGCAGCCACTCCTCCATCCAGTCCAGGACGGCCGCCGCGTTGCCGGTCGTGGTGGTGACCAGGAACCGGTCGGGGGCGAGCCGGATGACCGTGCCGTCGTCGAACACCATCCCGTCCAGGCGGCACATCACGCCGTAGCGGATCATGCCGACCTTCAGGTTGCTCATCATGTTCGTGTAGAGCCGGTCGAGGAAGAGCGCCGCGTCCGGGCCCTGGACGTCGATCTTGCCGAGGGTGGAGGCGTCCATGAAGGCGACGCCCTGCCGGGCGGCGCGGCACTCGCGGAGCACGGCGCTCTCCATGTCCTCGCCGTCCCGCGGGTAGTACCAGGGCCGCTTCCACTGTCCGACGTTCTCGAAGAGCGCGCCGTGTTCTACGTGCCAGTCGTGCAGGGCCGTGGTGCGGATCGGGTCGAGCAGGGCGCCCCGGTCGCGGCCGGCGAGGGCGGCGAAGGAGACGGGGGTGTACGGCGGCCGGAAGGTGGGCAGGCCGAGCGCCGAGACGTCCACGCCGAGGAGTTCGGCGACGACACCGCTCGCGAGCACGCCGCCCGTCCTGCCCTGGTCGCCCGCGGTGCCGGCTGTGGTGTAGCGCTTGGTGTGCTCCACCGAGCGCAGGCCCGCGCCGGTCGCACGGGCGAGGTCCTCCACCGTGACGTCACGCTGGAGGTCGACGAACCGGGGGGCCTCGCCGGGGACGGTGAAGACCTGCATGGGCGGGGTGTACGGCTGTGGGGCCACGGCGGGAAGGGCGGGAGTCCCGGCGGTGTAGCCCTCCGCCTCCACCGCGCGGGTGCCGGCCGCCGTGCCCTGGACGAGGGCCGTGACGAGGTCGAACGCCCCGTTCGCGGCGCCCGCGACCGCCACCGCCTGACGGCAGCTGTCGGGCACGAACGTGCCGAGCACCTCGTCGTGACGGAGCTTGCCGCCCGCCTGGCTGAACAGGTGGGCGACCGGGTTCCAGCCGCCGGAGACGAGGAGCAGGTCGGCGGCGAACTCCCGCTGTGGGGTGGTGGATTCGTACGGCGCGACGGTCACGGCGGTGAGACGGTCCGCGCCTTCCGTACCGGTGACCGCGTGGCCGGCCAGTACCTCGATCCCGGCGGTCCGGGCGCGTTCGGCCCACTCCCCGGGGTCGGGGCGGGTGTCGACGATCGCCGCGACGTCCACTCCGGCCGCCGCGAGGTCGAGGGCGGCCGCGTAGGCGCTGTCGTTGGTGGTGAACACGACCGCCCGGCGGCCGGGGAGGACGGCGTACCGGTGCAGATACGTCCGCGCCGAGGCCGCCAGCATCACGCCGGGGCGGTCGTTGTCCCCGAAGGCGAGGGAGCGTTCGTGGGCGCCGGTGGCGAGGACGACGTGCCGGGCGCGGATCCGCCAGACGCGTTCGCGGGAGACGTGCTGCGGGGCGTCGGCGCCGAGGTGGGTGGTGCGGCGCTCCACCGCGAGGAGGTGGTTGTCGTCGTAGTGGCCGAAGACGGTGGTGCGGGTCAGGACGCGTACCTCGGGGGCGGCTTCGAGGCGGGCGCGGGTCGCCGCGACCCAGTCGAGGTGCTCGCCGGTGCCGAGGAGGCTGCCGCCGGGTTCCGGTTGGTCGTCGGCGAGGATGACGCGGGCGCCGGTGGTGGCTGCCGCGGCCGCTGCCGCGAGGCCGGCCGGGCCCGCGCCGACGACCAGGAGGTCGCAGTGGGCGTGTACGGCGTCGTAGCGGGCCGGGTCGGGGGTGGTGGCGAGGCGGCCCTGGCCGGGGAGGCTGGTCGCCACCAGGCCGTCGTGGAGTTCGACGGTGGTGGCGGGGAGCATCGGCTCGGGGAAGGGGGCCTCGATCTGGACCACCGCGTTGGGTTCCTCGACGCCGGCGGAGAAGATGCCGCGGGGGCGGCCGAGTCTGATGCTGGTGGCGGCCTGGACGACGCCGTTGGCGAGGAGGGCGGAGGCGAGGGTGTCGCCTCGGTAGCCCTGGTAATCGGTGCCGTCGAAGGTGAAGGTGAGGGGGGTGGTGCGGTCGATTCGGCCGCCGGTGGGGGTGCGGAGAGTATGGTCGCCCCCGCCGCCCCTACCCGTCC
>NZ_JBSHBL010000179.1:0-3463 GCF_053611985.1 Streptomyces sp. NPDC054770
CCCGCCTGCACCTGGACTCGCTCGGCGTGAAGCTGACGACCCTGCGCCCGGAGCAGGCCGACTACATCGGCGTGAAGGCCGAAGGCCCGTACAAGTCGGACCACTACCGCTACTGAGTCCGGGCCCTGCCCACCGGGAAGCGCGCCCGTGCACTGACGCGCTCTCCCGGCGGCAGGTCCTCCGGTCCGCCGAGACAGGCCCCCGCACCCCCGTGCCGGGGGCCTGTCCCTTTGGCCCGCAGACCCCGTCAAGCCCCAGGACCCCCATGCCCCGCGGCCGCTATTCGCTCCACGATCCGCACGATCACACCCCCCTCGGTGAAGAACACTTCCAGTGCGCCCCCGGCCCCTCCGGCTGGCGTTATGTATCCCGCGTGACCACCCCCTCCGGTGACCACGGCGGCTCGGTCGATCTCGCCCTCGACGACCTCGGCCGCCCCATCCGCCTCGAACTCCACGCGGGGAACTGGCAGGTGCGCGGCGCCGCCCTGGACGGCGTCACCTGGGTCCGTACGGACCCCACCGGCACCCATGCCACCGAAGGCAATGTGCGCGCCCACGCCTTCACCGGCACGTCCCCCGCGTTCCTGATCGCCACCGCCCGTCTGCTGCGCCTCACCCCTTCCGCCGCCGCGACCCGCGTACGCCTCGTGGCCTTCACGGACCCGGTCCTCGCCCCACGCACCGTGGACCAGTCCTGGGCCTTGCTGAAAAGAGAAACACACGCCACTGACAACGGCCCTCTGACCGTGGACGAATACCAGGTCACAGCTCTGGACACCGGCGAACAGCACCTTGTGCACCTCGCCGGCGACGTGGTCCTGGCAGCCCCCGGGATCGAGCTGGAAGACCTGGGGTCACCGCCGTCGGTCTTCAAGGACCCCGACGCCTGAACAGGCAACCGAACAGGGCGACTGAACAGCGGCCCGAGGGGCCGGACCGTGCCTAGGCCGGCGGCACGAACCCGGTGGCGGGCCGCTCGGCCGCCGCTGCGGGAGGAGCGACGGGCGCAACCGGCGGCGAAGGGACGGGCGCAGGGGCAGGAATAGGAGCAGAGGCGGGGGGTGCACCGGGCGCCGGAGGCGCGTACGCGTACGCATCGGGGAGGCCGGGGGACAGCGGAGCATGGCCGACGAAGGCCCGCCGGGACTCGCGGGCCTGCCGCTCCTGCACCACCGCCGCCAGATACGCGGCCGGCGGAATGTCCGGGGGCGCCGGAGTCCCCGTCCGGGTCGCGAGATCGCCCGCGAGCTGTGCGGCCATCGCCCACGAGACCTGCGGATCGAGCTGCTGCATCCGCGTCAGGTACTGCCGCACCGCGAGCCACAGCCCGTCCGGAACGGCCGACAGGTCCAGGTCGGCGAAACGTCCCGTCAACCAGGGCGGAGGCGGCGGCACGAAACGGGCCTGTCCGACGGGCACCCGCTCCCGCACGACCAGGGTCCCCGCGAACACGTCCCCCAGCCGCCGCCCACGCGCCGAGACGAGCGAGGCGATACAGGCGACGACCCCGAACGTCATCAGAATCTCGACCACGCCGAGAGCACCCCGCACCAGCGCATGCCGGAACCGGATGGGCCCGCCGTCATCCCGCACGACCCGCAGTCCGCACGCCATCTTCCCGAGCGAGCGCCCATGGCTCAGTGTCTCCACCGCGATCGGCGCGCCGACCAGGACCAGCAGGAAGGCCGTGATCGTCAGGGCGATCTGCGCGGCGTCGTCGAGCGAGGCCGTGGCCGCCGCCAGGCCTATCGAGATTCCGATGTACACGATGAAGGCCACGACCAGGTCGAGCAGCACGGCCAGCGCCCTGCTGGGCAGCCTCGCGGGACGCAGTTCGAGCGCCACCGCCTCGCCCGTCACCAGCTCACTCACGCCCGCCGCCTTCCCCTGGTCTGCCCTGTACAGCGCAAGTCTGCCAAGCTGAGGGCACATCGCGCCGCAGTACGACAAGCTGACAGCTGCGACATTGCTACGACAGGCAGTCGACGACCAGCCGAGGAGCAGGCAGACCCGATGGATCTCGACGTCTTCGTCTCCGCACACCGAGCCGAGTGGGACCGTCTCGACGCGCTCCTCCGTCGCCAGCGACGTCTCAACGGAGCGGAGGCCGACGAACTCGTCGCGCTCTACCAGCGCACCGCCACTCACCTCTCCCTGATCCAGTCCAGCGCGCCCGATCCGCAGCTCACGGGACGCCTCAGCCAACTCGTGGCACGCGCGCGTGCCGCCGTGACAGGCACCCGGCGTGCCTCTTGGCGCGATGTCGCCCGTTTCCTCGGACAGGGATTTCCGGCCGCCGTCTACCGCTCCCGCCACTGGTGGGTCCCCACGGCGCTCATCTCCACCGCGATAGCGATCGTCCTGGGCTGGTGGATCGGCGCCCACCCGGACGTGCAGTCGACCATCGCGGCCCCCAGCCAGCTCCGCGAGCTGACCCGCCCCGGCGGCGAGTACGAGACCTACTACTCCAGCCATCCCGCGGCTTCCTTCGCGGCCCAGGTGTGGACGAACAACGCCAGGGCCGCCGCGATGTGCCTGGTCCTGGGTGTCTTTCTCGGTCTCCCGGTCCTCTGGATCCTCTTCGAGAACATGCTCAACCTGGGCGTCGGTTTCGGCCTGATGTCCTCGGCCGGCCGCCTCGACACCTTTCTGGGCCTGGTCCTCCCGCACGGGCTGCTGGAACTCACCGCGGTCTTCGTGGCCGCGGGGACCGGACTCCGCCTCGGCTGGACTCTTATCGACCCGGGCCCGCGCAGTCGCCGTACGGCCCTGGCGGAAGAGGGCCGCGCCGCGGTGGGCATGGCTATCGGCCTGGCTCTCGTCCTGTTCGTCTCCGGCGCCATCGAAGGCTTCGTCACCCCGTCCGGCCTGCCGACCTGGGCGCGCATAGGCATCGGAATCGTGGCCGAGCTGGCCTTCCTTGCCTACGTCTTCGTCATCGGCGGCCGTGCCGCCCGGGCCGGCGAGACGGGTGACCTCGCGGAGACCGAGCGCAGCGCGTTCGTCCCCACGGCCGCCTGATGTGCGGAGACCTCCCCTGAGCTGCTAGTCTCCTCTTCGCCCCGGAAGACCCGTTGACACGGGTGGGATGGGGAGGTAGATTCAAACAGTTGCCTAGAACTGGACAGGTTCAGGGCTGATCGTTAGAATCGATCTGCTTCATAACGGAGAGTCTCTCCGAACATCGAAGCCACCTCTGATTTACTCAGGAATGAATGGCCGGTCAGACCGGCCAAGAACTTCTGATAAAGTCGGACTCGCCGAAAGAGAGCCGAAAGGCAACCGAATAGGCAAAGGCCTTCCAACGGCCACCGGAAATGAATTCCGACCGGAAACGGAACGGAAAACGGATCTGGTAAGGTTGGAAACACCGAAGGGAAGCCCGGAGGAAAGCCCGAGAGGGTGAGTACAAAGGAAGCGACCGTTCCTTGAGAACTCAACAGCGTGCCAAAAGTCAACGC
>NZ_JBSHBL010000180.1:0-3376 GCF_053611985.1 Streptomyces sp. NPDC054770
GTGGGGGGCGTGGTGGGCGCTAGGCTCGTGGGCATCGTAATCGTCCCTGTCGTCGCGCCCCCCGCCTCCCCCGCCCCCGGCGATCCGGTCAACGCGGACGCCGACCGGATCGCCGCGGCGCTCGCGGCCGAAGTCGACGCGGACCGGCTGGTGTTGCTCACCGGCGCGGCGGGCGTCCTCGCCGACCCGGACGACGAGGACAGCCTGCTGTCCGACTGCGAAGTGCCCCCCGAGGGCGCGCCGGGAGAGTTCGCCCGGGGCGGCATGGCACTCAAGCTCGTGGCGGCCCGGGAGGCCCTGCTGGGCGGCGTCGGGCAGGTGACCGTCGCCGACGGCCGCGGCGCGGGAGCGGTCGGCGACGCCCTGCGCGGAGCCGGGACGGCGGTCCGGCTGGCGCCCGGCCGGGAGCAGGGGAAACCCGACCGGGAGCAGGGGAAACCCGACCGGGAGCAGGGGAAACCCGGCCGGGAGCATGCGACACCCGGTCAGGAACAGGCGACACCCGGAACGGAATCCGAACAGAAAGGGAGTGACCGATGACCACCGAAACCGCCGCCCCGGCCGCGGAGGTCACCGCGGCGCTCGCCGGAACCGACCCCGGCGCGGCCGTGGACATGCTGCAGTCCATGCTGGAGATCCCCTCCCCGTCCGGGCAGGAGGGCAGGCTCGCCGGTCACCTGGCCGACGTCATGACCGGGCTCGGGCTCACCGCCCGCGTCGACGACGTGGGCAACGTGATCGGCGAGACCCCCGCCCGCCCCGGCCCGAGGATCATGCTGCTGGGCCACCTGGACACCGTCCCCGGCGCGCTGCCCGTGCACCGCGAGGGCGGCCGGCTGCACGGCCGGGGCGCCGCCGACGCCAAGGGGCCGCTCGCGGCCATGGTGCGGGCCGTCGCCGCAGCCCGGGACTTCCCCGGCCGGCTCGTGGTCGTCGGGGTCGTGGAGGAGGAGACTCCGCGGTCCCGGGGCGCGGTGCACATCGGGCGCACCCTCGCCCCGCCGGACGCCCTGGTGGTGGGGGAACCCAGCGGATGGCGGGGCATCGTCATCGGCTACAAGGGGAAACTCGACCTGGCCTACCGGGTCGCCTGTCCCGCCACCCATCCCAGCAACCCCGTGGCGAAGGCCACCGAGTCGGCCGCCGCCTGCTGGCAGGACGTCCTCGCGCTGCTGGGTCCGGACCAGGGCCACGGCTCGTTCGCAACCCCGGGCGCGACCCTGGTCGGCATGCGCGGTGACATCACCGCGGCGGAACTGGACGTCAGCATCCGTACGCCCGCCGGATTCGACCAGGACGGGTTCGTCGCCGCCCTGCGGGACCGGGACCTGGACCGGGGAAGGGGCGGCCGGGTCGACGTCGTCAACGGCGTGCGGGCGGTGACGGCGGACCGCCGTGGTCCGGTGGTACGCGCCCTCAGCGCGGGGATCCGGGCCATCGGGGGAACACCGCGGCCGACGCTGAAGACCGCCACCTCCGACATGAACACCCTGGCCGAGGTCTGGGACGTGCCCATGGCGACCTACGGTCCCGGCGACAGCACGCTGGACCACTCCGACGAGGAGCACATCCTCGTGGACGAGTACCTCCGGGGCGTCGCCGTCCTGACCACGGCACTGCGCGAGCTGTCCTTCCTGCCGTCGCCGTCCCGCGCGAACCCGGGGGGCACCTCATGAGCCTCGCACAGCCGGTCGCCGGGCCGCGGGAGTTCTGCACCTGCCGGCCGGGCGCGACCGTATGGCTCACCGGCCTGCCGAGCGCGGGCAAGACCACCATCGCCACCGCGCTCGCCCGGCGGCTGCGCCGCGACCGGCGGCGGGTCGAGGTGCTCGACGGCGACGAGATCCGCCGGTTCCTGTCGGCCGGGCTCGGCTTCTCCCGCGCGGACCGGCACCTCAACGTCCAGCGGATCGGCCTGGTCGCCGAGGTACTGGCACGCAACGGGGTCATGGTCCTGGTACCGGTGATCGCGCCGTACGCGGACTCCAGGGACAGCGTCCGCCGCCGCCACGAGAAGTCGGGGACGAGGTATCTGGAGGTGCATGTCGCGACGCCGTTCGAGGTCTGCGCGGCGCGCGACGTCAAGGGCCTGTACGCCGCGCAGGCGGCGGGCCGGATCTCCGCGCTCACCGGGGCGGACGACCCGTACGAGGAGCCCGAGAACCCCGATCTGCGCATCGAGGCGCACGCCGAGCGGGCCGCCGAATCAGTCGACGCGCTGCACGCGCTGCTCGTGCGAAAGGAGCTGGCATGACCGCCACCGCGAAGAACGCGAAGAACGCCGAGGGCGCGAAGAACGCCATGTACGCCGAGTACGCGCACGGTGCGGGGGATCCGTATCCGCTGCCGCACCTGGACACGCTGGAGTCCGAGGCGGTGCACATCTTCCGTGAGGTGATGGGGGAGTTCGAGCGGCCGGTGATCCTCTTCTCCGGCGGCAAGGACTCCGTCGTCATGCTGCACCTGGCGCTGAAGGCGTTCGCCCCCGCCCCGGCGCCCGTCTCCCTGCTGCACGTCGACACCGGGCACAACTTCCCCGAGGTCATCGAGTTCCGCGACCGCATCTGCGCCGCGCACGGCCTGCGGCTCCAGGTCGCCTCCGTGCAGCGGTACATCGACGACGGCCGGCTGAGCGAGCGCGCGGACGGCACCCGCAATCCGCTGCAGACGGTGCCGCTGCTGGACGCCATCACCGAGGGCGGGTACGACGCCGTCTTCGGCGGCGGCCGGCGCGACGAGGAGAAGGCCCGTGCGAAGGAACGGGTGTTCTCGCTGCGCGACGAGTTCGGCGGCTGGGACCCGCGCCGGCAGCGTCCCGAGCTGTGGCAGCTCTACAACGCCCGGCACGCCCCCGGCGAACACGTCCGCGTCTTCCCGCTCTCCAACTGGACCGAGCTGGACGTGTGGCAGTACATCGCCCGTGAGGGCATGGAACTCCCGCGGATCTACTACGCCCACGAGCGCGAGGTCTTCCGGCGCGGCGAACTGTGGCTGGCGCCGGGCAGCTGGGGCGGCCCCCGGGACGGTGAGCGCGTGGAGAGCCGGTCGGTGCGCTACCGCACGGTCGGCGACATGTCGTGCACCGGCGCCGTCGACTCGGACGCCGTGACCCTGGACGACGTGATCGCCGAGATCGCCGCCTCCCGGCTGACCGAGCGCGGCGCCACCCGGGCCGACGACCGGCTCTCCGAGGCCGCGATGGAAGACCGCAAACGCGAGGGGTACTTCTAGACATGACTGCCATGCCCGCCATGACCACCATGACCGCTCCGGCCACCACGACCATCG
The DNA here is from genome assembly GCF_053611985.1 of Streptomyces sp. NPDC054770. Taxonomy (NCBI): domain Bacteria; kingdom Bacillati; phylum Actinomycetota; class Actinomycetes; order Kitasatosporales; family Streptomycetaceae; genus Streptomyces; species Streptomyces sp. NPDC054770. The sequence goes on from NZ_JBSHBL010000180.1 coordinate 3,289, forward strand.
ACACCCTGCGGTTCGCCACCGCGGGCTCCGTCGACGACGGCAAGTCCACCCTCGTCGGACGGCTCCTGCACGACTCCAAGTCGGTCCT
>NZ_JBSHBL010000181.1:0-3356 GCF_053611985.1 Streptomyces sp. NPDC054770
GTCCCCCACCAAGGGGACCGGGGCCTTCGCCGTCACGTACGGTCAGCCCTTCCAGGCGCGCGCCACGACGCCGTCGCGCACCTCGAAGTTGAGCCGCCCCGCCCGGTACTCCATGGTGATGATCGCGCCCGGCGGCAGCGAGCGCACGGTCGCCCATCCCCGTTGCCGGGCGAACCGTTCCGCGTCGCCCGCGTCGAGGCCTACGTACCCTTGCGGGCTGTCCTGGGGCTCCGTCGGCGGAGCGGTGTCCGGTGCCATGCGGCCCACGCTAGGCCGGTTCCGGCGGAGACGGAAGCCGAAGCCGCACGTCCGTCTCCGGTCACGCTTCTGTCACAGAATCACGACACGCGTTTCGGTCGAACTCCGTCACACGTACGAGCGGTTCCAGGGGTCTTCCTGGCGCATTCGAGCGGAATTCCCCGAAGCCGGTAGGGTCTTCCGAAAAGCCGCCGAAAAGAGCCGGAGGCGGGGAGCGGGGGCACTCCGGCGCGTGCATTCCATTCCGATTCCGGCGCCCCGCGGCGCAGCTGACACCGCATAAGAGATTCACCGCTCCAGCACAGAACCCCCGTGGCTCGCGGGTAGGAGCGGGGTTGCGGCAGCGTGAACTCGAAGCGTGCCGCCCCTGCATGAATCGCCCTCACATCCGGAGCGCGCCCCCCATTCAAAGCATGTACATGTCCCCCAAAACGCACCCTGCCCCGCCCGGTCGGACCGGGCGGGGCAGGGTGGTGCGAGGCGGTGCCGAGCGGGGGTTCGCGTCAGAGCGCGAGGCGCTGCCCGGGCACGATCAGGTTCGGGTCGCCGCCGATGACGGCCTTGTTGGCTGCGTAGAGGCGCTGCCAGCTGGTGCCGTGCCGCTCGGCGATGCCGCTGAGGGTGTCGCCCTCGCGGACGGTGTAGTCGCCCCGGGACGAGGAACGGGCGGTGTGGTCCGTCGAGCGCTGCGGCGTCTTCGCCGCGGGGGCCGACTTCCTGGTGGTCGGCGTGGTCGACGACTTGGACGACTTCGTCGCCGACTCCGTGCTGCTCTTCGTGGTCACCGACGCGCTCTCGGGCGCCGAGCCGGTCGCTCCGGCCCGCCCCGAGCAGACCGGCCACGCGTTCCAGCCCTGGGCGTGCTGGACCTTGGTGGCGACGGCGATCTGCGCTTCCCTGGAGGCCTGGTCGGCCGTCGCCGCGTAGGCGGTGCCGCCGTACGCGCGCCAGGTGGAGGCGGAGAACTGGAGTCCGCCGTAGTAGCCGTTGCCGGTGTTGATGTGCCAGTTGCCGCCGCTCTCGCACTGGGCGATGCGGTCCCACACTCCGTTGTCCGCCGCCGCGGCGTTGCCGGTGGCTGCCAGCAGGCCCAGCGGGGCGAGCAGTGCCGCTCCGGCCAGGGCGGCCGTCGTACGTCCCTTGCGGGAGCCGTTCTTCGCAGCGGTCTCACGGGTGGTATCGGCACACTCGGACATGTATTTCCCTCTCCACATACCCGGGGTCCCCCAGGCGGGACGCGGTCCCCGCGCGATGGACGCGGTTCCTCGCGCTCGCCCCGTCCGCCGCGGCCGGTACTGCGGTGGTGCTCTGCCTGGTGCCGGCCGGCGGACGTTCCCGAGCGGTGCTCGTTGCACACGGCGGAGGAATCTAGGGATCGGGAACGCCCGAAATCAACCAACTCCCCGTCAGGCCAGGCCAGTTCAGTGTTACCGTGGGTAGCGGCGATTTTCGGCCACCCACTACATTCCCGGATTTCGTGATTTGTCGACCATGGGTTCGACGGATCTGTGATTCACTTCACCGCGTCAAACCCCTTTGGCTTGCGAAGAGTTGACGGGGAGTGCCGGATTCCGCACCAGGAGTGACCCTGCGCAGCGGATGGTTCGATCCCGATCCCCCCAATGCGTGACCCCCACCACAGATCACCCGTTGTCTTCTTCATGAGCCCGCGACCCCGGGGGCTCACGGACCGGGAGCCACCCGGGCCATCACGCACCGCATCCCGAGGGAGCCACCGTGCCGCGCATGCTCGACGTCAGCGACGAGGTACGCGCCGAGATCGGCGACGAAGAAGCCGACCGGCTGCTCGCCGGAGACAACGCCCCCGGCAGTTACGACTGCACGTCGTGCCGCACCCCGGGCGACTCCGAACAGGAGCGCACCAGCACCGTCCTGTTCATCGGCGACGAGACCGCCGTCCTCGCCTTCGCCCACGCCACCTGCCTGCCCTCGCAGGTCGTCCAGGTCACCGAGGAGCAGCTGCAGGGAGCGGTCCGTTCCATCAACGGTGACAGCGCGCCCGGCGGGCCGCAGAAGTCCGTACCCGAGCAGGCGGTGCTCGGAGTCACCAGCGGACTCGTGCTGATCGCCGGGGAGTTGCACCCCGCGCTGGTCGTGGAGCCGACCTCGCCGATCGTCCGGCCCGGTACGGACGGGGTGGGCGACGACTTCCTGCCGCTCCTCATCGAGCAGGGCTTCATGCCGGTGCCGGAGCTGACCTCGGTGCCGCCGGTGCTGCACGGGTGGTCGGTGCTGCTGGCGGTGGGTCAGCTGCACGCGGTACTGCAGCCGGGGCCGACCGGCGGGCAGCCGGTGGCGTGGTGGCAGGCGCATCAGCCGCTGCAGGTGACCGACGGGTGGCGGGCGGCAGCCAACAAGCACCAGCAGGTGCTGATGTTCGCGGCGCCGGTGGGGTCGATCGGGCGGCAGCCGCGGGAGGATCTGCTGCGCGACGCGATCGACAAGGCGGCGGCGAACGGGAAGCTGGTGGCGGCGGCGCTGCCACTTGCGGGGGTCTGAGGGTCGCCCAAGGGGGTGGGGGCTACGGTGCGTGGGCGGCTGCGGGCAACTCGTGGCTGGTCGCGCAGTTCCCCGCGCCCCTAAAGGGGCGCCTGGGGGCCGCATCTCTTTGAAGACCCGGTCGTTTGGACATACGTGCACGCATACGACCTTCCTCCCCACCGGCCGTCCTTCTCCGCCGTTCCCGCTGCTCGGGTGTCGCAGGAGACCGCGGGCGGGCACTCGGCCACGCCGATCTACGACTCGCTCTACGCGGAGTGGGTCAAGGCCTTCCGTACGCTGCCGGGTGATCGCAGCGGTGAGGAGTCCATGGGGTTCGTCGCCTTCGGGAGCACCCCGTTCAGTACCGGCACCCACGGTCTGGGGTCGTACGGAGGGAGCTCGTACAGCGCGTACAGCGCGGGTGCCTACAGTGCGCGGAACGGCGGCGGGCAGCCGCAGCCGCCGCAGTGGCAGCGGATCGGGACGCTCGGGCGGGCCCAGGAGACCGGGATGACGCCCGTCCCGGCGGCGCTTCCGCCGGGTCCGCGCCGGGGGATGTGACACATCATGCGTGAGGGGCGGCCACCGTCAGCGGT
>NZ_JBSHBL010000182.1:0-3227 GCF_053611985.1 Streptomyces sp. NPDC054770
CGGGCTCGACCGTCACCCTGAAGTTCAGCGGTGTCGAGGACTCCTCGCTCCAGACCAGCTTCGTCGTCGACGACACCGCCGTCACGACCGGCTGACCCAGCGCGGCCGAAGCCGGGCGTCCCGCATCCGCGAGCCGGGTGCGGGACGCCCGCGCGGGTCAGCTCAGCGGGTCCAGCGTGAGGTACGCCTGCTGCGGGCTGCCGTCGTTGACCAGCGACTCCTGGTTGCCGACGTCGTCGAAGGCGAAGGCGTACGCCTTGCCGTCGGCCATCTGGGCGTGGATCTTGCGTGCGTAGTGGTTGGTGACCGTGTCCAGGTAGAAGTCAGCCGGGTTGGTGTCCGGCTGGTTGGCACTGGTCAGCAGCGTCGACCGGTTGAAGCCCGCGCACAGGGTGCGCGATATCGGGCCGCGCACCAGGTCGTTGGGGGCGTCGAGCAGGTTGTGGCAGCCGAAGATGCTGCCCGCGTCCGGCTTCTGGAAGCTCGTCACCACCGCCCCGGCGGAGTTGGTGAAGTTCATGACGTTCCCCGAGACCCGGCCGTAGTACTTGGTGTTCGGCTGATCGGCGAACGGCGTGACGGTCAGGGTCGACGTCGAGTACTTCGACCAGACCCGGTTGACATAGTCGTCCATGACGGTCGACGGCAGTGCCCCGGTCTCCACGCCGTACAGCGGGGAGAGCGCGCGAAGCACGGTGCCGTCGGACCGGGTCTGGATCAGGTTTGCCCAGCCGCCGGGCTGCCCGCGCAGGGCGCTGAAGAATCCGTTGTAGCCACCCGACTTGAGGTGCCCGGTGCTGGCCGTACTGCCGTCGGCGCGCTGCACTCCGACCGCGTACGGCACCGAGAACATGTCCACCTGGGTGCTGTTGATCCACAGACCCGAGTCGTTCAGCGTGTACTCGGACCAGTTGAAGAGGATGTTGCGGTTGGGGTCGGTCGGGTTCTGCACCGCGGGCTGCACCAGACCGCCGGTGGTCAGCCTGAAGTCCAGCTTCTGGCCGTAGGAGAAGTAGATCCGGCCGGAGAACTTCGGGATCCGGATCGTCTTCGACTGACCCGCCGCCGGGCCCGTGATCGAGGCGTCCGGCGCCGGGGTCGGCGGGTTGCCGCCGGCCGGCCAGGCGTGGAAGGTGCCGCCCGCGTCGGCCCAGCCCTGCTGTCCCGTGGAGAGCTGGGTGCCGAGGTCGTAGACGTACACCTGGTCGGTGCGGCCGGAGTTGTTGGTGATCTTCAGCGGGATCGTGTCGGGTACCGCGGCGTCGGCCGGGTGCGGGGTGCCCAGGGTGAGCACTCCGCCGATCAGTGCCGCCGCGGCCGTCAGGGGCAGCGTCCGGCGTGCGAGTCCTGTGCGCACTCTCCACCTCCGTGTGGGGGGTCGGGGTCGTACGAACATTGGTCCGTACCAGTCTGAGAGCGCTCTCAGGGTCCCGGTGAGGCGGGTTCATGTCAATGAGGGGGACGAAAACGGGGCCCGTCGGTCGACGCGACGGGCCCCGGACTCACGGACGTGTGCGGATCAGAACGTGCGCTTCAGCAGGTCCAGCAGCGCCGCCCAGTGCCGCTCGTCGGCCTCGGCGGAGTAGGACGGGGTGTCGGCCTGCGTGTAGCCGTGGTCGGCGCCCCGGTAGATCTCGCAGGTGTTGCGGACCCCGGCGGCGGTGAACGCCTCCTCGAAGGTGCGGATCTGCTCCTCGGTCATCGACTGGTCCTGGTCCGCGAAGCCGAAGTACAGCTCCGCGGTGATCCGGTCGGCCAGCAGGTGCGGGCTGTCCGCGTCGTCCGTGACCAGCCGGCCGCCGTGGAAGCCGCCCGCGGCCGCGACCCGGTCCGGGAACGCGGCGGCGGTCCGCACGGCCAGCCGGGCGCCCAGGCAGTAACCGGTGATCGCGACCGGCCCGTCGGCCACCAGCGGGCTCTCGGCCAGCCAGTCCAGGTAGGCGGCCGAGTCCCGGTCGCTGAGCTCGGGCGTCAGCGACATCATGATCGGCATGATCCGCTGCCAGATCGTCGGGTCCGCCGAGGGGTCGATGAACTCGGGGAGGTCGATGACCGGCGTGCGGCCGCTGCGGTAGAAGACGTTGGGGAGCAGGACGGTGTAGCCCGCGGCGGCGAGCCGGTCCGCCATCGACTTCAGGTGCGGACGGATCCCGAAGGCGTCCTGGTAAAGGAGTACGCCCGGGTGGGGGAGTCCGTCGGCGGGGTGGGCCAGGTAGGCGTCGGCGACGCCGTCCTCGGTGGTGATGTCCACGTCGGATCCCTGTACGGCGGTCATGGCGCAAGTGCCTCTCTGTGGAGTCGGCGTCGGGGTGCGGAACACCCGGCGCGGCATGTCACGATCATCGTGGCACGCCGAGGTGAGGGAGCCGTGGACGGGGGATCCTCGAGTTCACTCGAACCGCGAGGTGTCGCCCGCGCCCCGGCGCACGATCTCCGCCTCCCCGCCGGAGAAGTCGATGACCGTGGTCGGCTCGGTGCCGCACTCCCCGGAGTCGACCACCGCGTCCACCTGGTGGTCCAGCCGGTCCTTGATCTCCCAGCCCTGGGTCAGCGGCTCCTCCTCGTCGGGCAGCAGCAGCGTGCTGGAGAGCAGGGGCTCGCCGAGCTCCTCCAGCAGTGCCTGGGTGACCACGTGGTCGGGGATACGGACGCCGACGGTCTTCTTCTTCGGGTGCAGCAGCTTGCGCGGCACCTCCCGGGTCGCCGGGAGGATGAAGGTGTAGCTGCCGGGCGTCGACGCCTTCACGGCCCGGAACACGTCGTTGTCCACGTGCACGAACTGGCCGAGCTGCGCGAAGTCACGGCACATCAGCGTGAAGTGGTGCCGGCCGTCCAGATGCCGGATGGAGCGGATCCGGTCGATGCCGTCCCGGCTGCCGAGCTGGCAGCCCAGCGCGTAGCAGGAGTCGGTCGGGTATGCGATGAGCGACCCGGACCGCACCGAATCGGCGATCTGGGAGATGCTGCGCGGCTGCGGGTTGTCGGGGTGCACGTCGAAGTACTTCGCCATCCGCCGAGCTTATGCCGTACGGCGGGTATCGGCCGAGCGGGCCGGGCCCGTGCCGGACGGCCACGAGACCGTACCCTGCGAAGTCCGCTGCGGTTCGGCGCGCCCCGAAGGGGCGCGGGGCGGTATCGGCTATTCGGCAGACCCCCCCGGGGCCCGCCCCCCCCCCCCGCCGCCGCCGAGCGCCCACCGGCTATATCCGCATATAACACAAATAGGA
>NZ_JBSHBL010000183.1:0-2945 GCF_053611985.1 Streptomyces sp. NPDC054770
GGAGGCCGCCCGGCCCCGGCGGTACAGGAACGCGCCACCCGCGACGAGCGCGGCGCTGACGGCCGAGGCCGCGATCATGGCCTCGCTGCCGGTGTGCGGCAGGGTGGGCGGCGGCCCGTGGTGGTCCCCGCCGTGCGGAGACGTCGGCGGTTGGGCGGTCGGCGGAGGCGATGTCGGGGGCCGCGTGGTCGGAGGCGGAGACGTCGGCGGTTTTGTGGTCGGAGGCGGAGACGTCGGCGGGGGCGGGGTTTCGTCGCCGTACGCCGGGGGCGTGTCGTCGCCGTAGGCCGGAGGCGTTTCGTCGCCGTAAGCCGGAGGCGTGTCGTCGCCGTAGGCCGGGGGCGTGTCACGGTTGCCGGGCGGCTGGGTGGTGCCCGTCTCGCCGCCGGAGTTCCCCTCGGACCCGTACCCCGAGTCCTCGTGGGCGCGGTCGCCGGTGTGCTCGTCCGAACCCGTGTCGCTCGCGCAGGAGTTGCCGACGGCCGGCTTCGACGCGGCGGCGGCCGCGGCGGCGCAGTCGTCGGCCGGGACGTTCGCCGGGGCCCGGGCGGCGCTGCCGGACACGGCAGCCGGCGCGTCGGCCGTGGTCCCGGTCGGGTCCGGGCCGGCGAGCGCGGGACTGCCGTACAGGGACAGGATGCTCGTCGCGGCGGCGGCCGCGAGCATCCCCCTGCTGAGGGTCTGTCGCAATCTCGTGGTCTTCCTGCTTGACGAAGTGGAAAGCCGGCCCCGGACCGCGGATGCGAAGGATCGGCGGTCCGGGGCCGGCCATGACGCAGCCGGGAGGCCGGTGCGCTGTGTGACGTCGTCAGTCGGTGGCGCAGGGGGTGCCGAACGCCGGGTTCAGCAGACCGATGACGTCGACGGTGTCGCCGCAGGCGTTGACCGGGACGTGGACCGGAACCTCGATCACGTCGCCGGAGACAACGCCCGGGGAGTTGGTGGCAGCGCCCTGCGCACCGGCGTCGGCGAAGGCGGGGACGGCACCGCCGAGCGCCAGGATGGCGCCGACGACCACAGCAGCGGTCTTCTTCATGAACTTTCCCTTCTCTGCGGTCATGCCCGTATGTCGGCCGAAACCGAGCGAGCACAGCATGAATGGCTCGCACCATGACCGGCAGGCTGTAGAACGAGGAATAGACGGTCGAAGAAACTACGGAACGCATGCCGTCGATTAATTCACTCGAACGCCCAGGAAGAATTGACATAAAAAGAGGAAACGCTTCTTCGGCACTTGTTCCGGCAGCGGGAATTACGTGGCCACAACGAAAGCCCGCCCGGGCGCGCAGGAATGCGCACCGCCCGGGCGGGCTTCACAGGACCGAGGTCACTGGTTGGCGACGCCGTTGGCCGCGAGGACCGCGATGTCGTCCAGGACGTGCGACACCGGCTCGTCGCCCTTGGCCTGGGTGGAGTTCTCGGCACACTGCTGGTTCTGCGGCGCGGACAGGACCGGGACGTCCTGGGCCACCCCGACGGCGGCGATGAGGCCGAGGATCCCCTGGGCGTTCGCCTTCGCGGGGAGACCGACGCAGAGCTTGTTGAGCGAGCTCTGGACCAGGGTGGCCTGCGGGCTCATCTTGCCCTTGGTCACCGAGTTGCCGAACGCCTCCTTGGCGCCGTTGCCGCTGGCGGAGGTGGTGCCGTGGTCGTTGCCGGTGGCAAGCGCCTGGGGGGCTGCCGCCGCCGACACACCTACGACGGACACGGCGACCGCCGCCGCGGCCATTGCCTTCTTCAGCATTTCGCTATTCCTTTCCTGGCTCCAGGCCAAGACGGACGTTCCTGCCCGGCATCAACCGCTCGCAACCGGAATGGTTGCGGCACGCGGCGGCACGTCACCCGTTCGGACCGGTGGCCCCCGGAATTTTTCGGAAACCGAGCCCGGCACGGAATCAGGAGATTGCCGGGAGATGGGCTGTTGGGGTGAAGCGGAGCAACCAAACGAAGCGCGCGCAGTTGACCAGTGCGCTCCGGTGGACGGGGTGTCCTCAGAAGGGAACTGACAAGTGATCAAGAAGGTTCTGGCCGCCGCCGCTGTCGCAGCCTCCGTCGTCGGCGCCTCCGCTGCCGCCGCCTCGCCGGCCCTGGCCACCGGCAACGACCACGGCACCACCTCGGCCAGCGGCAACGGCGCCGAGCAGGCGTTCGGCAACTCCGCCACGTACGGCAACATGAGCCCCCAGCTGGCGCTCATCCAGGGCTCCTTCAACAAGCCCTGCATCGGCCTCCCTGCGAAGCTGAACCTCCAGGGCCTGGTCGGCCTGGGTGCCGTCGGCGTCCTCCAGGACGTGCCGATCCTGTCGGCGCCGCAGAACCAGCAGTGCGTCGAGAACTCCACCCAGGCCAAGGGCGACGAGCCGCTCTCGCACATCCTGGACGACATCTCCGCGCTGTCCGCGAACGGCACCGGCAACAAGTAGGTCCGGACGCTCTCCGGGCCCCGGTTCGAGGGCACCAGTCGACTGATCGGACTGCACTCCGCCAATCGGGGCAAACCACGCAACCTCGGCGAATCCGGGTAAGTTGACGATCACGCAGCTCCTCCCCGGAGTCCGCCTTTCGAAAGGGAACGAACATGAAGAAGCTGTGGGCAACCGCGGCCGTCGCCGCCACCGTCGCCGGTTTCGCCGCCGCGGCCGCGCCGCAGGCCCTGGCCACCGGCAACGACAACGGCACCACCTCGCTCAGTGGTAACGGCGCCAAGTCGGAGTTCGGCAACTCGGCCACGTTCGGCGACCAGAGCCCGCAGCTCTCGCTGGTTCAGGGCAGCCTGAACAAGCCGTGCGTCGGCCTCCCGGTCAAGGCGAACCTCCAGGGGATCGCCGGCGCCCTCGCCCTCGGCATCGCCCAGGACGTGCCGATCCTGTCGGCGCCGCAGAACCAGCAGTGCGTCGAGAACTCCACCCAGGCCAAGGGCGACGAGCCGCTCTCGCACATCCTGG
>NZ_JBSHBL010000184.1:0-2925 GCF_053611985.1 Streptomyces sp. NPDC054770
GCGCCGGATGCTGACGAGCTCCTTCACCCGGCACCGGATGGAGAAGCTGCGCCCGGAGATCCAGCAGATCACCGACGACCTCATCGACAAGATGCCTCCCGCAGCAGGTTCTCGAGCTCGGCGGCCGGCTCGCGGAACCGGCCGGTGCCCTTCTTCGTGACGTGCGTCGTGTCGGGCATGGCGTGCTGTGCCTCTCGGTGGGGTTCGGGTGGTCCTGGGATGTCGGATGGGGACAGGGCGCGGGCCGGTCCCGCGGGGTCTCCGAAGAACCGGCCCTTGAACAGCCCCTGTTGCGGCCTGACAGGCCCGGGGTCAGCCGGTGATGTACAGGTCGTCGCGCACGTCGTAGACGCCCGGGGCCATCCAGGCGGCCGTGATCACGGCGTCGTGCTCCGCCCAGGTGCGGACGTGGCCGGTGAGGACGGCCGTGTTCCCGCTGGTGGTGACGTCGACCTCGCTGTCGTCGAGGATCAGCGCGTTGCGGTCCAGCGCGTCCGACACCAGCAGGATCACGTCGACCGGGTCGGCGTCGTCGGAGATCTCGATCCTGTCCTTGACGCCGCGGACCCCCGTCAGCACGGAGACCGCGTCCTCCGCGGCCCGCCGTTCCGAGCCGTACCGGACGACGCCGGTCAGCGTCAGGTTGCCGTTGTGGGCGCTCGCCTCGACACCGACCGGCACGGCGATGTTCATCAGCAGCGCGCTGTTCGCCGTCCCGGCCAGCGTCGCGTCGTCGCGCTCGTGCGCGGGCGGCAGGACCACCTCCAGGTTGTTGTGGACCTTGGTGACGCCGGCCACCCGCTGCGCGGCCGTGGCGGCCTCCAGGTACTGGAGGTAGCTCGGGACGGTTCCGGTGAGCCGCACTTCACCCCCCAGGTTGTGAACGGTGATGTCCGTCGCGTCCACCAGCGGGTCGAAGACGAGTTCCGCTTCGACCGACTGGCGAATGTCCTTTGTCTTGCTCATCGGGAGATCCTTCCGTTCCGGTGAGAGCCGAATTTCCGCTCGGTCATCAGTTCACCGCGAGACCGCGGTGCGAGTAAAAGCGATGGGAATGATGCTGGTATTGGTCCGAGCTATTCTCGGCGGTGTCGAAAAGTACCTGCTGCAATTCGCGGGGGAGGTCCGCGCTCCACACCAGGCCGGCGGTGGCGGTCAGCAGGGACGCCCAGGACGCTTCGGCGCGGACGGGCACCATCTCGTGCGGGCCCGCGGCCGGTGCCGGCCGCGGATCGATCCCCACGGGACGGCAGGGCGCCGTCAGCACCGCGCTCGGGCGGCTCCCGGTCGCGGCGAAGGCCAGGGTCATGGGCAGCGACTGCCCAAACGGCGGCTCGGCGAAGTCGAAGGACGGGTTCCCGGTCCGCAGCACCGAGCGCCAGGCGTCGTACGTCCCGGGATCGGCGTGCCGGGGGCCGTGGATGACGGGCATCCGGGCGAGCTCTCCGAGGCCGATGGCCCCGCTCGCCGCCGCCGGGTGCCGGGCCGGGATCCAGACGTCGGGTTCGAACGAGCCGATGTCCATCACGTCCAGGCGGTCCGGCAGCGGGCGGTCCGCGGGACGCAGCCAGCCCAGCGCGGCATCGGACCGCCGCTGCAGGACCGCGGAGAAGTCCGCGTCCAGCGGCGCCTCCGACCAGGTCACGTCGATCTCCGGCGCCGCCGACCGCAACCGCGAGACGGTCTCGGCGGCGAGCGCGGGCGGCAGTTGGGGCTGGACGGCGAAACGCAGCCCGGCCCGGCCCAGCCCCGCCGCCCGCCGGGTGCGGCTGACGCCGTGGTCGACCAGGGAGAGCACGGCCCGGGACTCCTCCAGCAGCACCGCGCCCGCCTCGGTCAGCCGGACCCCGTCCCGCCGGCGCTGCAACAGCGGTGTGCCGACGAATTCCTCCAGCCGGCGAATCTGCTGGCTCAGGGTCGGCTGCGCGACATACATGCGCTCCGCGGCATGGGTGAAAGTGCCTGCTTCCGCCACTGCCACGAAATAGCGCAGATGGCGGAGTTCGACGCCCTGGGGTGCCGAATTCACGGAACCGGGCGCGGAATTCGATATGTTCTCGGCTTTTTCCATGCAGTCCCATCCGGCCACTCAAGAGAAGCGGACGCCTGCCATGCTGCCGGAGGTCCGGACGCCGGGCTTGAGTCATCCGACTGCCCCGGTGCGGCCGTCGGGGGCGGGCCGGGTTCCGGCGCCCCGCGGCGGCAGCCATATGACGGATTGCGGCGGGCGGCCCGGACCCTAGCGTTCACGGCGAACGCCACGGCCCCGGGTGCCGGGAACCAGACGGCACCCCCGTACGGGAAGGTCACCATGCTCAGTTCGCCCAACGCACTCCTCTGGCGCGGCCTGCTGGCCGTCGTCATCGGCATCGTCTCCGTCACCTGGCCCGGCATCACTGTCGGCGCCTTCGTCGTCCTCTTCGCCGTCTACGCGTTCATGAGCGCGGCGACGGACGGGGCCCGCGCGTTCGCCAGCGACCGGGCGGGCCCGGTGTTCGGCTGGCTGCTGCTAGCCCTGCTCTCGCTGGCGGCCGGCATCGTCGCGCTGGCCTGGCCCGGCATCACGGCTCTCGCGCTCACGATCTGGGTCGCGGCCTGGGCGCTGTCCACCGGCTTCATGGAGATCGTCCTGGCCTTCCAGCGGGGCGAGACGGCGGGCGGCCGGGCCCTGTTCCTGCTGACCGGCCTGGTGTCGGTCGCGCTCGCGTTCGTGCTGTTCGTCCGCCCGGACATCGGCGCGGTCTCGCTCGCCAACGTCTTCGGGCTGTTCAGCATCGTCTACGGCGTCTCGTCGGTCTTCGCCTCGGTCGAGGAGCGGCGCGGCAGCAGCACCGCGAGCCGGTCCGAACCGGTCGGCGTCTGAGCGGAGTCCGAGCGGCGGCGTGGCCGTGCCCGGGGGCGGGGCCCCCGGGACCGGGACACACC
>NZ_JBSHBL010000185.1:0-2910 GCF_053611985.1 Streptomyces sp. NPDC054770
GCGTCCGGGGGTCACCCCCCGGGAAGACACAGCATCCTCGCCCGCACAGCCAACAAGGACGCCGGAGACGTGCAGTAGGTACCCGGCGGCGAACGCTGAACGAATCACCCCCCGGCCGGGGGTCCGGGGGTCACCCCCCGGGAAGACACAGCATCCTCGCCCGCACAGCCAACAAGGACGACGGAGACGTGCAGTGGGTACCCGGCGGGGAGCGCTAAGCGGGGCAGCGCCCCGAAGGGGCGCGGGGCTGTATCGATATGCGGCTCCGCCGCGTGGGCGCGACCAGCCACGACGGCGTCGCAGTCGGCAGACGGCATCGCGCGGCACTTCCAGCGGAGCGCTCAGCGGCCGTGCCGGCACGGCAGTCGGGGAACTGACAGCCCGTATACAGAGTGGTCCAGACCTATTGACCGGTGGTCCAGACCTTTCTATTCTCGCGGCACTGTGGGTATGAGGCTCAGTCATGCCCACGTCACCCCCGAACAAGAGGGAGGCGCAGCATGCGCTTCAGACACAGAGCCGCGGCGGGGTTCGCGACCCTGTTGCTCCCCCTGGCCGGTCTGGTCGGCCTCGCGAGCCCGGCCCAGGCCGCGACGACGGCGACCGCGACCTTTGCCAAGACCTCGGACTGGGGTACCGGCTTCGGCGGCCAGTGGACCGTCAAGAACACCGGTACCACCGCGATCAGTTCCTGGACCGTCGAGTGGGACTTCCCCTCCGGAACCTCGGTCACCTCCGCGTGGGACGCGGACGTCACCTCCTCCGGCACCCACTGGACCGCCAAGAACAAGTCCTACAACGGCTCCATCGCCCCCGGCGCCTCCGTCTCCTTCGGCTTCAACGGCGCCGGTTCGGGCTCGCCGAGCAACTGCCTGCTCAACGGCGCCAGTTGCGACGGCGGCACCACCGTCCCCGGCGACTCGGCGCCCTCCGCGCCCGGCACCCCGACCGCGTCGGGCATCACCGACACCTCGGTCAAGCTCTCCTGGTCCGCCGCCACCGACGACAACGGCGTCAAGAACTACGACGTCCTGCGCGACGGCAAGGTGGTCTCCACGGTGACCGCCACCTCGTACACCGACACGGGTCTCACGGCCGGCACCGACTACTCGTACACCGTCCAGGCCCGCGACACCGCGAACCAGACCGGCCCGGTCAGCGGCGCGGTCGCCGTACACACCACGGGCGGTACGACCACTCCCCCGACCACCGGCTCCAAGGTCAAGCTCGGCTACTTCACCGAGTGGGGCATCTACGGCCGCAACTACCAGGTCAAGAACCTGGTGACGTCCGGCTCCGCGGCGAAGATCACGCACATCAACTACGCCTTCGGCAACGTGACGAACGGCCAGTGCGCGATCGGCGACGCCTACGCCGACTACCAGAAGACGTTCACCGCCGACACCTCGGTCAGCGGCGTCGCCGACACCTGGGACCAGCCGCTGGCCGGCAACTTCAACCAGCTGCGCGAGCTCAAGGCCAAGTACCCGAACCTCAAGATCCTGTGGTCCTTCGGCGGCTGGACCTGGTCCGGCGGCTTCGCGCAGGCCGCGGCCAACCCGACCGCGTTCGCGGACTCCTGCTACAACCTCGTCAAGGACCCGCGTTGGGCCGATGTCTTCGACGGCATCGACATCGACTGGGAGTACCCGAACGCCTGCGGGCTGAGCTGTGACACCAGCGGCTCGGCGGCCTTCAAGAACCTGATGGCCGCGCTGCGCGCCAAGTTCGGCTCCTCCGCGCTGGTCACGGCGGCCACCACGGCCGACGGTTCCACCGGCGGCAAGATCGACGCCACCGACTACGCGGGCGCCTCCCAGTACGTCAACTGGTACAACGTGATGTCGTACGACTTCTTCGGCGCCTGGGCGACCACCGGCCCGACCGCCCCGCACTCCCCGCTCACCTCGTACTCGGGCATCCCGACCGCCGGCTTCGACACGGCCGACGCGATGGCCAAGTTCAAGGCACAGGGCGTGCCGGCGAGCAAGCTCCTGATCGGCATCGGCTTCTACGGCAGAGGCTGGACCGGCGTCACCCAGGACGCGCCGGGCGGCACGGCCACGGGCGCGGCCACCGGAACGTACGAACAGGGCATCGAGGACTACAAGGTCCTCAAGACGTCCTGCCCGGTCACCGGCACCATCGCGGGCACGGCGTACGCCCACTGCGGCACCAACTGGTGGTCGTACGACACCCCGTCGACGATCGCCGGGAAGATGAGCTGGGCCAAGTCCCAGGGTCTCGGCGGCGCGTTCTTCTGGGAGTTCAGCGGTGACACCAGCGACGGTGAGCTGGTGAGCGCCATCAACTCCGGGCTGAGCTGACACCTGAGCCACACCCCCACCCCCACCCCGTCGCGGGCGGCCTCCGGGCCGCCCGCGACGGTGTTTCCGGGACCCGGCGGTCAGGCCACGTTCACCCGCTGCCCGGGCGGGGCCGCCTCCAGCCAGGCGAGGAAGCCGGTCAGGGCGTCCTCGCTCATGGCGAGTTCCAGGCGGGTGCCGCGGTGGGTGCAGGCGAGGACGACGGCGTCGGAGAGCAGGGCCAGCTCCTCCTCGCCCTCGGGGAGGCGGCGGCCGGCCACCTCGATCCGGTCGCGTTCCAGGACCCGGCGGGGGCGGTAGGCGTAGGAGAAGACGCGGTACCACTCGACGCTGTCGCCGTTGTAGCGGGCGACGCCGTAGCTCCAGCCCTTGCCGTTGGTGTCCGGTTTCTCGGGGACTTCCCAGCGCAGCGAACAGTCGAAGGTGCCGCCGGAGCGCTGGATCAGTCTGCGGCGCAGGCCGAACAGGAAGAGTCCCACCACCACCAGCGCGACCACGATTCCGGCCACAGTCAGAGCGAGGACCATCGGCACCGACCTCCTCGTCTCCTAGGTAATGGAACGTAAAAAGACCCAGATCTACC
>NZ_JBSHBL010000186.1:0-2728 GCF_053611985.1 Streptomyces sp. NPDC054770
GTGACCGCGTCGTTGACATTGATCGCCGGGAACAGCAGGTCACCGTCGCGCTGCATCTCGTACAGACGGTGGACACCGGTCGTGGTCTCCTCGGTCACACCGCGGATGCCGGCGGCGATGACCGGCCAGTCCAGGGTGGTGGTCTCCAACAGAGAGCGCACGACGGCGAGTTCCTCGTTGGCGGCCTCGGGGAGGCGGCCGGTCTTCCGGTACTCGACGCCCTTGTGGACGAGCAGGGTGGCGTCACCGCCGTCGTCCAGAATCATGTTGGGGCCGTCGCCGTCGGGCCAGGTCAGCGCCTGCTCGGTGCACCACCAGTACTCCTGCAGCGTCTCGCCCTTCCAGGCGAAGACCGGAATGCCCGCGGCGGCGATCGCGGCGGCGGCGTGGTCCTGCGTGGAGTAGATGTTGCAGGACACCCAGCGGACCTGTGCGCCCAGGGCGACCAGGGTCTCGATGAGGACCGCGGTCTGTACGGTCATGTGCAGGGAGCCGGTGATCCGGGCGCCGGCCAGCGGCCGGGCATCGGCGTACTCACGGCGGATGGCCATCAGGCCGGGCATCTCGTGCTCGGCCAGGGTGATCTCCTTGCGGCCGAACTCCGCGAGACCGATGTCGGCGACCTTGTAGTCGGTGAAGTCGGCGTGGTCGGTGAGGTCAGCGTTCGGCTGAGAGGACATGCTCGGCGCTCCTGATGCTGTGGGTGGGCTGGATGTTCTGGTGGATCTCAAGCGTCGCGAGGGACTTGTTGAGCGTGATGTAGTGCAGGCCGGGCGCACCCTCGTCCAGCAGCCGGGCGGCCATGGCGGTGGCGTGGTCGACACCGATGCGGTGCCCCGCGGCCGGGTCGTCCTTCGCCGCCTCCAGGCGGTGGGCCAGGTCCTCGGGAAAGCCGGCGCCGCTGAGCTGCGCGAAGCGGCTGATCTGCCGGACGTCGGTGGCGGGCATGATCTCGGGGATGATCGGGGTGTCGCAGCCGGCCGCGGCGACCCGGTCCCGCAGCCGCAGATAGTCCTCCGGATCGAAGAACATCTGGGTGATCGCGTAGTCCGCGCCCGCCCGGCACTTGGCGACGAAGTGCCTGATGTCGCTGTCCCAGTCCGGCGAGCGCGGATGGCGCTCGGGGAACGCCGCCACACCGATGCCGAAGTCGCCCAGCCCGCGGACGAGGGAGACCAGCTCATGGGCGTGGGTGAGGCCCTGCGGGTGCGGGACCCAGCGGGCGTTCGGGTCGCCCGGCGGATCGCCGCGCAGCGCCAGCACGTCCCGTACGCCCGCGTCCGCGTACTGGCCCATGACGTGGCGCAGTTCGGCGACCGAGTGGCCCACGGCCGTCAGATGGGCGACGGGCCGCAGGGTCGTCTGCGTCGCGATGCGCTTGGTCACCTCGACCGTACGGTCCCGCGACGAACCGCCCGCGCCGTACGTCACGGAGACGAACGTCGGCGACAGCGACTCGATGCGGCGGATCGCGTTCCACAGGGTGCGGGCGCCCGCCTCGGTCCTCGGGGGGAAGAACTCGAAGGAGAAGGAACGGGCCCCGCTCGCGAGGACCTGGCGCACGGTGCTCATCGTCGGCCTCCCGCGTTGAAGTAGTTCGCCTCGGGGTGGTGGACGACGATGGCGTCCGTGGACTGCTCGGGGTGGAGCTGGTACTCCTCGGAGAGGCGGACCCCGATCCGCTCGGGCCCCAGCAGCGCGGCGATCTTGGCCCGGTCCTCGAGGTCGGGGCAGGCCGGGTAGCCGAGGGAGTAGCGGCAGCCCTGGTACTCGGTACGCAGCATGCCGTCGATGCCGGTCGGGTCGGCGCCGCCGATCCCCCACTGCGCGCGGACCCGGCTGTGCCAGTACTCGGCGAGGGCCTCCGCCAACTGGACGGACAGGCCGTGCAGTTCGAGGTACTCGCGGTAGGAGTCGGCGGCGAACAGCTCGGCGGTGGCCTCCCCGATCCTGGATCCCACGGTGACCATCTGGAGGGCCAGGACATCTCGCTCGCCGGACTCCTCGGGGCGGAAGAAGTCGGCCAGGCACAGGCGGCGGCCACGCTGCTGGCGGGGGAAGGTGAAGCGGGTCCGTTCGCCACCGTCCTCGTCCAGGACGATCAGGTCGTCGCCCTTGGACACGCAGGGGAAGTAGCCGTGGACCACGGCCGCTTCGAGGAGCCGGTCCGTCTGCAGCCGGTCCAGCCAGCCGCGCAGCCGCGGCCGGCCCTCCGACTCGATCGTCTCCTGGTCCTTCAGGCCCCACTGGCCCTTGAACAGGGCCGTCTCGTCCAGCCAGGACGCGTACTCGGCGAGCTGGATGCCCTTGACGACCCTCGTCCCGAAGAAGGGAGGCTCGGGTACGGGGTTGTCGACCGCCACGTCGCTGCGCCCGGCCGGTTCCGGCTCCCGCACCTTGAGCTGCGGCGTCTCCCGCTTCGGCACGCGGCGCTGTCGCAGCTCGGGCAGCGCGGCGCCGGGCAGCCCGCGCTTGACGCCGATGAGCGCGTCCATCAGGCGCAGGCCCTCGAACGCGTCCCGGGCGTAGCGGACCTCGCCCTCGTAGAGCTCGTGCAGGTCCTGCTCGACGTAGGCGCGGGTGAGTGCGGCACCTCCCAGGATCACCGGGAAGCGCTGCGCGAGGCCGCGCTGGTTGAGCTCCTCCAGGTTCTCCTTCATGATCACCGTGGACTTCACCAGCAGCCCGGACATGCCGATGACGTCGGCCCGGTGCTCGTCGGCGGCCT
>NZ_JBSHBL010000187.1:0-2683 GCF_053611985.1 Streptomyces sp. NPDC054770
GCCGGCATGTACCGCCCACTGGGCGCCGGCGACGTCGACGTCCAGGCCATCGTCACCCACCTCGCCGCCCGCGGCTACGACGGCTGGTACGTCCTCGAACAGGACACCATCCTCACCACGGAACCCAAGGAGAAGGGCCCGGTCGAGGACGTGTGGGCCAGCGCCGAGCACCTGCGCTCGGTACTGCGGGGCGTCGCGTAACGGCATACAGACCACCTCTCCGCCCGGAGCCGGGGGACGCCTGCCGCACGGGCGGTCCCCCCGCTCCGGGCACGCCTCTGCCGGAAATTCTATGATGCTGTTCTGAAGGGTTCCTGAGCATTGACGTCCGTCACAGACCACCCAAGGATTCCGGGACGGTCGGCATCCGGTCTCGGAGTTCCGCTCATTGTGCTGACCCCTTTCGATCGGCTCGGAATCTTTCTGTCTGGTATATCAATGCAGGTAGGAAAGCCCGAAAAGATTAGGAACGCGGGAAATGGTTACTGAGGATCTCCTGGCCACTTGCTGGACCACTGCGGGCGATGCCGACCCCGCCGGGAATGACCAGCGCAGTCCGCTGAGCCTTCGGGAACGGGCGGAAGCGGCAAGTGCCGTCGGGTTCAAGGGTTTCGGGCTGGTGCACGCAGATCTGCTGGTCGCCGAGCGCGAGTACGGACTCGCGGGCATCCGGTCGATCTTCGAGGACAACGGCCTCACCCACATCGAACTGGAGGCCCTGGCCGGCTGGTGGGCCGACGGACCGCGGCGGGCCGCGTCGGACGCCGTCCGACAAGACCTCCTCAGGGGCGCCGAGGCGCTCGGCGCCCACCACCTCAAGATCCACGGCGATGTCGAGGACGGACCGTTGCACCTCGACGTGTGGGCCGAGGAACTCGCCACGCTGGCGGCCCAGGCGGACGCCGTGGGCGCGCGGGTGGGTATCGAGTTCCTGCCCTGGTCCAACGTCAAGACCGTCCACGACGGACTCCGGCTCGTCGAGGCCGCCGGCCACCCGGCGGGCGGCGTCATCATCGACGTCTGGCACACCGAGCGGGCCCACACTCCGCCGGCGGAGCTGGCCGAGGTACCCGTGGCCCGCATCGTGGGCGTGGAGCTCAATGACGCCGACAGTCAGGTCGTCGGCACCCTCTTCGAGGACACCGTGCGGCGGCGCCGCCTGTGCGGAGAGGGGGCCTTCGACCTCCCGGGCATCATCACCGCGCTCCGTACGGCCGGCTGGCACGGTCCGTGGGGAGTGGAGATCCTCTCCGACGCGCACCGCGCGCTGCCGGTGCGGGAGGCCGCCGAGGCGGCCTTCCGCACCGCCGCAGCGCTGCTGGCGTAACCAGAGCAGCAGGGGTGGCAGGGACGAAACCACGGTCGTCCCCGCCACCCCTGCCTCCATGTCTCTGACGCGGATCGGACGTGCGCCACGCCTCACGCCCGTACCAGCAGCTGGAACTCGAACACGTACCGTGCGGCGTGGTAGAGATGCGTGCCGTACTCCACGGCCTGCCCGTCGGCGTCGTACGCCGTACGCCGCATGGTGAGCAACGGTGCACCCGCTGGTTCCCCGAGGTGTTCGCCCTCCTGGGCGGTGGCCGCCCGGGCTCCCACCGTCTGCTGCGCGCTGTGCAAGCTGATGCCGGCCACCCGCAGGAGCCGGTACAGACCCGTGGCCTCCAGCCGCTCCGTGTCGAGGTCCGACAGCAGGCCGGCCGGCAGATAGTTGCACAGCACGGCCACCGGGACACCGCCGACGTTCCGGATCCGCTCCAGCCTGACAACGCTGTCGCCCTCCCTGGTTCCGAGGGCCGCGGCGACCTCGGCGGACGCGGGCACGATCTCATTGCTCAGCACCCGCGTGCTCGGCTCCTGTCCGCTCTCCTCCAGGTCGTCGTAGAGGCTGCTGAGCTCCAGCTGGCGCTTGACCTTGCTGTGCACGACCTGCGTGCCCACGCCCCGACGCCGCACCAGCATGCCCTTCTCGACCAGCGTCTTGATGCCCTGTCGCACGGTCGGCCGGGACAGGCCGATCCGTTCGGCGAGGTCCGCCTCGTTGCCGAGCAGGTCGCCCGGCAGGAGCAGGCCGTGCTCGATGGCCTGCTCCAACTGCCGGGCGAACTGGTAGTACAGCGGCACCGGGCTCTTGCGGTCGAGGTCGAAGTCCAGCAGCGCCGGACCGCCGGCCGCCTTCCGGTCCCTGGCCATGGTCAGTGGTGCGGGGGAAGCCCAGGTCGACGCCCGCGGGCGCGTCCGCCGGGTCGGGCCAGCGGGTGGTGACGACCTTGCCGCGGGTGTAGAAGTGCGTGCCGTCGTTGCCGTAGATGTGGTGGTCGCCGAAGAGCGAGTCCTTCCAGCCGCCGAAGGAGTGGTAGCCGACGGGGACCGGGATCGGGACGTTCACGCCGACCATGCCGGCCTCGATCTCCAGCTGGAAGCGGCGGGCCGCACCGCCGTCCCGGGTGAAGATCGCCGTGCCGTTGCCGAACGGCGAGCTGTTGATGAGGGCCACGCCCTCCTCGTAGGTGTCCACGCGCAGGACGCACAGGACCGGGCCGAAGATCTCGTCCTGGTACGCCTTCGCGGACGTGGGCACCTTGTCGAGCAGCGAGATGCCGATCCAGTGGCCGTCCTCGAAGCCCTCGACCGTGTAGCCGGTGCCGTCGAGCACGACCTCGCAGCCCTCGGCGGCGGCACC
>NZ_JBSHBL010000188.1:0-2674 GCF_053611985.1 Streptomyces sp. NPDC054770
GGGGGGGGGGGGTGGGGGCACACGGGGGGCGGGGGGGGGGGGGGGCCGGGCCCCGCGCGGGGGTCCCCTACCGGGGGGGGGCCGGCCCGGGGGCCCGCCCCCGCGCCCGGGCGTCAGCCCTCGTCGGAGGCGGTGGCGACCGTGGTGGTCTTCTTCGCCGTCGACTTGGCGGCGGCCGTCTTGGCGGTCTTGGCCGCCTTCTTGGCCGTCGTCGTCTTCTTCGCGGCCGCCGTCTTCTTGGCAGCGGTCTTCTTGGCGGCCGTCTTCTTCGCCGCGGTCTTCTTGGCAGCCGTCTTACGGGCCGTCTTCTTGGCCGGGGCGGCCTCCTCGACGGCCTCGGTGGCCTCGGCGGCCTGCACAGCCTCGGCGGGGGCCTCCGCGGCCGCCGCCGGCGTCTCCGCCGCCGGTACGACCACGACGGCCGCCTCCTCCGACGCGGTCGGCGCGGTGGCCTTGCGGACCGCACGACGGCGCGGACGGGCCGGAGCGGCGGGCTCGGCCGCCTCGGCGACAGGCTGGGGCTCGGGCTCCTCGGCAGCCGCCGGCGTGCTCTCGGCGACGACGGTCACCACGGCCGCCTCGGCCCCCGCGGGGGAACCGGCGGGCGCCGACACCTTCCGGGTCGCACGCCGACGCGTACGGCCAGTGGGTGCGGCCTCCTCGGCAGCCGGGGCCGCCTCGGCCACCGCGGCCTCGGCCACCGGAGCCTCGACCACCGGGTCCTCGACGGCGACGGGCTCGGCGTGCGCCTCGGCGGCGGGCACCTCCGCCACCTCGGCCTCGGCCTCCCGCCGTGCCCCGCGGCGCTCCTTGGGCGCGCCTGCCGGAGCCGAGGCCCGGCGGCTCGCCCGGCGGCGGGTACGGCCGCGGCCGGCCGCGGCCTCCGCCTCGGCGACGCTGCTGTACAGCTCCTCGTCCGGCGCGAAGTCGGGCGCGGGCAGCGCGACCGGCTCGGCGGCCTCGGCCGCGACCTCCGCGGCCGTCTCGACCGCGTGGACGGCCTCGGCGTGCTCGACGGCCCCGTCGGCCACGACCTCGTGCGTCTCGTGGACGTCGTGGTCGTGCTCGTGCCCGTCGCCGCCGCGCCCGCGCTTCTTGCGCTTGCCGCCGCCACCGCCGCCGGAGCTGGGCTGCTCCATGTGGACGATGACGCCGCGGCCGTTGCAGTGCACGCAGGTCTCGGAGAAGGACTCCAGGAGGCCCTGTCCGACGCGCTTGCGGGTCATCTGGACGAGCCCCAGCGAGGTCACCTCGGCGACCTGGTGCTTCGTACGGTCCCGCCCGAGGCATTCGAGCAGGCGGCGCAGCACCAGGTCCCGGTTGGACTCCAGGACCATGTCGATGAAGTCGATGACGATGATGCCGCCGAGGTCGCGCAGCCGCAGCTGGCGGACGATCTCCTCGGCCGCCTCCAGGTTGTTCCTGGTGACGGTCTCCTCGAGGTTGCCGCCCTGGCCGGTGAACTTGCCGGTGTTGACGTCGACGACGACCATCGCCTCGGTCCGGTCGATGACCAGGGACCCGCCGCTGGGCAGCCAGACCTTGCGGTCCAGGGCCTTGGCGAGCTGCTCGTCGATCCGGTAGGTGGCGAAGACATCGACCTCGGAGGTCCACTTCGACAGCCGGCCCGCGAGGTCGGGGGCGACGTGCGCGACGTAGCCGTAGACGGTCTCCCAGGCCTCGTCACCGCTGACGATGACCTTGGAGAAGTCCTCGTTGAAGATGTCGCGGACGACCCGGACGGTCATGTCGGGCTCGCCGTACAGCAGCGTCGGGGCGTTGCCGTTCTTCGACTTCTTCTGGATGTCCTCCCACTGCGCCTGGAGCCGTTCGACGTCGCGGCGCAGCTCGTCCTCGCTGGCGCCCTCGGCGGCGGTGCGCACGATGACGCCCGCGTCCTCGGGGACGATCTTCTTGAGGATGGTCTTCAGCCGGGCCCGTTCGGTGTCGGGCAGCTTGCGGCTGATGCCGGTCATCGAGCCCTCGGGGACGTACACGAGGTAGCGGCCCGGGAGGGAGACCTGGCTGGTCAGGCGGGCGCCCTTGTGGCCGATCGGGTCCTTGGTGACCTGGACGAGCACGGACTGGCCGGACTTCAGGGCGGACTCGATGCGGCGCGGGCCGTTGGCCATGCCCAGCGCCTCGAAGTTGACCTCACCGGCGTAGAGCACGGCGTTGCGGCCCTTGCCGATGTCGATGAAGGCGGCCTCCATCGAGGGCAGTACGTTCTGGACCTTGCCCAGGTAGACGTTGCCGACGTACGAGGTCGACTGCTCCTTGTTGACGTAGTGCTCGACGAGCACGCCGTCCTCCAGGACGCCGATCTGGGTGCGGTCGCCGTGCTGGCGGACGACCATCACGCGTTCGACGGCCTCGCGGCGGGCGAGGAACTCGGCCTCGGTGATGATCGGGACGCGTCGGCGGCCCTGCTCGCGGCCTTCGCGGCGGCGCTGCTTCTTGGCCTCCAGACGGGTCGAGCCCTTGATGGACTGCACCTCGTCGGAAGGCTCGGAGGGCTTGCGGGGCTCACGGACCTTGACGACCGTGCGCTCCGGGTCGCCCTCGCCGGGCTCGGTGTCGGTGTCGGAGGAGGTGTCCCCGGCGCGCCGGCGGCGGCGCCGGCGACGGCGGCTGCTGGAGGAGGACAGGCCGGCCTCGTCGTGGCCCTCCTCGT
>NZ_JBSHBL010000189.1:0-2367 GCF_053611985.1 Streptomyces sp. NPDC054770
AACGACGGCACGCACTTCTACACCCGCGGCAAGGTCGTCACCACCCGCTGGCCCGACCCGGCGGACGCGCCCGCGGGCGTCGACCTGGGCTTCCCGCGCAACCACTGAGTGTGATCGCCTGACCTGGTCGAGGCCGTCCGGATACCGGACGGCCTCGACTTTTTTTGTCAGCGGAGCTGCGGTTCTCGTTTGTGCGGGATGAAACGGGTGACTTAAGTTCTTTGCGTTCATGACCTTGAAAAGCAAGGTCATGGGAGCAGGGGGCTTGGTGATTGCCCCGCTACGCCGTTCGACCCTACGAAAGCGATGTGACCCTCGTCGCTTGAATGGTGCGGAATCCGAAGGTAAACAGCCATTGACGCCACGGTTTTCGTCGGGGTTCCATGCAGCACGGCCCAACCGCCGGAGGCATTCGCACGAGTCGATCGGAACCGCCGCATGACCGACACGCTCCGCCCTGCCGAGACCGCCGCCGTAGCGGCGTCCGACAGCCCCAAGACGCTCAAGCGCTCCATCGGAGTGGTCGGCGGCACCCTGCTCACCCTCTCCTGCGTCACACCGGCCTCCACGCTCTTCGTGGTCGTCCCCGACCTGTTCGGCTCCCTCGGGACCGCCACCGCCCTCACGATCGCCATCGGCTCCCTCCTCTGTATCGCCGTGGCCTTCTGCTACTCGGAGCTGGGCACCCTCATCCCCAGCGCGGGCGGCGAGTACGCGATGGTCTCGACGATGGCCGGACGCCTCGCGGGCTGGCTGGTCTTCGTCCTCTCCCTCCTCGTCGTGATGATCGTGCCCCCGGTGATCGCGATGGGCACGGCCGACTACCTGGCCCCGATCGTCCACCTGGACCCGGCCATGACCGGCGCCGGCGTGATGCTCCTCGCCACTCTCGCGGGCCTCCTGGACCTGCGCGCCAACGCCTGGATCACCGGCATCTTCCTGGTCCTCGAGGTCATCGCGGCGGGCGTGGTGGCCGTGCTGGGCTTCTCCCACAGCCACCGCGGGGTCGGCAGCCTCACGTCCATGCAGGTGGCGGACACCGGCGGCCACACCACCACGGTCACCGCGATGCTGGTCGTCTCCGGCCTGGCCATCGCCCTCTTCGTCACCCAGGGCTTCTCGACCGCGGTCTACCTCTCCGAGGAACTGGAGAACCCGCGCCGCAACGTAGCCCGTACGGTCCTGGCCACCCTCGCCATCTCCACGGTGGTCATCCTCGTCCCGGTCGCCGCGATCACCATGGGCGCGACCGACCTCAAGGCCCTCACGGGCGGCGACATCAGCGCCATGGTCACCGCCTGGTCCAACTCCGCGGTCGGCACCTTCGTCAGCCTCTGCGTGGCCCTCGCGATCATCAACGCGGGCATCGTCATGGTCATCCAGAACTCCCGCGTCCTGTTCGCCTCGGCCCGCGACAAGGCGTGGCCGGCACCGGTCAACAGCGCCCTGTCCCGGCTGGGCCGCTTCGGCTCCCCCTGGGTGGCCACCCTCGCCGTCGGCGTCCCCGGCGCGCTCCTCTGCTTCGTCAACCTGGACACCCTGTACGGCGTGACGGGCGTCTCGGTGACGGGCATGTACCTCCTCGTCGCCGTAGCGGCCCTGCTCTCCCGCCGAGGCCACCACAAGCACACCCCGGCATGGCGCATGCCGCTCTGGCCGACGATGCCGATCCTCCTCATCGTCGTCCTCGCCTACATCCTCACCCAGCAGGAGACGACCTACCTCCTCTGGACCGGCGGCATCACCGCCGCCGCCACCCTCTACTGGGCCTTCTACCTCCGCCCCCGCAAGGAAACCCACTGGGTGGTCTCCATCCCAGAGGACGCCCAGCCCTGAAGGGGACCCACCACCGGGATTAGGTGGGTGGAGTGGCCGTGTGCGGTGGAGCGGCGGTGTCTCGTGAACGCCGAGAAGAGCAGCCAACCCAGGGGCGCGGGGAACTGCGCGCCCAGCCCCCACCGGCCCGCGGGGACCCACCGTCCGGTCCGGCACCGCCGATATGCGCCGTCGTGGCTGATCGCCGTTGCGGCGGGATTGAGCGGCCGACGGGATTGGGCGCGGCGGCGGTGTTGGGTGGAGCGGCGGGGTTGGTTGGGCCGGCGGGGTTGGTTGGGTCGGCGGGGTTGGGGGGAGCGGCGGGGGGATTGGCAGTGTGGGGGAGGGGGGTGTACCGCGGGCGAAGTATGTGGCGGGGTGGGTCTACTCCTCGGGGATGGCCCGCTGTTCAGCCCATCGTCGGCATCGGATGTCGGTCCGGGCCCGTACCGTTGAAGCATGGATCTTCGACCCCCCGGCATACGAGCGCTGCTTCGGCGGCCGCGGCGGCTTATTTCCGCCCCGGCCGCCCTCGTCGTGCACGTCGGTGCC
>NZ_JBSHBL010000190.1:0-1950 GCF_053611985.1 Streptomyces sp. NPDC054770
CGAGTAATTGTCAATTCCTGTGGATCAGTTGCGGTCGACCAGGCCGCGATAGTGGCGGAACCTTCGATAAGGTTGCAGGCTGGCCCCCCGCTCACGAGCGCATGATGCAGAACTCGTTGCCATCGGGGTCCTGCATCGTGATCCAGTCCTCACGCTCGGCCTGAACCGTTGCCCCGAGTGCGCATAGCCGCTTGACCTCTGCGGCTGCATCGGCCGTACTCAGGTCGAGATGGACCCGGTTCTTGGCCCGTTTGTCCTCTGGCACCAGTTGGAAGAAGATGCGAGGCAGCCTGCCGTCTGCGCCGACGAGCAGGACAGTGGGGTCGTCCTCCGGGTCATTGATGCCCAAGGAACGTAGCCGCGTCAGCTCCTCCTCGTCGTACGGCGCGATTTGGTAGTCGTCCAGGGCCTGAGCCCAGAATCGGGCGGCCGACGCCGGATGAGGGCTGTCGAAGACGATGTCCTTGATGGATGCCACAGGACTCCCTTCAGAACGGATGACGTCAGCGAGCTGATCCGAGCCGTCCGTGGTGAGCAACTGGCAGGAACTGTAGATCAGTTGGTGTGGTTCAGGCCGCGCTGAGCTCGGGTCGTTCGACGAGCTGGCCTCGTTCGAAACGGGCACCGGCGCGGACGAGGGCGACGAGGTGGGGTGCGTTCACGGCCCGCCACCGCTGCTGGGCGGAATCGACGAGTTTGAAGACCATGGCGAGGGCGGCAGCGCGGGAGCCGGCCCCGCGGGTGACCTTGGTCCGCAGGCGGACCGTGGCGAAGGTGGACTCAATGGGGTTGGTGGTGCGCAGGTGGATCCAGTGTTCGGCGGGGAAGTCGAAGAACGCCAGCATCTGGTCCTGGTCGTCGGTGATCTTCTTGACGGCCTTGGGGAACTTCGCGCCGTAGAGCTGCGCAAACGTCGTGATCGCTGCCTGTGCGTGCTGCTTGTCCTCGGCGTTGTAGATGTCCTGGATAGCTTTCTTCGCGCCGGGCTGCGCGGACTTCGGCATGGCGTCGAGCACGTTTGCGGTTTTATGAACCCAGCACCTCTGCTCGCGGGTTTCGGGGAAGACCTCGGCCAGAGCCTTCCAAAAGCCCAGGGCGCCGTCGCCGACCGCGAGGACGGGGGCGCGCATGCCCCGGCGGGCGCAATCGCGCATCAGGTCGGCCCAGGACTCACCCGATTCGCGGTATCCGTCCTTGAGCGCGACCAGTTCCTTCGAGCCGTCGGCGCGGACTCCGATGAGCACCAGGACGCAGGCTTTGGCCTCCTCCAGGCGGACGTTGAGGTGAATGCCGTCGGCCCACACGTACACGTAGTCGACCTCCGCGAGGTCGCGGGCCATGAATGCGGCATGGTCGGCCTGCCACTGCTGCGTGAGCCGGGTGACCGTGGCCGGGGAGAGCCCAGCCGAGCTGCCCAGGAACTGCTCCAAGGCGGGCACGAAGTCGCCGGAGGACAGTCCGTGCAGGTAGAGCAGAGGCAGCACCTCGCTGATCTTCGGGGACTTACGGCACCACGGCGGCAGGATCGCCGAGGAGAACCGCTTGCGCTCGCCGGTCGCTTCGTCGATGCGCTTGTCGTTCACCCGCGGTGCCTTCACCTCGACCGCGCCGGCCGCCGTGGTCACGGAGCGCGGCTGGTGGTAGCCATTGCGCACGACTAGGCGGTGGCCCTTCTGGTCGCGCTGTTCGGCCAACTCCGCTATGTAGGCGTTGACTTCGGCCTCCAGCGCGGCGGCCAGCATCCGCCGTGCGCCTTCACGGACGATCTCATCGATCAGAGAGGAGCCGTTGGCGGTGGTGCCGTCGGCGTTCACTACGCTGAGCACGGCGTGCCTTCCCGACCCGCGCGGCAACGCGGGCCTACTCGATACCAGTCAATCGATCACTCGGGAAGGTACGCCCCTCGGGCGTGCCCTCCCGAGCCGATCCACAGGTAATGAGCATTGCTCG
>NZ_JBSHBL010000191.1:0-1665 GCF_053611985.1 Streptomyces sp. NPDC054770
AGAAGTTGTTGTCTTTCAGGACGTGATCGACGCGTTTCCGCTGGTCGGGGATAGGAGTGGTGGTTCCGTGGGAGTGGTGGCCTGTCGGGTTGTCGTTCCCCGGGAGGTGGCGGATGCCGTCGGTTGTTGGACTGCTGGAACAGCACGAGCTCGCCGCTCGGCGTCGCGTCGACGGACTGCGGGAGGAGGCCGACCGTATCCAGGCCGAGCTTGCCGCGGCCGAGCTGGAGTGGCAGGAGTGGGCGATCGCTCGCAGGCGGGTGGATACGGTGCTGGCTCCGGACGGCGGCGCCTCCGCCGGGGCGGAGGTCACCGAGGACCCGCGGGATGCGGCGGTGCAGTCGGTGCCCCGGGACGGGGCGAAGCCGAAGTCGCAGGTGCCGGTGTGGCGCCAGGGGCTGGCCTGGTCGGTGCTGTCGGTGGACTACCAGCGCATCCTCACCGCGCTCGCGGACCGGGCCCGGCTCCGTCAAGGGCCGCTGACCTGCCAGGAGTTGGCCGCCTTGTTCGGCATGGAGGTGGTGCCGGCGAGGGTGGA
The DNA here is from genome assembly GCF_053611985.1 of Streptomyces sp. NPDC054770. NCBI lineage: Bacteria > Bacillati > Actinomycetota > Actinomycetes > Kitasatosporales > Streptomycetaceae > Streptomyces > Streptomyces sp. NPDC054770. The sequence continues at coordinate 539 of NZ_JBSHBL010000191.1, forward strand.
GGCGCTGCGGTCGAAGGCGAAACGCCTGGTGGCCCGTGGCTGGCTGGCCGAGCAGCAGCCGGGCCGGTTCACCCTCGCCGCGGGTGTGGCCGGGCCAGGCGGCGGGTCATGAGAGTGATCATCGACCAGTAGACCATCGCCTCGGCGCTGGTGGTGCGCCGCTCGAAGTCGCGCACCAGGCGGCGGCTTCGCATCAGGTGGGCGAAGAGACGTTCGACGATCCACCGTTTGGGCAGCACCACGAACCCCCGTCGGTCGTCGCTGCGTTTGACGATCGCCAGGACCAGGGCGAACGTGGCCAGGCAGTGCTCGACGAGGCTGCCGGTGTAGCCGCCATCAGCCCAGACCAGTTCCAGCCGGTGGTGGGCGTCGGCGACCTGCCTGAACAGGACCTGGGCAGCGGTGCGGTCGCCGACATCCGCGGCGGTGACCATCACGCCCAGCAGCAGGCCGAGGGTGTCGACCACGACGTGCCGCTTGCGGCCGTTGACCAGCTTGCCGCCGTCGAAGCCGCGGCTGTCCGCGCCGACGACGGCATCCGCCTTGACGGACTGCGAGTCGATCACCCCGGCCGTCGGCTGCGCATCCCGCCCCAGCTCCTCGCGGACCCTCGCGCGCAACCGGTCGTGGAACTCCTTGACCAGGGCGTTGTCGCGCCAGCGGCGGAAGAATGCGTAGATGCGGTCCCACGGCGGGAAGTCGGCGGGCATCGCCCGCCACTTGATCCCGTTGTCCACGAGATACCGGATCGCATCGAGCATGGCCCGGTGGCAATACGCCTCCGGCCGGCCGCCCCGGCCGCGCATCCAGCCCGGCACCGGCAGCAGCGGCAGGACCCGGACCCACTCCGCGTCCGTCATGTCCGTCGGGTAGCGAGGCTGCCGCGTCCCGTTGTCGGCGGCGTTTCCGAACCGGTGAGCCAGGCAGTCACACTCCCAGGTGACCGCGCTGGACTGCCCGGCCGTCGGCACGCAAGACTGCTGCACCAGGGCCTCCTGCTGCTCGGTGATTCGACACCAACGAGCTGTTCAGGAGGCCCTGTTTGTATGCGCCCAGCGCCCCGCGACCACCCGATCGGGACTCCCGTTCGATGCGCATCTCTCAAGATCGAAAAGACAACAGCTTCT
>NZ_JBSHBL010000192.1:0-1369 GCF_053611985.1 Streptomyces sp. NPDC054770
GAGCCACGGCCCGAAGACGGCGCCGAAGCGGCCCATGCCGGAGGTCCAGCCGACGGCGGTGGCGCGGTTGTCCGGGGTGGAGCGGATGGAGACGGTCGCGTAGATCATCGTCTGGGCGCTGTTGAGGAAGACACCGGTGAGGAAGACGACGAGAGTGGTCACGCCCATCGGCATGTGGACGCTGAGCAGGTAGACGCCGGCGGCGGTGAGGGCGAACCAGATCGCCGCGATGCGCGGGGCGCCGAACCGGTCGGCGGCCCGCCCGGCGACCAGCATGCCCACGATGCCGCCGAGGTTGAAGACGACGACGAAGGTCAGGGCGTTGGCGAGCTCGTAGCCCTCGGTGCGCATCAGGGTCGGCAGCCAGGTGGCGACGCCGTACACCAGCAGCAGACCGCCGAAGGAGGCCAGCCAGTAGAGCAGGGTCTGGAGCCACTCGCCGCCGCGGAAGAGGCCGAGCAGCGCGTCCCAGCGGTCGGCGGTCGTCTTCTTGGCGGCGACGGCGGGCACTTCGACCTCGTAGCGGTCGGCCAGGGTGGTGGCCTCCTCGGTGCGGCCCTTGGCGACCAGGAAGCTCAGCGACTCGGGCAGGAACTTCAGCAGGACGGGGACGAAGAGCAGCGGGAGCACGCAGACCCAGAAGGCGGAGCGCCAGCCGAACGGTTCGACCAGCCACTTGGCGACGTAGGCGGAGAGGATGCCGCCCGCGTGGTGGGCGGTCATCAGCACGCCGATGGTGATCGCGATCCGGCCGCCCCTGGCGTAGTCGGAGACCATGCTGATCGCGGTCGGCAGCAGCCCGCCGAGGCCGACGCCGGCCAGGGTGCGGCCGAGGCCGAAGACCGCGAGGCTGCCGGAGATCGCACAGATGCCGGAGGCGAGCGAGAACAGCGTGACGCAGGCGATCATCAGCTGCTTGCGGCCGATCCGGTCCGCGACCGTGCCCGCGGTGAGGGCGCCCACCAGCATGCCGAAGGTGGCGTAGGAGCCGAGGTCGCCTGCCTTGTCCGGCGTGATGCCGAAGGTCTTGGTCTCCAGCAGGTGGGGCAGCACCGAGCCGTAGATGAACATGTCGAGGCCGTCGAAGAGCACGGCCAGCCAGCACAGGCCGACGACCAGCTGGGCCAGTTTGCCGCCGCGGGCGGACAGGGCGGTTGAGGAGGACATCTTTGTTTTCCTCTCGTCCAGGATGCGTTCCCTGGAGGGGAAGCGGTAGAGGGGGTCGAGGCGGCTCGTGCGGCTGACCCGTGGTGCGTAGACGCTAAGGATTGACCGGCAAAAACGTCAACACTTTTGTCAACAATCACAGCAACAATCCGGATACCCCCAGGTGGCACAGGGGGTGGGGGCCGCGGGCAGGCGCGGGGCC
>NZ_JBSHBL010000193.1:0-1207 GCF_053611985.1 Streptomyces sp. NPDC054770
GCTTGGGCTTGGCACCGGCGGCGAGGCCGGTGCGGGCCAGGGTCATGCCCAGGGACGCGGGGAGGGAGACCTCCAGGCGCTTGCCGCCGACCTCGGCGACGACCGTCTCCCGGCCGCTGTCCTCGTCTGCCTCGGTGTCGGCCGGGGCGGCGAAGGGCTTGATCTCGTTGACGAACTCGGTCTCGATCCAGCGGGTGTGGACCGTGAACGGATCCGTGGAGCCCGCAAGCTCCGGGCCGAACGCCGGGTCACGGACGACGACGCGGTGGAAGGGGATCGCGGTGGCCATGCCCTCGACCTGGAACTCGTCCAGGGCCCGTGCGGCCCGCTGCAGGGCCTCGGCGCGGGTGCGGCCGGTGACGATCAGCTTGGCCAGCAGGGAGTCCCAGGCGGGGCCGATCACGCTGCCGGCCTCCACGCCCGCGTCCAGACGGACACCGGGGCCGGAGGGGGCGTCGAAGCGGGTGACGGTGCCGGGGGCGGGCAGGAAGTTACGGCCCGGGTCCTCGCCGTTGATCCGGAACTCGAAGGAATGACCGCGCAGGGCGGGGTCGTCGTAGCCGAGTTCCTCGCCGTCGGCGATCCGGAACATCTCACGGACCAGGTCGATGCCGGCGACCTCCTCGGTCACCGGGTGCTCGACCTGGAGGCGGGTGTTGACCTCCAGGAAGGAGATCGTGCCGTCCTGGCCGACCAGGAACTCGCAGGTCCCGGCGCCGACGTAGCCGGCCTCCTTGAGGATGGCCTTGGACGCCCGGTACAGCTCGGCGACCTGCGTCTCGGACAGGAACGGGGCGGGGGCCTCCTCGACCAGTTTCTGGTGGCGGCGCTGGAGCGAGCAGTCACGGGTGGAGACGACGACCACGTTGCCGTGGGTGTCGGCCAGGCACTGGGTCTCCACGTGCCGGGGGCGGTCGAGGTAGCGCTCCACGAAGCACTCGCCGCGGCCGAAGGCGGCCACCGCCTCACGGACCGCGGAGTCGTACAGCTCGGGGACCTCTTCGAGGGTGCGGGCGACCTTCAGGCCGCGTCCGCCGCCGCCGAAGGCCGCCTTGATGGCGATCGGCAGGCCGTGTTCCTCGGCGAACGCCACGACCTCGTCCGCGCCGCTCACCGGGTCGGGGGTGCCGGCCACCAGCGGGGCGCCGGCACGCTGGGCGATGTGCCGGGCGGCGACCTTGTCGCCCAGGTCGCGGATCGCCTGCGG